>JAFSLL010000165.1 GCA_017448455.1 Oscillospiraceae bacterium | reverse complement strand
GTGGCGACGATGCTCATGCGGTACAGCACGGCGAAGTAAATAGGCCGCCAAAGGTCAAATTAGTATTAGCGCAAAGGCACGCCCGCAGGAATAGTCCTGCGGGCGTACTGCGTTTATGTCAGATAAAGATAACCGAAGCAGACCGCGTATGGACCGCTTGAGAGATTGTTGTTGCATTTATTGTTTGCTAACCTAGTAGATCCGGTAGCAAATTCAGAACATCTTTTATTGAAACATAGCTGCCAACAACACGCTCCTCCGTCTCGTAATGGTTGTAAGTAAGACCGTATGGACGTGGTACATAACGATAAAATGAAGCTTGTGGTCATGGCGTTTGATGAGGGAACCGGCCTCTCCGAGCACGCAGCTCCCGGTGAGGCGATCATCTTTGCGCTGGACGGCGAGGGCGTTATCGGTTATGAAGGTGAGAATCATCCCATCAAGGCGGGTGAAAACTTCCACTTTGCAAAAGCAGGACTCCACAGCGTAACGGCTGTGAAGAAGTTCAAGATGGCACTGCTGCTTACGCTGGAATAAAACGATAACCAAGAGAAAGCGAGGAATATCAGATGAAATACTTTGTCAATGACGGATGTATCAGCTGCGGACTGTGTGAGGGAACCTGTCCGGAAGTCTTCTCCATGACAGATACCGGGAAAGCAAAGGCAATCGAAGCAGAAGTTTCTGCTGAATTTGAATCCGCTGCAGCGGAAGCCAAGGGCGGCTGCCCCGTTGGAGCCATTGAAGAAGTGTAAGGAGGAGATTCAAATGGATACACAGATGTTTTGTTTTCAATGTGAGCAGACCGCAGGCGGCAAGGGATGCACGAAATCCGGCGTCTGCGGCAAGAAGCCGGATATTGCCGGTTTGCAGGATCAGCTTACCGGTGCTCTGATCGGGCTTTCCCGTGCAACGGACGGCAATACTCAGCTGACCGAGAACACCTATAAGCTGCTTATCAAAGGGCTGTTCACAACCATCACCAATGTGAACTTCAATGAAACGACAATCAAAGCATTAATTGACGAAGTGCATGCGGAAAAAGAAAGCCTCGTACCCCGCTGCTCCGATTGCGGAGCACCCTGCGGCAGAAACGATGACTACGATATGACGAAGGTCTGGGATGCAGACGAGGACATCCGCAGCTTGAAATCCCTAATTCTGTTCGGCATTCGCGGAATGGCAGCCTATGCCTATCATGCCGGCATACTCGGATATTCCAATCAGCGAGTCAATGAATTCCTTGCGAAGGCGCTGTTTGCCATCGGTGAGGATTGGGGCATGGATGAGCTGCTGCCTGTCGTCTTGGAGGTTGGCGAGGTCAACTTCATCTGTATGGAGATGCTGGACAAAGCCAATACCGAAACCTACGGCAAGCCCGTACCAGCAACTGTGCCGCTCATGGTGGAGAAGGGACCGTTTATCGTCATCACCGGTCATGATCTGTACGATCTGAAACAGCTGCTTGAGCAGACGAAGGATAAGGGTATCAATATCTATACACACGGTGAGATGCTACCTGCTCATGGTTATCCGGAGCTGAAGAAGTATCCGCATCTTAAGGGCAATTTCGGTACGGCGTGGCAGAATCAGCAGAAGGAATTTGCCAATCTTCCCGCCCCGATCCTGTTCACCACCAACTGCCTGATGCCGCCGAAGGACAGTTATAAAGACCGTGTATTCACCACCGAGGTGGTTTCCTATCCGGAGATCGTGCATATCGGTGAGGCCAAGGACTTTACATCTGTGATCGAAAAGGCTCTGGAGCTTGGCGGCTTTGCCGAGGATACGCAGTTTACCGGCATCAACGGCGGTACGACGGTTACCACCGGCTTCAGCCACAGTACAATTCTCAGCGTTGCGGATACGGTTATCGATGCTGTTAGAAGCGGCGCGATCAAGCACTTCTTCCTGGTTGGCGGTTGCGACGGAGCAAAACCCGGACGTAATTATTACACAGAGCTTGTCAAGCAGGCTCCTGCCGATACCGTCATCCTGACGCTTGCCTGCGGCAAGTTCCGCTTCAACGACCTGGACATTGGAACCATCGGCGGTTTGCCCCGTATCATGGATATGGGACAGTGCAACGATGCCTTCGGAGCGATCAAGGTTGCTGTTGCTCGCGCAGAGGCGTTTGGCTGCAGCGTAAACGAGCTGCCGCTGTCCATCATTCTTTCTTGGTATGAGCAAAAAGCGGTATGTGTGCTGCTGACGCTACTGTATCTGGGCATCAAGAATATTCGTCTCGGCCCAACGCTTCCTGCGTTTGTATCTCCCAATGTGCTGAATTATCTTGTTGAGCACTATAACATTGCGCCGACTACAACTCCGGAAGAAGATTTGAAAGATATTCTGGGATAAGTACAGGTCAATTATCTGAGATTTCAGCTAAAATTGGAATAAACCAGGAGTCAGCATCTTGACTCCTGGTTTATGAAGGAGAAATCGACCTCAATAGCACAAAAAAGTAAAATATCTTTTTTGGTGCAACGTGCCAGATTGGGCCAAACGGAGACATATGGAGACATATGACGACATATGGGGACATATGCATAGTCCCTCCCCCGCAGCGGTCTTTCCTTTTTCGGAGCTCTCCCTTCGCCCGGAGGAATCGTTCTAACAGATAGCCGGACGCGCAGAGAACCGCTGGCGGTGCACGGAAAGGCCGGAAGAAATAATAACCGCAGAAAAGTAAATGCCCCATTGACAAGCAATCTCCTATATAGTAGTATTTATACACTACTATATAGGAGTTTTTCTATGAACACGAATGGCGGTTTTTTGATCACAAAGATCAAACAGCTGGGCGACCGGATCTTTGAAAAGGTGCTGAGTGAAAAGAACATTGACGCTTTCAACGGCCCACAAGGCCGGATCCTGTACGTGCTCTGGCAAGAGGACGGCATTCCCATCAAGGTGCTGTCGGATCGTTGCGGGCTTGCCATCACTTCCCTGACCACCATGCTGGAACGCATGGAGCATCAAGGGTTAATTCAGCGAGTACAGGGCACGGCGGACAAGCGGAAGACCCTGCTCTATCTGACGGAGAAAGCCCACGCATTGAAGCCGGAGTATGATGAGGTCTCCACACAGATGGGACAGATCTACTATCAAGGCTTTTCAGAAGAAGAGATCCTCCGTTTTGAGGACTATCTGGACCGTGTGCACAAAAATCTGGAGGAGTGGCAGGAGCAATGAGCGTTTGTATCAAGGATCAGATTCAGAATATGAATCTGGTGATCGGCTGCACCGTAGGCTGCGACTATTGCTATGCCAGAAACAACGTCCGCCGGTATCACATGATCGACGACTTTGCAAAGCCGGAGTTCTTTCCGAATAAGCTGCGCATGATGGAGAAGCCCCGGCCTCAGAACTTCCTGCTCACCGGCATGAGCGACCTGTCTGTCTGGAAGCCCGAATGGCTGGAGCAGGTTTTTGCAAAGCTCCGGGAGAACCCGCAGCATCAGTTTCTGTTCCTGTCCAAGCGGCCGGATCTGCTGGAGATCGAAACGGATCTGGATAACGCCTGGTTCGGCGTGACCGTCACACGGCGTTCTGAGCTGTGGCGCGTCGACGCCCTGCGGGAAAACGTGCGGGCCAAGCACTACCACGTGACCTTTGAGCCGCTGTTCGACGATCCCGGAGCAGTGGATCTCCACGGCATCGGCTGGATCGTGGTGGGCACCATGACCGGCGCCCAGAGCCGGAAGGTGCACACCGACCCGGCCTGGGCGGTCTCACTGACGGAGCAGGCCCACGCGCTGGAGATTCCCGTCTTCTGGAAGGAAGATCTGGTCCCCATTGTGGGCGAGGGGGCCATGGTACAAGAGATGCCGGAAGCATTTCACCGTGTATTGGAGGAGCAAGAGAAATGGAACGCAAAGAGATCAAAGTAAATATTGTGGAAACGAAGAGCGTC
>JAFSLL010000164.1 GCA_017448455.1 Oscillospiraceae bacterium | reverse complement strand
CCATCTCTTTTTCACAGTCGGCAATGTGCTCTTCAATATGTGCTTTTTCGGCCTCGGTCAGATTCAGCTTCTCCAGAATCTTTTCATCGCGCTCGAAGACCTTGATGGCGTACCAGCGCAGATTGACGCGGTCTACTTTGTTTTCGATGGATTCCTCAATGTGCGCAATTGCGTGTTCGACGCTGCCGGTGAAGACATGCGGCAGCTCTCCGGCCTTCCGGCTCTCTGCCAGCTTAATTGCTTTCTGAATGGCAGCTTCCGTGGAATCGCCCTTTAACGCGCTCATCTCCACAACCGGACAGCCGAGCGCTTTGGAAAGCTTCTTCAGATCGATGGAATCGCCGTTCTTCCTGACCAGGTCAATCATGTTGATCGCTACCACGACCGGCAGGCCGATTTCCAGAAGCTGTGTGGTCAGATAAAGGTTACGCTCAATATTCGTTCCGTCAACAATATTGAGAATGGCATCCGGCTTCTCCTCTACCAGGTAATTTCTGGATACAACTTCTTCAAGTGTATACGGAGAAAGCGAATAGATTCCGGGAAGGTCCTGGATCACGACTTCCTTGTTGCTCTTAAGACGCCCTTCTTTCTTTTCGACTGTGACGCCGGGCCAGTTTCCGACGTACTGATTGGAGCCGGTAAGTGCGTTGAACAGCGTTGTTTTGCCGCAGTTCGGGTTGCCGGCCAGTGCAATTTTGATTGCCATAACTAACTCCTCTCTCAAAAAAAAGATGCTTATTCCACTTCGATCATTTCCGCATCGCCTTTGCGGACGGAAAGCTCGTAGCCGCGGATGTTCAGCTCCATCGGATCACCCAGCGGTGCAACCTTGCGAACCTGAATTTCCACTCCCTTTGTGATGCCCATGTCCATGATCCGGCGCTTGACGGGGCCGTCCCCGTGCAGACGCTTCACCACGCAGGTCTCACCAACCCTGACATCCTTTAAAGTTTTCATTCTCTGACAGTCTCCTTTCTCCCTCTTCATCGGACATTGTTTATGCAACAATAACGCGGTTTGCCATTTTCGCATCCAGTGCGATCCGCGCGTCCTTGACCTGAAGAATCACATTTCCGTGATTATTGCTGACGACAGTGATTTTTTCTCCGACGACAAAGCCGAGTTCAGCAAGATGCTGGCGGACATCGTCGGTTCCTGCAATACGCTGAATAATCACTGACTTCCCGGCATTGATCATTGTAACCGGCATGTTTTTCCTCCCGAAGCTGTTTCCTGTTTGAGGTTAGCTTCATCTAATCGCAAGTTATTATAGGCTAACTTTTCGGAATATACAAGCTTTATTTTCTTTATTTGGCCGATAAAAAAGGCAAAATAAAACTCCTGACCGGTTTTTATTTCCGGTCAGGAGTCTCTGTCTCTGATCTTTTTCAGACTTACGGCTGTTCTTCAGCTGTCTGATCCGTGTTCTGCGCTTCTTCCGAAGTTTCTTCCGTCTGCTCCGGCTGATCTTCCTGCTCTGTATCCTCTTCGGATAATTCTTCTGCAGGATCGTCTTCCATGCTCTCTCTTACTTTCGCGATCTTCACCACTTTGACGCCGGGCGCGAGGTTGATCAGCTTCACGCCCTGTGTGATCCGGCCGACTGTCGAGACGTCGCTCATCCGGATCTGGATAATCACACCGGAGGTGGTGATCATCAGAAGTTCGCTGTCATCTGTCACGGCCTTGACACCGACCAGCTCACCAGTCTTCTCAGTGATCTTATAGCACTTAAGGCCCTTTCCGCCGCGGTTCTGCAGACGGAATTCTCCGAATCTCGTGCGCTTGCCCATACCGTTTTCGGTCGCAATGAGAAGATCATCGCCCTGCGTGTCGATCTGCATGCCGACGATTTCGTCGTCGGGGCTGAGGGTCATCGCCTTGACGCCGTAGGAATCGCGCCCGGTCAGCCGCACATCTGTCTCGCGGAAGCGGATTGCCATTCCTTTTCTGGTCACCAGGAAGATCTGATTGTCCTCATTGGTAGTCTTGACATCAATCAGCTCGTCGTCCTCCCGCAGTGCGACCGCGATCAGGCCCTTTCTGCGGATGTTGTCATAGGCGGTAATCGGCGTCTTCTTGATAATACCCTTCCGGGTTACCATCAGGAAGTTCTCCTTATCCTCCATATCCATCAGCGGGATCACGGCTGAGATCTTTTCCCCCTCCTGAAGCTGCAGCAGATTGACAATCGCCGTTCCGCGGCTGGTGCGGGAATTCTCCGGAATCTCATAGGTTTTGAGCCGGTAGACCCGCCCCTTGTTGGTGAAGAACATGATGTAATTATGATTTGCCGTCATCAGAATATCGAGAATAGCATCTTCTTCGATTTTCTGCATGCCCTTGATGCCGCGGCCGCCGCGGTGCTGTGCGTGGAAATTGTCCACAGTCATCCGCTTGATGTATCCCAGCTGCGTTCTTGTAATGACGACGTTTTCGTTCGGGATCAGGTCCTCCGCATCAATCTGGGACATGTCGATCTCGATTTTGCTTCGCCGCTCGTCGCCGTATTTCTCCGCGATTACATTCATTTCATCCCGGATCACGCCCAGCAGCAGCTTTTCATCGGCCAGTATGCTCTGAAGATACGCGATTGTCTTCAGCAGTTCCTGGTGCTCACGCTCGATCTTCTCGCGCTCCAGACCGGTCAGGGCGCGCAGACGCATGTCGATGATCGCCTGTGCCTGCACATCATCCAGTCCGAACCGCTCAATCAGGCGAAGTTTTGCTTCTGCGGGATTCGGGCTGTGGCGGATAATGGAAACCACTTCGTCGATATCGTCCAGTGCGATCAGCAGACCCTGCAGAATATGATCGCGCTCCTGTGCTTTGTTCAGGTCATATTTGGTCCGCCGGGTCACCACATCCTCCTGGTGCTTGATGTAGTAGACCAGCATATCCCGCAGATTCATCACCTTCGGCTCGTTGTTGACCAGCGCCAGCATGATAATGCCGAAGGTATCCTGCAGCTGCGTGTGCTTGAACAGATGGTTCAGCACGATTCCGGCGTTCACGTCGTGCCGCAGCTCGATGACGATGCGCATGCCCTCCCGGTCAGACTCATCGCGCAGGTCGGTGATGCCTTCGATCTTCTTGTTTTTGACCAGCTCTGCGATTTTCTGGATCAGGTTGGCTTTGTTGACCAGATACGGAAGCTCCGTGACGACGATCCGGCTTTTACCGTTCGCCATCGGTTCAATATCCGTGACGGCGCGGGTAATGACCTTGCCGCGCCCGGTGCGGTAAGCTTCGTTTGCGCCGGCTGTTCCCATGATGATGCCGCCGGT
>JAFSLL010000163.1 GCA_017448455.1 Oscillospiraceae bacterium | reverse complement strand
GTTTCCACAATTGTTGCCTGGAATGCGGATAAACCGGACTTTGGGTCTGTAAGTAATTGGTCAAATGACAAAATTTTTGCAGTAAAAAAGCCATCTCTCTGTGCAGATCGCACAAAAAAGATGGCGAAAAAATTTATTCTCTTTGCGTACTACATAGGGTTGGAAAAGTTATTGTACGGCATCCGGGCATTGCCATTTTTGTTTGTTGTCAAATAGTTATCTATTAATGACAAAACGCCGAGATTTATGAACTTTTTCGTCCCATTTCTGCCCATGAACAGCCTGCCGCTGCCGGAAAAATCAGGTGCCTGTTATTTTCGCTCGTTTTGTTCAAAAAGACGCAACGCCGATCTTGTTCAAAATGTTTTTTCTGCCGCGGAAAGTGTTTCCCGTTTCTTGGAAACGGTCATTCTTTCTACTGCTTTTGCAGCCTGCCGACAGTTTTGGCCGGGATTTGTTCAAAACACACTGAATTTTGGTTCTTTTACCGATTGACGGGCCGGTATGGATTCGATATACTGTTCGATGCGTTTATATACATAGTAGAAACGACAATCCTTTTGGAGGTTTATATATGCTTGGACAGATTTCCCGCGATGAGATGCGCAGTGCCATCGCCGATAAGCTCGCCGCACACTTCAGCGTTGCACCTTCCGATGCCACGGAAGACCAGGTGTTTCAGGCGTCTGCCATCGTAATTCGCGAACTCATGAGCCGCTTCCTCGCCATTGAAGATCCGCACCGCGTTGAAAAAGAAGTTCACTACATGTCCATGGAATTTCTCATGGGCCGCAGCCTGATGAAAAACGCATACAATCTCGGCGTGGGCGATGCTCTGTACGGCGCCCTTGAAGACCTGGGCTACAACGCTTCCGACATCTTTGAGGCGGAGCCCGATGCCGGCCTCGGCAACGGCGGTCTCGGCCGTCTCGCCGCCTGCTACATGGACAGCATGGCCTCCCTCGGTCTGGAGGGAACCGGTTATTCCATCTGCTATGAGCTCGGCATTTTCAAACAGCAGTTCCGCGACGGAAAGCAGACAGAAGTTGCCGATAACTGGCGCACGGCTATGGAGAGCTGGCTGATCCCCCGCTATGAAGACGCGGTTGAGGTTCGCTTCGGCGGACAGATTACCCCGCAGTGGGACAGCCACGGCCGCTATCATGCGGAGCACACCGGCTATACCGCCGTTGTCGCCGTTCCCCGTGATATGCTGATCGCGGGGTATGACGAAAGGGCCATCAACACACTTCGGCTTTGGGATGCCCACAGCCCGAACTCGCTGGATATGTATCTGTTCTCCTCCGGTGAGTATGTCAAGAGTATGGAACAGCGCACCATGGCCGAGGTAATCACCAAGGTGCTCTACCCTGCCGACGATCACATTGAAGGCAAGACCCTGCGTCTGAAGCAGCAGTATTTCTTCGTCTCTGCCAGCGCGCAGGACATTGTGCGCAAGCACATCCAGAAGTGGGGCGATATCCACAGCTTTTCCGATCACCACATCATCCAGATCAATGACACGCATCCTACCATGATTATTCCGGAGCTGATGCGTCTGTTCATGGATGAGCACGGCCTCGGCTGGGACGAAGCCTGGGAGCTCGTCCGCAACAGCGTCGCCTACACCAACCACACCGTCATGTCCGAAGCCCTGGAGAAATGGCCGCAGACGTTGGTTCAGCAGCTCCTTCCCCGGCTGTGGGAGATTATGTGTGAAATCAACCGCCGCTGGTGTGACTACCTGGTCCAGTCCTTCGGCTGGGACGAACGGGTCGGCCGCAACCTGATCATCCGCGACGGCAAGGTCCATATGGCCAACCTCTGCCTCTCCGCCTGCAAGATGGTCAACGGCGTTTCCCGTCTCCACGGTGAGATTCTCCGCAATGACCTGTTCCGGGATATTGCCACGCTGCGCCCGGATCGCTTTACCCATGTCACCAACGGCATTGACCACCGCCGCTGGCTTGCGCAGATCAACCCTGAGCTTCACCGTCTGATCGTGGAACTGCTGGGTAACGACGATTATCTCCAGAACGCGGAAAAGCTTTCCGAACTCCGCGCTTTTGAAGGTGATGCGGAGGTTCTCCGCAGAATCAACGCCATCAAGCGTGGCAACCGCGAACGTTTTACGACATTCCTGCAGCATAATGGCAGCGACATCTGCATCAATCCCGACGCCATGATGGATGTGCAGATCAAGCGTCTGCATGAGTACAAGCGGCAGCTCCTCTGCGCGATGAGTATTGCCAGTCTGCAGATGCAGCTGCATGACAACCCGAACATGGATTTCACGCCGCGCAGCTTTATCTTCGGTGCCAAGGCGGCGGCCGGTTACCGCACGGCTAAGCGCATCATTGAGCTGCTGCTCTCGATGCAGAAGGACATCAACAGCGATCCGCTCTGCAAGGATCGCCTGCAGGTCTGCTTTGTGGAAAATTACCGCGTCTCCGCGGCTGAGGCCATTGTCCCCGCCGCCGACGTCTCCGAGCAGATTTCCACCGCCGGCAAGGAGGCATCCGGTACCGGCTGCATGAAGCTGATGATGAACGGCGCTGTGACCATCGGCACGCTGGACGGCGCCAACGTTGAGATGTACGAGCGCCTCGGAGACGAGAACATGTTCCTCTTCGGTCTGCATACCGACGAGATCGCCTCCTGGAAGCGCAACGGCTACGACCCCGCTTCCATCGCCAACCGGGATCCGGAGATCACCCGGATTATGCAGCGCTTCAGCCAGGGCTTCTCGGACGGAAAGAGCTATTCCGACCTGGTCTCCAGTCTGCTCTACGGCGGCGACCAGTACATGCTCATCGCCGACTACCGCGCCTATGTCAACTGCCGTGACCGTCTGTACAGCCGGATCACCGATGAAAACGAGCGCGCCCGCCTCGCTCTCGTGAACACGGCAGAAAGCGGCTTCTTCGCCGCCGACCGTGCGATTCTGGAATACGCCGACCGTATCTGGAACCTGTAATCTGTTTCTTCAGCCCGCTCCTCTCCGGAGCGGGCTTTTCTTTTGCCGCTGCGCTTCATGCGGCCATGGACTTTGACGGCAAAATGTGGTATGCTTCTCCTGCTCTAAGGAGGATGATGACATGAACGAAGATTTGAAAACCCTGTTTGAGATTCTGGACGAGTGCGACGCCTACGGCCGCGCGATCGGAAAAATCCAGTTTGATATGGAATGCTGCGCGCCGGAGGAGGGCATTGCCCGCGCCGGCGACGACATGGCAGTACTGGCAAAGCACATTTTTGATCTGACCCACTCCGAGCGCTATGTTGAGCTCCTGTGCCGTCTTCACGCGCAGCGTGAGCAGCTCGACACGGAGCAGCGGCGCGCTGTCGACTGCCTCTATGAGGACTACTGTAAGACAAAGAACTTTTCCCCGGCGTTTTCCTATGAGATGGATCTCGTCAGCAACCGGGCATACGGAAACTGGTTGAAAGCCAAACAGCAAAATGACTTCTCTATTTTCCGTGACTCTTTCGCAGATCTGGTCGACTATACCCGCAGGGCTCTCGACCTGCGCGACGCGCTGCCCGGCAGCTATTACGACGCGTGCCTGGATGACAACGAAAAAGGCTGCTCGGAGGAACAGCTTGACGCCTTTTTCGGCGCGCTGAAGGAACGGATCCTGCCGCTGCTGCGCCGTATTCTCCGTGAAGGAAAGCCGATCCGCTCGGACTTCCTCAAGCGCCCCTGCCCGATCTCGCAGCAGGAGGCCATGTCCCGTCGGCTTCTCCGGCTGGAGGGGCTGCGGGAGAGCGCCCTGGTCCTGATGACCACCGAGCATCCGTTCACCACCAATTTCGGTGCGCGGGATGTCCGCGTTACCACGCATTATTACGAGGAGAATTTCATCTCCAACATCTACTCCACACTGCATGAGGGCGGCCACGCCCTGTTCATGCAGAACGAGCCCGCATCTTTTGAGGAAAATCACTGTGCGGACCGGATGACCAACGGCATGCACGAATGCATCTCGCGTTTTTATGAGAATATTGTCGGGCGCAGCGAGGCTTTCGCGGAGTTTATCCTTCCCGTCATCCATGAACTGACCGGCGATACCTTCCGGGATGTTTCCGCGCGGGAACTGTACGAGGCCGTGAACATCGCCTCCCCCTGCCTGATCCGCATGGAGGCGGACGAGCTGACCTACTGCCTGCACATCCTGGTGCGCTATGAGCTGGAGAAAGAGTTTGTCAACGGTCGGATCTCCGTTGATGAAGTTCCCTCGCTCTGGAACGCCAAATACAAAGAATATCTCGGGCTGGAGGTCCCCTCGGACAGCCTCGGCTGCCTGCAGGATGTGCACTGGTCCGGCTACGCGCTGGGCTACTTCCCCTCCTACGCGCTCGGAAACGCCTATGGCGCGCAGATCCTGCACCGGATGCAGCAGGACTTCGATCTGACCGAGGTCATCCGCTCCGGAGAACTCTTCCGGGTACGCGACTGGCTGAAAGAACATGTCTTTTCCATCGCCGGCCTGATGAGCCCGGATGAATGGCTGCGTGCTGTGACCGGGGAACCGCTGAATGTAAACTACTACCTGGATTATCTGGAACGGAAGTTCACCGAGCTGTACGCCCTGCGCTGAACGCATCTTTTCCCGAAAAAACGGCTCCGAAACGGCCTTTTTCCGCTTCGGAGCCTCTCTTTCTGTCCAAAAAGCACTTTTTACAAGTTTTTTAGCACAAACACCTATTTATTTTGCAATAATTTTTTATATAATAAAATCGCAATTCTGCTTCAGGAGGCTAAACCAATGAAGAGCAATAACTCCCTCAAGAACAACTGGTTTTTCTTCACGATGATTCTCGGCATTGTCCTCGGCATTGCTGTCGGCTTTGCCTGGGACGGCGCCTCAGCGCTGGAACCACTTGGAACACTGTTTATCAACATGATGTTCTGCGTCGTTGTCCCGATGGTCTTCTTCTCGATCTCTTCCTCCATCGCCAACATGAAGAGCGCGAAGCGTGCCGGCAAGCTGATGGGGACCACCGTGGTCACCTTTATGTGCACGACCATCATCGCTTCCGTCATCATGTATGTGATTGTCCGTTTCGTCCCGATCTACATGGGCGACCCGGTCTTTGAAGAGACCTCCGCGACCGCCATGAACGCGGGCGAGATGATCGTCGGCTTCTTCACCAAGTCTGACTTCCCTGAGCTCTGGAGCCGCAGGTCTATCCTGCAACTGATTATCGCCGGTATCTTCTTCGGCTTCGGTGTTCAGATGTGCGGCGGCCCGGAAACCCGTGTCGCGAAGTTGCTGGATGAGATTACCCGCGCACTCATGAATGTCATCAAGCTCATCAGCTACTATGCGCCGATCGGCTTCTTCGGCTTCTTCGCCGCGCTGGTCGCCGCGCACGGCGCCGACTTCGTCTCCAGCTATGCCCGCGCCATCATCCTCTACTATGTGGTGGCCTTTGCCTACATGTTCCTCTGCTTCCCGCTCTACGCCCGCTTCGGCGGCGGCAAGGGCGCTGTCAAGGTCATGTTCCAGCATCTCTTCCGCCCGGCTGCCGTTGCCTTCGGCACCTGCTCCTCGGTCGCGACGATCCCCACCAACATGGAAGTCTCCGAAGACACCGGTATTTCCAAGGATGTCACGGATATCGTGCTCCCGATGGGCGCTACGATGAACATGGATGGTTCCGGCATGAGCGCCATTATCAAGGTCGCCTTCCTCTTCGGCATGTTCGGCAAGGACTTTGCCACGACGGACGCGCTGATCGCCATTATTGTCGCGACCGTCTCCTCCGTTGCCATGTCCGGTATCCCCGGCGGCGGCGGTACCGGCGAGCTGGTGCTCTGCTCCCTCTTCTTCCCGGAGCAGCTGGCTGTGGCCTTCCCCATTGCACAGGCAATCGGTGATCTGGTAGATCCTCCTGCCACCATGGTCAACGCCGCCGGCGACTATGTCGCTTCCTTTGTTGTCTCCCGCTTCAACGACGGCAAGGACTGGCTGCAGAAGAAGCTGCAGCGCGACGCCGCGGAACAGGCTGCGGCTCCGAAAGAGTAAGATGTACTATACCAAAATGCACGGTGCGGGCAATTCCTTCATTCTGACGGAAAACCTGCGCGGTGAGCTGCAGGGCGAGGATCTGAGCATCCTTGCCCTGCGTCTTTGCAGTCCCGAAACCGGCCCCGGAGCGGATGGGATGATCGTTGTCGTGCCTGCCGAAGCCCCTGCGGACTTCGGGATGCTGTTTTATAATTCCGACGGTTCCCTGGGCGAGATGTGCGGCAACGGGGCGCGGTGCATTGCGCGCTACGGCGCGGAACACGGGCTTGCTCCGGATCCGGAGAATATCCGTGTTCAGACCACGGCGGGACTGGTATCCGGCCGCCGGATCACGCAGGAGCAGTACGAAGTCCGGCTCAATGATCCTTCCGTCATCCGTCTGGTCTGCGATGCGGAAACGGACAGCGGCAGTGTGCGCTGCAGTTATGTGGAGCTCGGCTCGCCCGGAATTCCGCACGCGGTCGTTCTCTCGGAGGAAACGGTGTTTCAGGATCCCGATCTGCTCCGCGAACGTGCCCGCGCCCTGCGGCACAGCCCGACTTTCCCGAAAGGCGCGAATGTCACCTTCGTCAGTCCTCTTTCCGAAAACCGCGTGCGGGCAATTACCTTTGAACGCGGTGTAGAGGACTTCACTCTTGCCTGCGGCACCGGCTGCGGCGCTGTGGCCGTCAGTCTGATCCTGCAGGGAGTCGTCCCCGGGAACTGTCTGGAAATAGAAATGCCCGGCGGGCTCCTCCGTGTACGCCTGCGGCGTGACGGGGATACCGTCCGGGACATTCTCCTCACCGGGCCGACCGCCGTGGTCGAAACCGGTGAATATGCTCTGTAATGTCTGATGCCCTCCATTCAGAGGGCATCTCTGTTTTCAGCGCAGGAATCCGTTGATGATCTGTTCTTCCGCCTGCTGCTCCGTGAGGCCGAGGGTCATCAGCTTGATGAGCTGGTCGCCGGCGATCTTCCCGATTGCCGCCTCATGCACCAGCATGGCGTCCACATTGTTCGCTTCCAGCGAGGGAATCGCCAGAATGTGTCCGTTGTCCATGATGATGGAGTCACATTCCGTATGCCCGCTGCAGGGGGCGTTGCCGGTAATCCGGGCGTTGAAGGTCTGCGAGGAATCATCCTTGGCCACCGACCGGGACACCACGTCCGCCGTTGCACCCTCCCCGTTCAGGTCCACCTGGTAGGTGCTGAGCGCGTACTGTGTTCCGTGGGTCATCAGGCGCTCCTTCACGACCAGCTTTGCGCCGGCCTTCAGCGCCGCGATGGTCTTGCGGTCGGTGGAGTCCACGCCCTTGATCTGCTCCATCTCCATCTCCATGGAGCTGTTCTCGTCCATATAGACTTCCGTCACCGGATTCAGAATGCGCTGGCCGCGCCCGTCACCGGAACCGTAGTGTTTCTCCACATAACGGACCTTCGCGTTCTTTTCCACATAGAAGCGGTGTATTCCGTCATGCTCGGAATCCTGAGAACCGCAGTTGTCTATGCCGCAGCCAGCCACGATCACGACGTCGCTTCCCTCTCCGATGTAAAAATCGTTATAGACCGTCTCCTTGATTCCGCTCTCGGAAAGCACGACCGGGATATGCACACTTTCGTTTTTTGTGCCCGGTTTGATGCGGATATCGATTCCGCTGCCGTCTTCCTTTGAGATAATGTCAATGTTGGCGGTCGTGTTGCGTCCTGCCAGCTGGCTGTTGGCGCGGAAGTTATAGGCGCCACTCGGCACGCCGTGGAGGTCGGCGATTTCCTCGATCAGGCGCTTTTGTATGGCATCCAGTTTTACCATTTTCTCCCCTCCTCACTGCAGCTTTTCGCAGACGCCGGCGCTGCCGACGAGACCGGGAAGGATCTCTTCCGGGCTGCCCTGTTTCTGAATTCTGCCGGCAGACAGGACGACAATCTCGTCCGCGATGCGCAGGATCCGCTCCTGGTGCGAGATGATCACGATGGAGCTGTCCTCGATCTCGCGCTGCATCTTCTCAAAGATGCGGATCAGATTCTGAAAGCTCCACAGGTCAATCCCGGCTTCCGGCTCGTCGAACACGCTGAGCCTTGTATGCCGGGCAAGCAGGGTCGCGATTTCAATCCGCTTCAGTTCTCCTCCGGACAGAGACGAATTGATTTCCCGGTCAATGTAGTCCCTTGCGCAGAGGCCGACTTCCGAGAGGTACTCACAGGCAGCGGAGACGGAAAGGTTTTTCCCGGAGGCGAGGCGCAGCAGGTCCTTTACCCGAATCCCCTTGAAGCGGACCGGCTGCTGAAAGGCAAAGCTGACTCCCAGTTTTGCCCGGGCCGTTACGTCCAAGTCGGTGATATCCGTGCCGTCGAAGAGGATCTTCCCCGCTGTCGGCTTTTCAATGCCCATGATCAGACGGGCAAGGGTGGACTTTCCACTGCCGTTTGGGCCGGTGATGACCACAAACTTTCCGTCGTCAATCTGCAGATTCAGGTCATGTAAAATTTCTTTGGTTTTGCCGTCTTCCTCGACCGCAAACCGAAGGTCGCGTATTTCCAGCATCTCCTGTCAGCTCTCCGTTTCTTCTGATTGATTTTCTTTCCGCTGTTCGCGGATTTTCTGTTTCCAGCACTTGTGGCACATGGCCATGTAGCTGTCGTTTCCGCCGAGGAAGACCTGTGCCCCTTCGGTGATAATACGCCCCGTCGCGTCCAGGCGCGCGTTGACGGTCGCCTTGCGGCCACAGGCGCAGACGGTTTTGATCTCGGTCAGCGAGTCCGCGAGCTCCATCAGCCGCTGGGCGCCCGGGAAAAAGTGCGTCAGGAAGTCGGTACGCAGGCCGAAGCACAGCACCGGCAAATCGTCATCGTCCACCAGCGTACGCAGTTCGTCAATCTGCTCAGGTGTGAAAAACTGCGCTTCGTCCGCGATGATGACATCGTGCCGCCCTGCCTTGCGGTAGGCTTCGATGATGCTTTGTTCCGGCGTAATGACCTGCGCTTTGCAGGAGAGGCCGATCCGGCTGCGGATCAGGTCGGCGCCGTCGCGTGTATCGATACTCGGCTTGATGAGCCAGACGGTCATGCCCAGTTCCTCATAATTGAATTTTGTGATCAGCGCCTGCGCGGATTTGGAGGAGCCCATTGCTCCGTATTTGAAATACAGTTTCGCCATCTTTCTCTTCCCTTACCGTTCGATATGCGCGCGGACGCGCTCCATGATCATGTCCAGCGCCACCAGGTTGTGGCCGCCTTCTGGGATGATGATATCCGCCCGGCGCTTGGATGGCTCGACAAACTGCTCATGCATCGGCTTGACCGTGGTCAGGTACTGGTTGACCACGCTCTCCAGACTCCGTCCGCGGTCACGCACATCGCGCACGATGCGGCGGAGGATACGGACGTCCGCGTCCGCGTCGACAAAAATCTTAATATCCATCTCGTCACAGAGCTCCTGGCTGGCGAAGATCAGGATCCCTTCCACCAGGATGACCTTGGCCGGGCGGATCGTCTTTGTCTGTTCCAGCCGGTCATGGATCGCATAGTCATACTGCGGGCACTGAATGGCCTTTCCAGCCTTGAGCGCGCGCAGATCCTGCAGAAACAGCTCCGTGTCAAACGCGTCCGGATGGTCATAGTTGATCTTTGCCCTCTCCTCAAAAGGGGTATCGTGCCGGGCCTTGTAATAGTTATCATAGGAAATCATGCAGACGCTGTTGCCGAAGCGCTGCATGAGGCGCCGTGTAATGGTGGTTTTCCCGCTGCCGGTTCCGCCGGCGATGCCGATGACCATAACCTTCTGCATGGCATTTCCTCCACAGTTCATTTTTGCTATCATACCACAGAATGCCGTCTCTTTCAATTTGACTTTTTCCGCTTTCTCCATTATACTTTTTTATAATTCAGAAGCCCAACCAAAACAGACAGGAGGACTGAAAAATGTCAATTCCAACCCCGCATATCAACGCCCGGAAAGACCAGATCGCAAAAACCGTCCTGATGCCCGGCGATCCCCTTCGCGCGAAGTTTATCGCGGAGAATTTTTTAACCGACCCGGTGCTCGTCAACAACGTGCGCGGTGTGCAGGGACACACTGGCACCTGGAAGGGCGTCCCCGTCACGGTGATGGCCTCCGGCATGGGCATCCCCTCGATCGGCATTTACAGCTGGGAGCTCTTTAACTTCTACGACGTGGACAACATCATTCGTATCGGCTCCGCCGGCGCCCTGCAGGACGACCTGAAGCTGCGGGATGTCGTCGCCGGGCAGGCCGCCTGCACCAACTCCAACTATGTAAAGAGCTTCGGCCTCGGCGAGACCGCCACCTTTGCCCCAATCGCGGACTACACGCTGCTCAGCACCGCGGTTCAGGTTGCGAAGGAGCGCGGGGTCAGCATCCGTGTCGGCAACATTCTTTCTTCCGATCCCTTCTATGCCGCCGAAGGCTGCGGCAAAAACGATCTGTGGAAGCGCATGGGTGTCCTCGCGGTGGAGATGGAAGCCGCCGGCCTCTATGCCAACGCCGCCTATGCCGGAAAGCGCGCGCTCTGCATCTGCACCATTTCCGACCACATCTACCGTCCTGAGGACAATCTTCCCGCTGAAGAACGGCAGAATTCCTTCACCCAGATGATGGAAATCGCGCTGGATACCGCCGTCGCCATGGCAAAGATGGCCTGACAGAAACAAAGCCCTGACTTTCTGCAAGTTTATCTTGATTCTGTATCCCTGTACATGGTATAATTGTGTTTGGTGCCGGGACCGTATTCCCGGGAAAAATATTAAATTTGGAGGAAAACAATGAAAAAGATTCTTGCGCTTGCTCTCGCACTCTGCATGATCTTCGCTCTCGCCGCCTGCGGCCAGTCTGCCGCTCCGGCTGCGACCGAAGCCGCTCCCGCCGAGGAAGCCGCTCCTGCCGCTGAGGCCGCCCCTGCTGAGGAAGCTGCCGTTGTCAAAATCGGCATGGTCACCGACGTCGGTGGCGTCAATGACAAGTCTTTCAACCAGACTTCCTGGGAAGGCCTTCAGGCTCTCGCTGCTGAAGATCCTTCTTTCGAGGTAAACTATCTGGAGAGCAAGACCGACGCTGACTATCAGACCAACATCAACACCTTCATCGACGAGGGTTACGATCTGGTCATCTGCGTTGGCTACATGCTCGCTGACGCAACCCGTGAGGCTGCTGAGGCCAATCCCGATCAGCTCTTTGCCATCATCGATGACGCCAGCATCGACCTGCCGAACGTTGCCTGCCTGATGTTCGCTCAGGAGCAGGCCTCCTATCTCGTCGGCCTCGTTGCCGGTTCCGTCACAGAGTCCAAGACGGTTGGTTATGTTCAGGGCATGGTTTCCGATTCCATGAACCTCTTCGGCATCGGCTACATCACCGGTGTTCTCGAGGCTTGCCCGGACGCTACCGTTCTTCAGTACAACGCCAACAACTTCGGTGACTCCGCCGGTGGTTCCACCGCTGCGAAGGACATGATCACCAAGGGCGCTGATGTGATCTACCATGCTGCCGGCGGCACCGGAATGGGTGTTATCGAAGCCTGCAACGAAGAGGGTATCTGGGCCATCGGTGTTGACACCGACCAGTCCATCCTTGCTCCGGACCACGTGATCACCTCTGCCATGAAGCGCGTCGACGTTGCCTCTCAGGACATCTCCAAGGCCGTTAAAGACGGTGCTTTCACTGCCGGTGTTCATATGTATGACCTGTCCAACGGTGGTGTTGACCTTGCTCCGACCCGTGACCACATCCCCGCTGAGGTTCTTGAGGTTGTTGAGGCCGCCAAGGCTGCCATCATCAACGGCGAAAAGACCGTTCCCACCACCACTGCTGAGTGCCCCGCATTCACGCTTGGCTGATTCTGCCGGTCATATTCCGATTCTCCAGCCCTTTGCCATCAGGCAAAGGGCTTTTTTGTTTTTGTGGAAAGAAAGTATAGAAAATGCGTGCCGTCTATGGTAGAATAAACTATCTTTTGATCAGACGAGGAGTATTCTCATGGCCGATTATTATCAAATCCAGAGCCCTCTCTCTCAGCTTACCAAAGAGCAGATGAACCGCTTCATCAATGCGGTCTCAGATGCTCTCGGAGAACCGCTGGTGCGCGTCTCTCTGGAACAGTATCTCGCAGATGATTTTGCCCTTCTTTATGTCGCTTCCGGTGGGAGCGAAGGCTTCTTCCTGGAAGTTTTTGAACAGCTGAAGCAGCGTCACTGTTATATTCTGACCAGTGGCGACAGCAACTCTCTCGCTGCCTCCATGGAAATTCTCAGCTTCCTGCGTAAGCACGGCGGAAGCGGCGAGATTTTACACGGCGACATTGAGGAGATTGCCTCTAAAATACGTTCCCTGCAGGCTGCCTTTCGGGCGAAAGCCCGCTTAAAGGGGAAAAAGATCGGCTGTATCGGCACTCCCTCCGACTGGCTGATCGCCAGCAGTTATTCTCCTGACGCAATGATGCAGAAGCTTGGTCTTGGTTTTGTCTCCATCCCGATGGAAGAACTGCTCGCCGAAATTGCCAGGGAAGAATATGAGCCAAACCAGTATACGCAGCTGTTCCAGCAGCAGACGTTTGACCGGCAGGAAATTGAAAAAGCGCTTTTTGTCTATGGCGCTTTCAAGCGTCTGTGCGCGCGTTATGATCTCTGCGGTGTTTCCGTACGCTGCTTCGACCTGCTCGACACGGTTCACACGACCGGCTGTCTCGGTCTTTCGATTCTGAATTCCGAAGGGATCTACGGCGGCTGTGAAGGCGACATCCCTTCTCTGCTCTCCATGGCCATTCTGGGCAGCATCACGAACGAACCCCTCTTCCTCTGCAACCCCAGCCGTTTTGACACGAAGAACGGCGAGGCGGTTTTCGCCCACTGCACCATCCCGACAACCATGCTGAAGGCCTTCTGCCTCAACACCCATTTTGAATCCGGTATCGGCGTCGCCGTTCAGGGTACTTTTGAGGAAGGCCCCTGCACCGTCTTCAAATGCGAGGGAGATCTTTCCCGCTACCATGCGCAGGAGGGCGTCATCAAAGCCGTCCCGTTCAGCGATACGCTCTGCCGCACCCAGATTAAAGTATGCCTGGATGATTTTTCCTATTTCCTGACTGCGCCGATTAATAACCATCATATTATCTGCCGTGGGAATCACGCAGCAGATGTGGACGCGTTTTTCCGTATACTGTAAACAAGTATTCAACAGATTTTATAAGGAGGCGGTCTAATTGGCAAGACAATATGTGGACATGAATGTTCCCGTTATTGAAATGCGTAATATTGTCAAGAGATTTGGCAACTTTACGGCGAATGACGGAATCAATCTTACTGTCCACAAGGGCGAAATCCATGCGATCCTCGGCGAAAACGGCGCCGGAAAATCGACCTTGATGAACCAGTTATACGGTTTGCTCAAGCCTACTTCCGGAGATATCCTGGTCAACGGGAAGAAAATCGAGATGAATAACCCCCGTGACGCCATCGATGCGGGGATTGGCATGGTCCATCAGCACTTCATGCTTGTACAGCCCTTTACGGTCACGGAAAACATCGTATTGGGAACGGAACCGCGGAAAGGCGTTTCTCTGGATATGGAAACCGCGCGAAAAAACGTTGTGGACATTTCCGAGAAATACGGTCTCTCCATCGACCCCGACGCTAAGATTGAGGATATTTCAGTCGGAATGCAGCAGCGCGTCGAGATCCTGAAGGCACTGTATCGTGGGGCCGACATTCTCATCCTGGATGAGCCGACGTCCTCCCTGACCCCCCAGGAGATTGTGGAACTGATTGAAATCATGCACAACCTCACCAAGGACGGGAAAAGCATCATCCTCATCACGCACAAACTGAAAGAGATCAAAGAATCTGCCGATTTCTGCACCATTATCCGACTCGGGAAATATATCGGCACCGTGGATGTCAGCACGGTGGACGAAAACGATCTTGCCAGCATGATGGTTGGCCGCAAGGTTGCCTTTAAGGTTGACAAGCCCGAGCAGACGCCGGGCGAGGTCGTTCTGGATGTGAAGGACCTGCACTGCCTGGACTACCGTGGTGTGGAAATCGTAAAAGGGCTGAACCTGCAGGTTCGGCGCGGAGAGATTGTCGGCATCGCCGGCATCGACGGCAACGGCCAGACCGAACTGATCGAAGTCATCACCGGTCTTCGAAAGGGGACTTCCGGTCAGATCCTTGTAAACGGCGTAGATGTCTTCAACAAGAGCCCGCGCTTCGGGTTTGACCACGGTGTATCCAGCATTCCCGCCGACCGCCAGAAGCACGGCCTTGTCCTCAGCTCCTCCATTGAAGATAACCTCATCCTCCAGAACTACGGAGAGTCTCCTTTCTCAAAGAAGAGCGTACTTCAGCGCGATCCCATCTTCCAGCACGCCTCCCGGTCTATCACACAGTATGACATCCGTCCGCAGAACAGCGAAAAGCGCCCTGCCGGCACGCTTTCCGGCGGAAACCAGCAGAAGGTAATCATCGCGCGTGAGGTGCAGAATGACAAAGATCTGCTGATCGCGGTAAACCCGACCCGCGGATTGGACGTCGGCGCTATTGAATATGTCCACAAATATATCGTCGAACAGCGCAACAAAGGAAAAGCTGTGCTCCTTGTTTCCTTTGAGCTGGACGAAATCATGGGCCTTTCCGATATCATCGATGTCATTTTCGACGGACAGATCGTCAGCTCGATTCCCGGCAAAGACGCCAATGAAAACGAGCTCGGTCTCATGATGGCAGGAGGTAAATCAGCATGAAGACGAAAAAATCCTTCATCGAGATTCTATCCACCAACCGGTTTCTCCATACGATTCTGTCGATCATTCTGGGCTTTCTTGTCGGGGCTGTCTTTCTGTCAATTATGGGGATCTCGGTTGGCGCGGCTTACGGCCGGCTGCTGACAAGCGTAACCAGCGTAAAAGGTTTTTCCTATGTAGTCGTTTATGCCATCCCCTATATTGTCGTCGGCCTGTCCGTCGCCTTCTCCTTTAAAACCGGCGTGTTTAATATCGGCGCTGAAGGCCAGTTTGTTGTCGGATCCATGGCTGCGGCCGTTGTGGGAATTCTGTTCGGCGGTCTTCCCAAGCCTGTTCTGATCCCTCTGTGTTTTCTCGCGGCGATGGCCGCCGGTGCTGTATGGGGCATTATTGTTGGCTTTCTGAAAACCAAATGGGGAATCAATGAAGTGCTCTCCATGATCATGTTTAACTGGATTGCCTTCTACCTTTCCAACTTTATTGCCGGCATCCCCGCCATCCACAGCGACGGCACGGCGGAGGCGACCAAGAACATCTCCGCAAACGCGAGCACCCTTCTCTCCAAGGACCTGATCAAAGAGCTCGGCCTCTGCCCCACCGCCAACTGGGGAATTCTTGTCGCGATTGCCATGATGTTCCTTGTCTGGTTTATTATCGACAAGACCACGCTCGGTTATGAGCTGAAAGCGGTCGGCTCCAACCGTTTTGCCGCAGAGTACGGTGGAATCAATGTCAACGGCTCCATTCTGACAGCGCTCGCCATCTCCGGCGCGCTGGCCGGCCTCGGCGGTGCCCTTCAGCTGATGGGAATGGGAAGCCGTGTCAGCGTCTTCTCCAGCCAGGAGGGATTCGGTTTTGCCGGTATCGTTGTCGCGCTGATGGGCTGTTCCAATCCCTTTGGTGTTTTCATCGCAGGCCTGTTTTACGGTGCGCTGATCTACGGCGGCAGCAAGCTTAACCTGGTTGGGGCACCGACACAGCTGGTCAATGTCATTGTGGGAACCGTCGTCTTCTTCATCGCAATCTCGATTGTTTTTGAGCGTCTGAAATATCTGAAACGAGGGGTACGGGATACTGCACCACCTGCCAAAGAAAGCGAAAAGAAGGAGGGCGATAAACAATGACGGAATTTGTGAATAACCTCGGTATCATCCTCTATGCCACGCTGATCTACACCACACCCCTTCTGTATGCCGCTCTTGGTTCCTGCTTCTCGGAAGTTTCCGGTGTCGTAAACATCGGTATAGAAGGCATGATGACGGCCGGCGCTTTTACGGGAACGGTTGTCGCCTACTTCACCGGCAACCCCTGGATCGGCTTTCTCTGCGGCGGTCTCGCCGGCGCCTTCTTCGGCATGCTGCACGCCATCGCCACGGTTAATCTCGGCGCCGACCAGACCATCGCCGGTACGGCAATCAATATGCTGGGACCCGGCATTGTCATTATGATTGCCAAGGTCATGTTTAACTCCACGGACACCATTCCGCTGGAAGCCAGCATGAAGATCCCCCGTCTTTTCCGCGGCGTGTTTGATACCGGTACTGTTTTTGGCCGGTTTATGGACAACATCTTCGCCAACTACGCGTCTACCTATCTTGTTTTTATTGCCGTTTTGATTGTCTGGTTTGTCTTTTACAAAACCCGCTTCGGGCTCCGGCTCCGCGCCTGCGGCGAACATCCTCAGGCCTGTGAAACGCTCGGCATCAACGTCCTTCGGATGAGGTTCCTCTGCGTGTGCATTTCCGGTTTCCTCTCCGGCCTGGGCGGTGCCTGTGTCACGATGGCGATCTCCACACAGTTCCGTCCCATCTCCATTGTCGGTCAGGGCTTTATTGCCATTGCCGCTGTTATCTTCGGTAAGTTTCGTCCGCAGGGCGCCCTGGTCGGATGCCTTCTGTTTGGCTTCTGCTCCGGACTGAAAGTTGTTCTCGGCGGTTCTTCCGGCATTAACATGCAGCTGATCTCCATGATCCCCTATGCCGTCACGGTAATTGTGCTCATCCTCTTCGTCGGCAAGTCCCGTGTGCCGGCGGCAAACGGCAAACCCTATGTAAAAGCAAAATAATCCCTAAAAAACAGTTTCGCCCGGTCGAAAGACCGGGCGATTTTTCATTATACAGGCTGTTAAAAGCTGCCGATGATTCCCTGAATGCCGTATTCTTCATAAAGCTGTTTATACCACGCGACCTCGTCGCGGATCAGGTCATCGATGACCTGCATTCCCAGCAGCTCCACCGGCGCGCGGTCATCGGTCATCAGGTACGGGCCCGCCTCATATGCGCTCAGGCTTGCCGTTACGCGCCGCAGCATGGTCTGCAGCTCGGCGTCCTGGCAGAGAGCGAGGTTTCGTTCCATCACAGAAAGCATCTCCGGACTGTTGGAAGCGAAGAGCTCTCGGTTGGTGTTGTGAAGAACATCGACCGTGTAGATCTCCGAGAAGACATGCGCGATGGTGTCCGCCAGATACTGGTTGATGTTGCCCTCTTTCTGGCCGCGCATGTTCATGTTGACCACCATGACGCCGCCGTCCTTCAGGTGGTCCCGTACGAGGGTGAAGAACTCAATGGACGACATCTGAAACGGAATCGTGATGTCCTGATAGGCATCGACCATGATTACGTCGTATTTTGTGTCCACCGCGTGCAGCCAGGCCCGGCCGTCGTAGGTGCTGACCGGCAGGTCTTCCGGCATTTCAAAGTATTCCCGGGCGAGATCGGTGATCTTGCCGTCAATTTCGACGCCTTCCACCTGGATCTCCGGATAGTATCTTGCGCACTGACTGCCATAAGTGCCGGTTCCCATACCGAGGATCAGCAGAGAAAAGTCCTCTCCCTCGGCTGTTTTTTCCTCAATCCCGGCCATGAAGGGCGCTGCCATGGCATAGTCGTAGTACATGCCGGTCAGGTTCGCGTCCTTGCGCAGGATCGACTGCACGCCGAAAAGGACATTGGTAGACAGAATCACGCTGTCGTCCGTTTCCTCCACCTGCAGGTAGTTGTAGATGGATTCGCCCTCATACAGCAGGTTATCCTTCCAGAACGCAAAGTTGGAGCGGTGTCCGAGCGCGCAGCTTGCAAGAAACAGGACGATTCCCACGACGGCCGCCGTACTCTTCTGCTTCGCGCTGAAGAAGTAGAGCAGCGCCAGCACCAGCAGGATTCCCGCAAAGATGAGGAAGGTGACGGACGTGCCGACCGCCGGGATGGATATAAAGGTCGGAACAAAGGTGCCGATGATGCTGCCGATGGTGTTGGCGGCACCGAGTGTGCCGACGATGCGGGCGTTGTCCTCCAGGTTCTCCATCGTATACTTGGCCAGTGAAGGCGTGACGGTTCCGAGCAGGAAAAGCGGAAAGACAAAGATCAGCATACAGGCCGCGAAGGCCGCCCAGATCAGGTAATTGGAATTGACAGAGAAAATCATCACCGCGGAGATGCCGAGAATGATATATTTCCCGACGACCGGGATCAGCGCGATCCAGACTGCGGCAATGATAATCCGGCGATAGAGTCTGTCCGGGTTCGGATCCCGGTCCGCGCTTTTCCCGCCGTAGATGTTGCCAAGCGCCATGGCGATCATGATCGTACCGATGATAATCGTCCAGACAATCTGCGAGGAGGAAAAGTAGGGGGCGAGCAGCCGGCTCGCGCCGAGCTCCACCGCCATCACGGCCATGCCGGCGAAAAACTCTGTCAGATAGAGATAAAGCTTGTTTTTCAGGATTGGGCGCATGTGTTCTTCCGTTCCTTCCGGGATTCAGTCTTTTTCCAAAATCAGTTCACAGATGCGGTCGACCGTTTCCAGCGGCAGATCGGCATACATCGGCAGGGTCAGGACAGACGCCGCCACGCGCTGCGCGACCGGGGTCGACGCCGGATCAAAGCCGGGTCTCCCGGCATAACAGCCGAAAGCGTTGGTCAGGGGGTAGAAGTACTTCCGCGGGATGATTCCTTCCGCCGCGAGGCGGGCAAAGATCTCGTCGCGCGTATATGGGTACCCGTCAAACACCACCGGGTAATAGGCGTAATTGGACTGTACGCCCGGCTGCTTTCCGTTGAGCCGGATACCCTCGGTTCCGGCGAGGCGGGTGTCATAACGCTCTGCCACCAGACGCCGTTTGGCAATCTCACTCTCCAGGTGCCGCAGATTGCACAGGCCCATCGCCGCGCAGAATTCGTTCATCTTCGCGTTCCCGCCGACATAGGGTACCTCTTCCTCGCTGTGGATGCCGAAGTTTTTCAGGTCGCAGAGCCGCTGCAGCAGTTCTTCACTGTGGCAGCAGACCGCACCACCCTCAATCGTGTTGAAGACCTTTGTCGCATGAAAACTGAACATCGCGGCATCCCCAAAGCAGGCCGCGCTCACGCCGTCGCGGAACACGCCGAAGGCGTGCGCGGCGTCATAGATCACCGGCAGGCCGTGCCGTTTCGCGATGTCGCCGATCCGGTCCACATCGCAGAGGTTGCCGTAGACGTGTACCGGCAGGATCGCGACGGTGCGCTCCGTGATCAGGGCTTCCAGCTTCTCCGGATCCAGCGTATAGGTCTTTGGATCGATATCGCAGAAAACCGGCGTGCAGCCGCTGCGGACAATGGCGTGGGTCGTGGACGCAAAGGTAAACGGCGTCGTGATGATCTCCCCATGCAGGTCAAAGGCCTCAATCACATTCTCCAGGGCCAGGTGCCCGTTTGTAAACAGGGTCATGGGGCCGCAGTTGAGGTATTTCTTCAGCTCCGCCTCCAGCTGCCGGTGCTTGGTGCCCATGTTGGTCAGCCAGTGGCTGTCCCAGAGCTCACGGATCTCCTCGCAGTACTCTTCAAACGGCGGCATGGATGACCGCGTTACAAAAACACTCATTTTTCTCTATCTCCTTTTTACAAAAGGCTGGTTCGCACCGCGTCGATGATCAGCTGCATCTCTTCCTGCCCATATCGCTGGTCACAGGGAAGCGGGAGGATCTGCCGGGTCAGCCTGCAGGCAGGAGACTCCTCCGGGCAGCTCCGCAGGACATTCGGCCAGAGCTGGGCTACAAAGATTTTCCGCGCGATCAGCTCCTTCCGGATCCGCTCTCCTTCTTCCAGCATCAGCGGATAGGCATAGGCGCCTTCCGTATGCCGTACGGACTGGCAGTTGAAGGAACCCAGCACCTCGTTCAGGATCTGATAATTCTCCGTCCGTCTTTTTCGGACCGCATCATAATCCACTGCCCGGAGCAGATTCTCCGTCAGTGCGGACATCTGCTTTGGCTCTTCCGGGAGGAGATCGTTATTCTGAGACGCCTCGGCAAAGAACTCCCCGGCAGGGCGCTCATAGCGGCCGAGCACAAAACGCATTCTTGCCCAGGACTCGTCCCTCTCCAGCGCCCTTTCCGGCGCATCGGTATACAGAAACCCGCCGTCCGACACGCCGAAAAACTTTCGGCAGGTGTAGAGCGTATCCACCCCGGGAATCGCCGGTGCGAAAAAAGCCTGCGCGTTGTCGATGATCACACGGGGATACTTTGCCGCATAGCCGCGCAGTTCCTCCTGGGTCAGCTGTCCGTAATAATTGACCAGATAGACCCATTCCCCGTCCTCCGGCTGCAGTTCGGGCGGCCGCAGGTCCTCTCTGATCGCATAGCGCCGCAGCGCCACCCGGTGCGATTCGCAGACCTGTTCCACCACGTCACAGATAAAGTCCGGCAGCAGCATTTTTCGGATCTGTCTCTGTTCGATCAGATAGGCAAGACAGGCTCTCCCGCTTGAGAGGGCCAGCGCCCCTTCATGCGGCAGCACGCCGGAAAAGCGCTCCAGTTCGAAGTAGCCGCCAATCTCCTTACGCATCTGTCCGCTCCTCTGTCAGGACCCGGACCCAGGCTTCCACATCCGCCATGCGGGCATCCCGCTCCTCATCGGATGGCCAGTTCATCACCAGGGAGCCGATGGCCTTGTTGGCGCCGGTCATCGCTTCGACCCGGTCCCCGGGAGAAACCCAGAGATCCTCTTCCACGACATAGGGGCGGGCCGCTTCGGCGATCTGCAGCTCGCGGAAGATGCCGTCACGCTGGGCGTGCAGCATGACAATGGACCAGTGCCCGCGGTAGCCGGGATGGCGCATGTCATCCACCGGCAGCCCGACCGCCGCCCTGACCGCGTTTTGGATCAGCTTTGTTCCGGTGCAGTATTCCAGCATCTCGCTGAGGCGGTTTCCGCCGCCGCGCGGGGAGACTTCCATCAGATAGCCGTGTCCGTCCGTGCCCTGGCGCGTTTCGATGTTATATACCGAGGTCCGCATCCGCAGCAGGCTGAGCAGGCGCTGGATTTCGGATGTAAGCTCCTGCTGGATGTGCTCCGGCATCACGGAAGGCCAGGTATAGCCGATCGGGGCATAGGGATTGTCCGCCTCGGCGTCAAAATACTGGTTGTTGAAAGACACAAAGCGGAGCTCCCCGTCCACAGAAAAGCAGTCCGTGTCGGAAGAGAAGCCCTGCTGCCGGATAAAATCCTCCATGATGAACCGTCCGCAGTGGCTGAAAGAAAGCGCGAATCGGATCGCGTCCTCCAGCTGCGCGGGGCTGTCCACGCGGCTGACGCCCTTGCTGCCGGCGGAATCCACCGGCTTCACAATCTGCGGCCAGGTAAACTCGTCTATCCGGGAAAGGGCTTCCTCCGCGGTCGCGAAGCTGTAAGACATGGGTACCCGAAAGCCGTGCTCCCGGAGAAAGCTGCGGAACCGTCCCTTATCCTGCAGGATGGCAACCGACTCATACGGCCCGACATTCGGCAGTCCGAGCTGCTCCGCCACATAAGCCGCCGTGACAACACCGGGGTCACAGGCAAAGGACATGATGCCGTCGATCTCCAGCTCTTTTGCCAGCCGCAGAACAGCGTCTCTGTCGATGATGCTCACATTGTGATACTCGTCGGAATACCGGTGCGCGATATTATCCGGCAGATAGTCGCAGGTGATGGTGTGGCAGCCCAGCGCCTTCGCCTCCCGAATCACGGGGAGCAGATAGCGCGAGCCTCCCAGAAGGAGCAGTTTTTTCATTGCGGTTATCCCGCCTTTCGTTTGTTCAGCATGGTTTTCGCTGCGGAGAGAAGATAGGTAAAACTCTCCAGCTTCAGAATTTTGGAGCCAAGCACATAGATCAGCACGCCGAGCGGAATCTGGATCAGCAGGGTCAGCCAGTCCGGAAAGCCGAGCAGGCAGATCGGGTAAACGACCGCCGCCATGGCAAGCGACAGCAGAATCGCCGGCAGCATGTCCTTCAGCTGCTGCCAATAGGGATAGTCCAGCAGCTTCCGGTTCGGGAAGGCATTGATTCCCTGGGAGGCAAGCTCGGAGAGCAGCAGACCGATTACCATCGCGAAGACGCCGTAACGCATGGTGATCAGCAGGATCACCAGCTCCAGCCCTCTTTTTACAATCTCCAGAATCAGGAAGATATCGCTGCGGCCCATCGCCTTAATGGCGTTGAGGTTCGCCGTATGCAGAGGAAAGAACGCATAGATAATGCAGAAAATCTGCAGGTAGGGCACGCTTGGGAGCCACTTTTCCGTCATCAGCAGGCGGACAAGCGGCGTCGCGCAGGCGGCAAGACCCGCCATCAGCGGCATAATGATATAGGTGCCTGTTTTAATCGCGCGGCGGGTCATCTCGCGGACGCGGTCTTTCTGATCCTGTTCTGCAGAGAGCACCGGCAGCAGGACGCTGTCCATGGAGTTGTTGATGTTTTCCACGATCAGATTCGGCCAGTTCATGCCCTTCTCGTAAAAGGCGATGTCCTCGCTGGTATATCGGATCCCGATGACCAGCGGATAGATCTTGATATAGACCTGGTCGATCAGCGAGGCAACCAGCAGTTTCCAGCCGTATTGCAGAAGCCCGGTCAGACGCTGCCAGGAAAACATGCGTTTCGGTTTCCAGCCGACCGTAAACCACAGAATGGCGGTGTTCACGGCCACGTTGGAGATCTGCTGTGCCACCAGTGCCCAGACGCCAAAGCCGCGGTAGGCCATCGTGATGCCCAGCACCGCCGAAAACAGCGTGCCGCCCAGCGTCGCAAAGAAGAAGCGCCGAAACTGCATGGTCTTGGATACATAGGCCTGCTGTACGTTCTTCAGCCCGGAGAAGATCAGCGTCAGGCCCAGTACGCGCACAAGGGGAGTCAGGCCTGTGTCTTTATAAAGAACCGCGATCCACGGCGCCGTGAAAAACAGCAGCACATACAGGACCAGGCAGAAACAGATGTTAAAATAGAAGACCGAGGAAAAATCCAGGTCATCCGGATCTTTCTTCTGGATGAGGGCGTTTGCCATGCCGCTGTCCACAAACACCAGCATGACCGCGGTAATGACCAGAACCTTGCTGACCGTTCCGTAGGTCGCCGGATCCAGAATCCGGGCCAGCACGATGGAGACAGCAAAGCTGACCAACTGGGAGCCGCCGCGCTCGAAAAAACGCCAGATCAGGTTGCTGAAAACTTTGCTTCGCTTGTCCATGGATCTTCAGTCCTCGTATCCGCGGCGTCTGCGGTAAAGCCGGTGCAGACGGGGGAACATCCGTTTCAGCTGTGTCGAGAGGATCCGTCCGCGGCCCATGCTGCGGTGAATCCGGTCATAGGGCGGCCTGACCATCTGGTCCACTTTTCCCTCTAAATAGAGCAGCTCATATTCCCGCTCGAGGATCACCTCATCCACTTCCGCCGCCTGTTCGTCGGTCAGGTCATGCTGCCGCAGGGTCTTCAGCATGGCAATCTCCCCGCGCACAAAGCGTGTGAGCTTGCTGTACTCCTGTCCGACTCCCCTGCTCCAGGCGGACGGATTGCTCCCGATCCGATAGACCGACATACAGCGGTCCAGAAACCGCACCCTGCCCGCCAGGCAGAGCCGGACCCCGATGGCGTAGTCGGTAAAATAGCCCTGTTCATAGGCCACATTCCGGTAATCCGGCGGGTTGAGGATATATTCGCTGCGGGCCAGAATGGAGCTGGTATGGTAGGCGTGGGACATTCCGCGGATCACCTGGGTAAAGGGAATGTCGCGGTCTCCGTCCTGCGCGAACAGCACACGGTCCTCCGCATCGGAAAAGTGCCCGATGGTATTATGGACACAGGCGGAGTAGTCCGGGTGCGTTTCCAGCCAGTCAACCTGCCGCTGCAGCTTTTCCGGGTCGCACCAGTAATCGTCCCCTTCGCAGAGGGCGATATACTTTCCGCGGACTTCTGGGAAAAACACGACATCATAAAGGTTAATCCGGCGGGAATACAGGTTCTCCGTCTGATAAAAGGGGCGGATAATGTCCGGGTATTTCGCCGCGTATTCCCGCAGGATTTCCGCCGTGGAATCGGTCGAGGCATCATCGTTTACCAGCACTTCAAACGGAAAATCCGTTTTCTGCGCCAGAAAACTGTCCAGCGTCATCCGCAGATACTCTTCGTGATTATATGTTGCGCAGAGCACGGATACTCTGCAGTCGTTTCTGTTTTCCATCGGTTCCTCTTGTCTGTTATGTTTCGGGTGCTGTGTTATTTTTCCGGGCGATAGTGGTATTCGCCCTCCTTGAAGTACTCCGGGTCATTGTACCACGAGGAACAGACCCGTCCGTAATTGGAATACTCAAACTGTTCTCTCAGCAGCGCGTAGCGCTCGGTATAGCCGGAGCTGTCATGGCGCCATTCTTCGCCGCTTCCGCCGGTATAGGTGGTGTTAATCACCGTATCCGGCAGGGCCGCCTGCAGCTCTTCCAGCGCGCCGTCCGGCAGATAGGTATATTTCCCGAGCCAGAGCCGCTTCAGCTTGGTCAGGTTTTTGAGCGCCTCCCAGTGTTTGATATGCCCCAGCCGGGTAGCGCAGAGGTGTTCCAGATTTGTCAGCGAAGCAAGCGGCTGAAAATCCAGATCCTGTCCCCAGAACAGGGTGTTGATCTCCAGATATTCCAGCTTTGTGCAATAGGAGACCGGCGTCAGGTCCTCCAGTCCGGTGATGCAGATGATGGCCACTTCCAGGTCCGGCATATATTCCAGAAAACGGAAATCATGCAGCAGCGTGTTATGGCCGATATCCAGAAACCGGACTTTCGTGCAGTACTTCAAATCCTGGGTGTTGGCGTCGGAGAGCTTATGATTCAGGTTGGAGGCGAGGATACGCTCCACGTCTGTCCGCACGCTGCAGTCGGTTCCGAACCAGATCCGCCAGACGACTTCCATCTGCGGGTTCTCATCCCGGATCTTCGCCATGCTCTCGGAAGACACGCCGCTGAAGTCCATGTTCAGAAACCGGCACTTCGTCATGCAGGGGAGCACCTCCCGCACCGCCGCGCCTTCGTCATCCATCGTCACATGGTGGAAGTTCATTTCCTGATCCAGCGTGTGAAAGGTCTTGCCGAAGAGGGTAAAGGTATATTGAAAATCGGTCTCCGGGCAGGCGTTTTGAAGCTTTCGGATGTCCTCCCAGCTGAGATCCCGCGGCGACTCCTCCGTTCCCTCTCTGCCGAGGTAGACGTACTGGAGATCCGGAAGCCGCTGCAGCGCATCCACGGCCTGATCGACATCCGCGTGGCAGAGGGAGGGCAGCGCAACCCGCCTCTCTGTCAGCAGATGCTCTGTTCCGTCCGGGAACAATACCGTCTCCACCGGCTTCGGTGTTGCGGTCGGTTCCGCTGCCGCTGCCGGTTCCGGGGAGGGTGTTTCCGGCTCCGGATCTGTGGACGCGGCTCCGCAGCCGCAGAGCAGCATCAGCGCGGTCGCGGCGGCGGCGATCCACAGCCGCTTATAAAACGCTTTCCCTCTCTTCGTGCCGACGCCCGTTTCCGTCGTTGCCATCGGTCTCATTTCTCAGCTTCGGCGCTCCCATGGAGCCTTATACAGCGGATCATTATAGGCGTAGGGCGCATGATCCTGCCAGTGGTCATAGTCAAACTGCTCCCGCAGCAGGAGATAGCGTTCCGGCACGGATCCGTCCGGATTCACACGCCAGCTGCCCACCGCCGCCATCTGCTCGGTCACGTTGATCTCGGTATCCGGCAGCGCAGCATAGATCTGCTCGATCGCTCCTTCCGGGAAGGACTGCGCCGTCCAGAGTCCGATCCAGAGGCGTTTGAGCTTGGTCATATTCAGCAGTACTTCCCAGCCGTCCGACTGGCCGATCCCGCAGATGTTCAGGTATTCGAGGTTGGTCAGCTTCTCCAGCGGACGCAGATCCACATAGGTATGGGACATGGGCGGGACTTCAAGGAATTCCAGCTTGGTGCAGTTTTCCAGCATGTCCAGGTTCTCCCAGCCGCTGGCGGTAATGATCAGCACTTCCAGATCGGGCATATAGCGGATGAAGTCCCAGTCGTGCAGCTCCAGGCAGTGGCCCAGATCCAGATATTTGAGCTTTGTGCAGTACTTCAGATCCTGCGTAAACTCCGAAGTCATGAACGGATAGAAGTTGGCGCACCACAGCATTTCAATGTCCGTCCGAACTGTGAAGTATCCGTTGGCAAACCAGATGCGCCATACAACATTCATCTCGGGCCAGGCGTCCCGGATCTCCGCCATGCTCTCGTTGGATACGCCGCAGGAGTCCATGTCCAGAAGTGTGCAGCGCTTCATCAGCGGGAGAATTTTACGCACCGCGGCGCCTTCATCCGTCATGACGCTGTGGTTCAGGTCCATCTCCTCATCCCAGGTTGTCAGGTAACGGCCGTAGAAAACAAAGCGGTACAGCAGCTCCGCGTCCGGCGCGGCTTCCTGCAGCTGAAGCAGGTCATCCCAGGTCAGGTCTCTCGCTGCCGTCTCCGGCCGCTCTACCTGGGAAGTAATTGCGTTGAGCTCTTCGCGTTCTTCTTCCTTTTCCACCCAGGCGCCGTCACTGCCGAGATCAATTTCTTTCAGTTCCGGCATCTGTGCCAGCAGGGCAGCGGTTTCCGCGACGTCCGCATGCGTCAGGGCTGTGAGATCCAGTGTCGTTTCCTCTGCGGAATGAACAGATCCGTCCGGGAATGTCAGCTCCGGAACCGGAGTAGGTGTCGGAATCGGCTCTGACGTTTCCGCCGCAGCGGGTTCCTCCGACTCGATCACGCCGGTGTTTGCACTGCCGCAGGCAGCGAGCAGCAGGATACAGATTAACAGAAACAGAAAAGCAGTTCTTTTCATCGGCTTGTCCTTCTTGTTTGCAGTCTCTCTTGATGAGGGTATAGTTCTTATTATTATACCATTTCTTTCCTCTCGCTTCAACTGAAAAACAGGTACATCAAAATATTCAACAAATCTTCAGATTTCGCGCCTTTACAGTCTTCCTTTCGCTGGGGTATAATACCGGTGTAATCATTTCTTTCAGAAAGGAGGAAAATCAGATGAAAAAGAAACTGTTCGCCCTGTTCATGATTCTCGCTCTGTTGGTCTGTCTCCTGCCCGCAGCCGCGCTCGCGGCGCCTTCTGTGAATCTGGAGCGGCTCGCGGACTTTACGGAACAGGATGATCCTGCCGAGGAACCGGAAGACGCCTCTTCTCCGGAAGACGCGGAGGCAGCTGAGGATGCGCTTCCTGCAGAAACAGAGGAAGAAGATGCATTCTTCCAGGAAGACAGTGAGGAGCTGCCCTCTGAGGATGCGCTTCCCTCGCCGTCTGCTTCCCAGACAAACCCCACGCCGGAAGAAGCGGAAGCCGCTGCCGCGCTCGCCGATCTGATTGAACCGGACGGTGAGACTGAGCCTGCCGAGGCTCCGGAAAAGGACTATGTCACGGCAAACGCCGATCAGGTGCTTTACGCCTATGAAGGCATGACCGTCTTCAACAACGCCGGTGTCGTCTACAGCAATCTGGCGGTGGTCTACAACAACGGCGGTACCGTTTACAGCAACGAGGGCACGGTCTACAACAACGGCGGCATCGTTTATGCAAACGGCGGTACCGTTTACAACAACGCCGGTACGGTGTACAACAACGGCGCGCTGATCTTCGGCTTCGGCGGAGATGTCGCCGACAGTGTGATTTTCGGCTGCTATGAGCTGAAGTTCGCGGATTACTATGAGCCCTTTATCGAGCTGGACGGCGCCAACATTGAGCCCGGCTCCGAGAAGATGCTGGTGAGCGAGGACGGCATCTGCCGGATCAGCCCTGCTCCCGGATATTGGATCGCGGGGGCGGAGACAAACGCCGGAGTCATCACCCGGGACGAAGAGGATGGAAGCATGCTTCTCTCCGAAGTCGATGCCGATGTCACCCTGACACTCAGCATCCAGACAGAAAGCCCCGCTTTTGACCTTGAGAGCGGCACCTACGCGGAAGAGAAATCGGTCAGCATCTGCGGCCCCGAAGGCAGCCGGATCTATTACACGCTGGACGGCAGCCTTCCCACGGAAGAATCCGGCACGCTCTATGAAGCGCCGATTGCCGTATCCGAAAGCACCGTTGTGACCGCCATCGCCGTATCCGACAATGTCCTGCCCAGTGAGCCCGCAGTCCTGAACCTCAGTTTTCTGCTGTTCACCGCGCCGGAGTTTGATGCCGTCGACGCAGGCTACGCGCGCCAGAGTGCGCGTCCGGTCATCGTTGAAAATGACAGTGCGCTTCCTGCCGTGATCACGTCCGCGGAGCTTGTCGGAGAGAATACGGAAGCCTTCACGCTCAGCTCTACCTCCGGCAAAACCGTTCCTGCAGGCAAGATCAACAATTCTACCTGGTCTGTCCGTCCGGTTACAGAACTGGCACCGGGAACCTACCAGGCCGCGGTCGTCTTCACGCTTGACAGCGGTGAAACCGTAGAAGTGCCCGTCACTTTCACGGTAAACGAGAAGGGCGAGGCCTGATTCAAAACAGAATAAACTCCCCAAATAAAACTGCAGCCGGGATTCCCCGGCTGCGTTTTTATTTCCCCATGCGCGAAGACCGTGCTTCATGAGGCAGTTTTCATTTTCTTCTTTCTGCGCTGATACAGGAGAACGCTTCCGCCGATCAGGACAGAGATCACGGACCAGAAACATCCCGCAGAGAGGCCAATCAGGAAGGGCGAGGTATCTCTCAGCAGATTCAGCACAAAGCGGGATGCTCCATATAAGAGCATAAACCACGCAAACACCGTGCCGCGCTGTTTTCCCGATCGAATCATCTGCAGAATAACCGCCAGCAGGACGATTCCGCAGATCATCTCTACGATCTGGCTGGGAAACCGAACCGGTCTTCCGTTTGCTTCATACCGGAGGATCCTTCCAAAGCAGCATCCGGTTATTTTGCACTGGATTTTCATGAAAACCAGCGCGATACAGCCCGCCGGCGCGCACAGATCCAGCATGTCGGCCGGCCGGATTCGAAGCAGCAGGCCAATCAGCACCATTGGGACCGGAGCAAACAGCACCGCGCCATAGAAGGAAACGCCGGTCCAGGTTCCGGCCTCAACCAGCCGCATCAGCTTTCCGCAGAAAAAGCCGACCGGGACGATGGCCAGCGTGAAAACGACCAGTTTCCACAACGGCAGATGGAGCTGTTTGTTTACGATCAGAGAAGCAAGAAACACCAAAAGAATGTCTCCGGCAAGGAAATAATACATATACATATCCGGATCCCTCTGCATCCTATACAAAAGTCTTCTGTCCTGACGCCGGTGTTATTCTGTCTTCCTTTTCCGCAACAGGATCGCTGCCGCCGTGAGAATCAGACAGCTGCCAAGAACATGGAGCGCATATACACCAATCCCGCCGGTATGGGGAAGTTCCGCGCCGGGGTTATTGGGAACAATGACGGTGTAGCAGTTCTCTGCCGCGGTTGGGTCTTTGACGTCATATGGCGCTGCGTGGACACCGTCAGCGTCAACGGTAATGGACACCGCGGTCGGCAGCAGGATATATCCATCCGGTGCCTTCGTTTCCGTCAACGTGTAGGTACCGTACGGGACCGTCAAAACGCCATCCTGGAAGGTCTCGTTCTTCAGATACCCGTCTGTGTCAGAGGTCAGCGTATAGTCCGTTCCGGCGACATTGACCGTAAATTGCGAGCCGCCCAGCGGGGAGCTCTTATCCGGTTCTGTTTTCAGGATCCGGACAAGCTGTATCTTCCTCGTGTTGGTCACGGTAAGGGCCACATCACCGTTGGCGGTAATTTCGACTCCGTTGACCGCGCCCGTAACCGTGATGTTCTCTTCCGGTTTGTCCGCATTGCTCACCGTATAGGACAGGGAGGTGTTGAACGCGTCGTTAAGCTGCTCTGTGATGGTGAAGACCGTTCCGTAAGGCACTTCGATAAAGGTTTTCACGTGGTCGTAATGCACCGTTTCGTCCCCGGACCCGATCTCAGTGCCGTTCTCGTTTCCAACCAGCCGGAACGCGGAGGTATATTCGCTTCCGGGCAGACCGGTGAATTTCGGTGTAAAGGTAAACGGGAGGTCCTCATCGCCCGGTATGCCGTTCACGGATTTGGTGACCGTCACGGTATAGGTTTTCTTCTCCCAGACGGCATAGATGTCGTGATAGGGCATCTTTTCGTCCGCGGCTACCTCTTCCACCTCTGTCCACGCGTCGGATCCTTCGGTAAGCTGCGCATAGAACTTCCCGTTATCATACTTCAGGAAGAGATCTTCTTCGGTCAGTTCCTTCGGCGAAAGCGTATACCCTTCCGCGGTAGAATCCACTCTGGCCCAGCCGAGGAACGCATAACCGTCGCGTTTAAAGGTGTCCGCCGGATGGATCGCCACGGCTTCGTTAATCTGCAGCGCAGGATCCGTGTATTGGTCTGTAGTACCGTCCTGAGAGATACCCCCGTTGGCATACCAGGTCAGATGTGTGGGCGTGGGCGTGTCCTTCGGTCCGTATTCCGCACGGAGCTGAACCGTGTATCTGTAATGGGGGTCCTCCGGCGTGCTGCTTTCCAGCTCCTCGATTCGGGCGTTGGCTTTCAGGACCGTGAAGGAGGCGCCGGGATAGATGATGTATTCGTCACCCTCCAGATCGACGTATTCACCCTTTTCTTCATCCCATTTCTGCATCACCCAGTGCAGGAACTGCTGCGTATGATCCGGGGGTGTCGGCGCTCCCTGCGCAACGGTATCGGTATTGTCCAGATACAGGGTTGTATCGCTCGGCGCGTTCGAACCGCCGTTGGGGTCATACTTGACGCCGATGCCTTCCGCGCCGACGAGTTCGGCCCTCCACTTGGCGTAGAGATCCAGCTTTCTGGTAATCCAGAAACGTCCTGCGATCGCATCGGAGTTGGTGCCTTCACCTTCAATATTGCCGTATTTGTTCATGACGTCCGTCATATCGACAGTTTTGTCATATGGCGTAGTAACGGTGGTATCATTCAGAACAAAGCGGCTCGCATCAAAGACCTCTGTGCAGGCTTCGTCCAGGTACCAGCCGATAAACCGGTATCCGGTCCTCGTGCCGGTGGGCGCGCTGACCTTTTTGCCAGATGAGACGCGGAAGTTCATATTCTGCGATCCGGAACCCCAGTTCAGGGAAGTATCCGACTCCGGAACATTTGGATGCAGGAATACGCGGTACTGATTCTGAATCCACTTCGCGTACACCGTAATACCGGAAGCGGGCATGGTGCCGAAGGCATACAGCACGGTGCAGGCATCGTCCGCGTACCAGCCGGCGAAGGTGTATCCGCTCTTCTCCGGCGGTGTATAGTAGCTGGTGCCGCCTTTGTTGTAGGCGCTGACATCCGCGCCGTAGAAGTAAGGCTCCGTCGTATGGAACGGCTCCGCCTGCGGAGTTTCGTCTTCGACCGGATTGCCGTCACCGTCGTAATACGCGCCGTCCAGGAAGGTGATCGTCGCGCTTATCCGGTTGTATCGGATATCCAATCGGTTATTATACGACACGGGACTGCCGTAAATACCGGTGCTTTCGTTATACGCACCTACATTCTGCCAGTTCCCGTAATCGGTCCGATACTGGTAAGCATAGAAGCCGGTGAACTTGTCGTTGATGCTGAAGTTGGCGTTACCTGTGTTGACCTGTACCTGATCCGTATAGGTGCTGCCATTCACATCCTGCGTCCAGAAATGAATCGTCCCGGAAGCGGAAGCGGTATTGCCCCAGTATTCGACAGTCATATCGGAATCCAGCGGCAGGAACGCGTCCTTATAGGTCATGCGCGTGCCGGTGCCGGACGTGTTATTGTGGTTCTCATACCACCAGATGCTCGGATCTGTCGGCCAGTTCAGCGGCTCGCCGTAAAGGCCCGTCGACTGCTGGTAGACATTCCACTGAGAACCGGACGTTTTGTATTCCCAATGCGCTTCCCGCATATTGGTTCCGCCGCAGGCGCCGGTTGTAGAATAATAATATGTTTCTCCGTCGTCATACGCCACGCGCCCGGTATACTGAGAATAATTGTTTCCGTTTCGAGTTGCAATTTCCGTGCTGCTGGTTGCATTCTGGCCACTCCTGATGATATTATCGCCGTTTTCTTTGCACAGCCACCAGGTTCCGCCGCCGCTGCTGCCATAAGTGTAGAAGGTGTAGGTCACCGTGTTCCGGTCGTAGTAGACATTCACAACGGAAGTGCCCTCGGGCCTCACTTCGACGTCTGTGTCATACCCGGCGCAGTGATAACCGGTATAGGAGATCGTCCTGTTGACGTCGCTTCCGCTGACATCCGTACCCCGAATCCGTGCGTTGTAGTATCGGGTGCCGGCCGCATCACCGTCGACAACAGAACTGGTGCCGTTGCTCACGGCAGTCGCGTACTGGCCCACGGTTCCGTTAAAGGTGTAGGACTCCGCGAAGTCGTAATTCTTCTGTTTTCCCTCGCCGGTTCCGCCGTTTTCGGCATAGGTGTCCGTCATCCGTTCCTTCCAGACGATCACCGTATAATTTGCGGTCGCGGCGGAGGTCCATTTGGCATAGACAGTCTGGTTGTCATCCAGCTCGCTGCCGAACGCAAACGGGGTGAAGTAGTCATCGGAAATGATATAGTAACCATCGGCATCTTTGGGCACATTCGTAATCGAGACATTGTCCTTCAGCCGCCACCAGCCGCCGAAGGTATAGCCCATACGCGCCATGTCGACGGGCGGAACCGAGGTGGTCTCCTGATCTTTCACAAACTGTGGCGCGTTATACGTCGCACCGTGGCCGTTCTCGTCAAAGACCAGCCAGTGGCCGAACGGCGCGTTGACCGACAGTTTCACATCGCCTTTCAGCGTGAGGGTGGTGCCGTTCTGATAAGGCGCAGTGGCGGATTCGCCTTCATAGACGGCGGCAAGGATGTTCGACGCGCCTTCCGCGACGTTCCAGCCCATAAAGGCCTGCGTGGAGGTGGCCGGTGTGTACGCCATGCTGATGGTATACGTTCCTATGTTGCCGGCATCATTCGGATCGTCCGAGCCCAGAACCTTGAGAACGACCGAGCCGATCAGCGTGTTTTCCGCTTCGCCCTGATAGGACACCGTGATCGTCCGGACGATCTTCGCGTAAATGTTGACGACATCGCCTTCCCTGATTTCCAGATTTTCCAGATAGTCCCGGACTTCCTCGATGGTTTTTCCTTCGGTCTCGATGGTATAGGAAGATCCGTCCGTCGTATTAACGGTGCTGATGACCCAGCCGTCAAACAGCTCTTTCTTGCTGCTGTCCAGCTGCCCGCAGCCCGGATCATAGACGATTTCTTCCAGTTCTTCCGCCGTATCGCGGTTCTTGACATACAGCGTCGCGATCGGCGTCAATGTGTCTTTGCCGAAGAAGTTGACCGTCGCGCGTGCCTCATCCTCTGTGCTGCCGTCTTCCACCACAGCGTATACCGAGAAGCCGTCCGTGGAAAACGCGACCGTGTCGCCGTCCACACTGCTCTCCATCAAAATGGGAGTTTCCTCCACTCCTTCGAAGTGGACCACCTGTGCGGTGTTGTCCGTCTGCTCTCTGTCGCGCAGCTGAATCTGAACATCGACCGGTGCGTTCAGCGTCACTTTGTTCCCGTTTCCGTCAACGATGCGGATGTCCAGCAGCTTGATATAGTCGAGATCGATGACCCGGCTGTCGATTGCTTCCGCGGTCTGTTTCAGGTATTCGCTGTATTTGCTGCTGTCTTCGCTCAGCTCCGTGACCGAAAGCATCGCGCCGTCCGGGACGCCGGCATCCGGCTCAAACTGCACCGTAATGCCGTAAGTCTGACCGTCCGCGGTGAGGTAATCTACCGTGACGGTCACGGTCTCGACAAGGGCGTAAATCGAGAACTGATCCGCCGTAAAGGTCACCTCGTCGGCTTCCGTCGCCGCGTCGCTCTGCTCCACGATCTCCGCGTTCCTGTTGGCATCCAGGTGGACGACGTCGACCTTGTCCGCTGACTCGACGACCGCGTGGCGCAGGGAGACATTGATCTCTCTCAGAGGCTCGATCTCGATACCGTCCGGCCCATAGAAGGTGATGTCAACTGCTGTGACAGACTTCACTTCACCTTCCACCGCTCCGGTGATGGCATCAATCAGGCTCCGGCTCACAACCGGGACAACCTGCATCCTGCTGTTGGCAGGGAAGGCGCCGGCGGGCGCGTCAACCGTGACGGTCAGGCCATAGCTGACCATCTCAAAGTGCTGCGCGGGCATCTTCTCTTCGAGGGCTTCCTCATCGACGAGGTCTTCAGCCCCTTCGCGCGCCGCAGAAGCTTCCGGGGCAGGAGACGCGGTGATGCCTGCTTCCACGGCTTCTTCTGCCGGCGCTTCTTCCGGCCTGTTGGTTACAACCAGGCCGTAGGTTCCGACGCTGTCAGACCAGAAGGTGACCTCGTCGATATAGTTCCATTCCTCCGCGGGGTCGACAATCAGACCGTAGAGTCTGGCCTCCTCTTCGGCGATCTCTTCACTGTATAGTTCCTCATCATTGACATAGACGACCGTGCCGACCGTCTCGTCACCGAGCAGATAGTTCCGGAAGGAGAAGTGGACCGGGCCGGCGGGATCGACCTCAACGCCATTCGGGTCGATAAAGCGGATGTCCACAAAGCGGGCGTTCTGCATCTCGCCGCTGACCGCCGTAGAGACCGCGTCAATGTAGCGCAGGTCTTTAACGCTGCGCAGTTCCATCCTGCTGCCTTCGGGAAGGACGCCGGCTTCGGCGTCCGCGGTGACAGTCAGGTCTCCGAGAACTTCCTCCACGAGGAACGGGCCGACCGCGTGCTTCGCTTTGTTGGCGTTTCTATTCTCCGAGGACGCCTTCTTAACCGCTGTGCCTTCAACAGCAGACGTCTCCGCCGCAGGGGTCTCCTGCGCCGGGGTTTCTGCCGCGGGCTGCTCGACAGCCGGGGTCTCCACAGCCGGAGTTTCTTCCGTGGATTCCACCGCGGGCGTCTCCTCAACGGGAGTCTCGGCTGCCGTTTCCTGTACCGTTTCCGGAGCAAGAGCCTCCACGGTCGCGGTGAGTTCTGTCAGGGAAGACTCCCCAACAAGCTCTTCTGCCGGCTCAATAAAGACGGCAGGATCCTCATCGGCGCGGTCCCCGTCCAGCGAGATAGCGGGCAGGATGAGGGCATAGGTCGTCGTGAACACGACCACTATCGCAAGTAACATGGCGATCTTGCGAATCCGTTTATTATTAAAAAGCTTAAAGGCTTTGTTCTTTCCCACGGTTTAGGCCTCCGTTGCTCTGTTACCTGTCGGATCAATATGTTTAAGGAGTATTCCTCATTTGTTCAGTAAGCTTTATCAAACTGACCTGAACAATTAATTGTATTATATTATCATCTTCCCCTCCGGAAAACAAGAGTATTTCAAAAATTTGCAGGATTGTCATGAGGCAGGGAAATTCCCCTGGATAAGCGGAGGTTCCGATATCCAGGGGACGCCTTTGTGATTTCTGGTTTTCTGTTTCGATACGGGCCTTACGAGTGGACCTCACCACCAACTTCACATGCTCTCACACATCTCATCGTTCCGACAGCGCAATCACTTTCTTTTCCTCGTCGGGGACAAAATAGGTGCTGCGGATCTCGCGATACACACCATCCACGTCTCGCTCGATGAGGATGCGACAGAGCTTCTCATGCGCCTGATACAGCTCTTCTGCCCGGTTCGACGAGAGCATCAGTTCCACGCTCTCTCTCCGCATGTCGTGGGTCATGAGACGTACCGTGGAGGCGATCCGTTCCACCATACGATTGTGTGCCAGTGCCATGACCGCCTCGTGGAAATCATCGTCCCGGTCAAAGACCTCCTGTGTGGAGGGCTTCTTTTTTCTGCAGGCCCTGCCCAGAGCCTCCAGAGGCTTGGACAGGGTCGCAATCTCCTCATCACTGGCATTGCGGATCACCGTCAGCATGGTGCCGGTCTCCATGATCTCCCGCATATCCATCAATTCGTTGTAGCTGTCGCCTCGACCGAGGATAATGCCATAGAGCAAGGGAGAGATCATGGGCTCAGAGAAGCCCCCACACACAAAGGTGCCCACCGGGCGGCGAATCTCCAAAACACCCATGGCTACCAGAATCTTGATGGCCTCCCGTGTGGTGTTGCGGGCTACGCCAAACTTCTCCGACAGCTCTACCTCCGTAGGAATCTGATCGCCAGGATGCAGCTTCCCCTGTATCAGCTGCTGCGTAAAGGCATCTATGATCTGCTGCACCGCGTTGTTATTGATCTTCTGAATATCCATAAGGACTCTCCTAAGTATAATATTGATCATTGAACCGAGTGTAACAGGGGGTGAACGCTTTGTCAAGAGAACGGCGGCACGTTTGTCAATGTTGAACAATGAACAGCCGCGCAATTTGTACATTCTTCCAAACTTCGTGAAAGCGGAAGAAAAAAGCTTGACGGACACAACAATTCGTGATATGAATAAGTCAGTAGAATCAATGTTGAACGTTGAGCAAACAAAAGGAGGCAAGCTCCATGACGCTGTATATGCTTGCAATCGCGTTTTGCGGTGGGATCATCGCCGCGCTGGTCGGAGCCTTTGAGGAATGTCTTCTCGCCGGCCTGGTCATGGTTGCCATGTGCGCTTTTCCCGAATATGCGATGATCAGTGACGTTGTTTCCTACGGTCTCTTCCCCTACATCGCCTTCACCGGTTCTGTGGTCGCCACAGCCTTTGCCTCCAAAGTCCGCCGGCACGAGCTGAGCGGTTCCGCCATCCTCACAAGCCTCGCCAAGTTTCAGGACGTGTCGGTGCTGTTGGTCTCAGGGTTGGTTGCAGTTGCCTCCATGTTTCTGGTCACACTCATCAACAAGCTGGGCCTGGTGATCGACGGCGGCAGCGTCTCGGTGATCCTCTTCTCCTGCCTGGCCAGAATCTTTTTCGGAGACGGCAGGTTCCTCAACCGAAACATGAAAGCTATTCCCCGCTACGCAGGCAGTAAAAAGGAGTGGATCTACTGGGCATTTCTGGGGCTGGCTGCCGGCTTTATGGCCGGGGGGATCATCCAGAAAAGCGGCAACCCCTGGCTTCCCTTCTTCCTGAGCCTTGCCTCTCTGATCTTCTGGTTTCTGGAACCAAACTTCCCTCCCACACACCACATCACCTGCACGGCCGGGTACGCCATGCTTGCCACCAACGGCAGCCTGCTGGCTTCCGCAATCTGGGGCATGCTGGCCTCGCTTGTGTGCACCGTGATCGGAGATGCGATCAACACGGATGCCAGCACCCATATCGATCCGCCTGCAACTACTATTGGCGTTATGAGCATTATCATCTATATCCTCTACTACATAATCCTGTAATCCCTTTTTTGAAGTCAAAATACCATACAGATTTATTGAAAAGGAGAATTCACCATGAAAATCAAAAAGCTTATCGACTGCTCCCAGACTTTTTTCCACAACAACCCCGGTTACTTGCCCTATGAGCTGTGTGAGATCAACTACGAGACAAAGATCGCCAGCGATGGCTATCAGTCCGAGCGCCTGTACATGAACACCCACACCTCCACACACTTCGACGCGCCGCGCCATCACTTCATCGATGGTCTGGATGCTGCCGCGTACCCCATTGAAAACCTGGTGGGGGAGGCTGTCCCCATGGACTTCTTTGATCTGCCCGTGCACACCGGCATCGGTCCGGAACTGCTGGACCGCTACGCCGATGTGGTGAGGCCTGGTGACATCGTGCTCCTTTGCACCGGCTTGGGTCTCAAGCGGGACTGGGGCGTGGACTACGTGGATAACTGGACCTTCCTCACACCGGAGGGTGCACAGTGGATGGTAGATCACGGTGTTAAGGGCGTGTGCATCGACGGTCTGAGCGTTGGCGGTCCCCGGCCCGAGGATGGCGGCGGTCCCACCCACAAGATCGCGCTGAAGAACAACATCTGGTATGGTGAAGAAGTATATCTGCCCAGGGAACTTCTCTCCGAGAAGCGCTGGAACTTCGCCTTCCTGCCACTCAAGATCGAAGGCGCCAGCGGCGCTCCCGGCAGGGCCATCGCGTGGATCGAGGAATAAGCCTCGCCAGACAGGGCTGAGAAAGGAGATTGTCATGCAGAATATCTCTGTTTCCGAGTTGAAAGTTACCGCCAATGAGCTGCGTAAGCATATCCTTGATATGATCTGGAAGGCACAGAGCGGCCATCCAGGCGGCTCTCTCTCCGTGGCGGACTTTATGACCGCCTGCTACTTCAAGTATATGAATGTGGATCCTGCTGATCCCCGCTGGGAAGACCGTGACCGCTTTGTCCTCTCCAAGGGCCATGTGTGCCCCGCTCAGTACGCAGCGCTGGCCATGAAAGGCTATTTCCCCATGGAGGTCCTGGACACCCTGCGCAAGGAGGGTTCACCTCTCCAGGGCCATCCCAGCATGAACAAATGTCCCGGTATCGACATCTCGACCGGTTCACTCGGTCAGGGGCTGGCCTGCGCAGTGGGCATGGCGCTGGCGGCAAAGCTTGACGGTAAGGACTACAAGGTTTTCTCCGCTTTGGGCGATGGCGAATGCAATGAGGGGGAGATCTGGGAGGCATGTGGCACTGCTTACAAGTATAAGCTGGACAATTTGATCGTCTTTGTGGACTGGAACAACCTGCAGTTGGACGGTACCTGTGAGGAAATCATGCCGCCCATCGATCTGGCAAAGAAATTTGAGGCCTTCGGATTTGAAGTCTACAGCTGTAACGGCAACGACATGGCGGAACTGGTCGCTGTAATGGACAGAGCTGTGGCTGCAAAAAACGGACTGCCCAAGTGCATTGTGGGCAAGACCGTCAAGGGCAAAGGCGTGAGCTTTATGGAGAACGTCTGCGGCTGGCACGGCACGGCGCCCAATGACGAACAGTACCTGCAGGCCATGGAAGAGCTCAATCGCGGAGAGGAGGCGTAAGCATGGAAACGAAAAAGATCCCAACCCGCAACGGTTTTGGCGACGAGATCGTGAAGTTGGGCAAAGAAAATAAGAATATCCTGGTGGTGGACGCAGATATTGGCAAGAGCTGCAAAACCGGTGAGTTTCGGAAGTCTCTGCCCGAGCAGTATTTAAATGTTGGCATCGCCGAGCAAAACTGCGCCGGCGTGGCAGCGGGTCTCGCCACCTGCGGCAAGATTCCCTTTGTGGTCACCTATGCGGCCTTCGGCTCCATGCGCATGTGCGAGATGATCCGTCAGGAAATCGCCTATCCCAAACTCAATGTGAAGATCGCCTGTTCTCACGGCGGCGTGACGCCTGCCAATGACGGGGCTTCCCACCAGGCCATTGAGGATATGGGCATTCTGCGCACGATCCCCAATATGACCGTGGTCATGCCTGCCGACTACACCTCTGCCCGCAAGCTGGTGCGCGCTGCGGCCGAATTTGACGGCCCCATTTACCTGCGCTTTACCCGCGATGCCGTGCCCGTGATCTACGACGAGAACGAGGACTTTGAACTGGGCAAGGCTAAGCTCCTGCGCGATGGCAAGGACGCCGCCATCATCGCAAACGGCGATACGGTGCGCCTCGCCTGCGAGGCCGCCGAACAGCTGGCCGCAGAAGGCCTTGCCTGCCGTGTACTGGACATGCACACCATCAAGCCTCTGGATAACGAGGCCGTCATAGGCTGCATCGAGGAGATCGGAAAGATCGTCACCGTAGAGGATCACAACATTCTCAACGGTCTTGGCAGTGCGGTCTGCGAGCTCGTCGCCGAAGCAGGCAAGGGTAAGGTCAAACGCATCGGTATCCAGGATCAGTTCGGTCAGTCCGCCCCCTATGAGCGGCTGCTAATGATGAACGGTGTTACGGTCGAGAATATCATCGCCTCCGTGAAGGCGATGCAGAAATGAAAAAGGAGGAGCATACATGAAGGTGTTTTTGATTGGCTGTGGCGATATTGCCCGGCATCACGGCCGCGCCGTCGTCCGTCTGGGCGGCGAGGTCATCGGTGGCTTTGATATCAGCGAAACCAATGCAAACCTGGTGGCGAAGGAGTTCGGCTGCCCTGCCTGTGCCTATGAAGAGATCGAAGAGTATGTAGTAAAAGCTGACTATGTGGTCATCTCCACGCCGCCCACCAAACGCCTGGACTATGTGGAGATGGTGCTGAAGCACCACATCCCTCTGTACATGGAAAAGCCTGTCGCCTGCACCATGGAGGACGCCATGAAGATCAAGAACATGGCTGATGCGTATGACGCGAAGATCATGGTTGGCTTTGCCCACTACTACCGCCCTGCCTACCGCAAGATGCTGGAGCTGGTGAAGACAGGCATGTTCGGCGAACCGGTGGACATCGCCTTCTCCCGCCTCAGCCCCGGCTTCGGCTTCCACGCAAAGAACCTGGGCGCCTCCTGGCGCACGGACCCCAACCTCGCCTGCGGCATGACAGTGGAGTCCGTCAGCCATGACTGGAAGCTCATCACCGCCATGGCGGGCGGCTTTGATACCATCGCCTGCAACTATACGGGCACCATTGCCTCCGTCCCTAAGTTTGACAACCACACCAGCATCACGATCCGTCTGCGCAATGGCGCCATTGGTACCATTGCCGCTTCCTGGGCATGTGATATTCCCACCTGCTCCCGGGCCTATATCGGCACCAAGGGCTCTATCTTCCTTACTGGTGAGGGGATGTTTGAGTTCACCAAGCTTACATGGAAGACCGAGGATATGCCGTATGCCGAGTCGCTGCAGTTCAACGACTCCTACGACCATGCTACCGGCGATGTGATCTACTACGCACACCAGTCCTTCCAGGAAAGCCTGAAAAACGGCACCGAGTTTGAGACCCCGCTCTCCGACGGCATCTCTGCGCTGATCTATTCTCTGGCAGCCAAGAAGTCCAGCGAGGAACAGATCACCGTCAAAGTCCCCGACTGGGGAGAAATAGAGTAAAACCTGTAAGTATGAACTTCCATAAATAGTTCATGCTTGGATACCGCTTCCGCTTTGTGTTTCGGCAAACTGCAACGATTAACAAACCTCGAAAACCGGCCTGGCTGCAGACATAGCACAGCCCAGGCCGATTTCTTTTTTCATTCCCTTATTCTTTTCCTTCTTGCACAGTTCGTTGATCAGGCTGCCAAAGTCTTCCTTGCCAGTCATGAATTATATAAAACACACCTTGTCAAATCCCGCTCCACTTTCCGATTTCTGCTTTTGTGCTCAGTCTGCAACGCGCTTTCTGGCAAGCAGGAGAGCGCCTGCCGTGAGCACCAGGATGATACCGAGCCCCTGGAAGAGTCCGGTTCCCATGCCGCCGGTGGCGGGCAGGGCGGCGCCGGCAGTGTTGATCACGCTGAGGACCGGGCCGTTTTCCGTGCTGAGTACCGCGAGTTCGTTTCCGTTTTCTCCGCTGCCGCTTTCATCGGTCAGAGACACGGTTCCGTCCTCGGCGATGTGGAAATAGACGCATTTTGTGAGGATGACATAGCCTTCCGGAGCATGGGTCTCCATGAGGCGGTAGTGTCCCGCGGTCAGGCAGGCAAGGCTGAACTCCGCCGTTTCGGTCATATCGATTTCCGCGTATTCGGAAACCGCTTCCCAGGCGGACGCCATCCTGCAGAGCTGGAACTTTGCCCCACGCAGGGATTCTCCGGCATCGCTGATCTTGCGCAGGAGAAGCTGAACCGTCCGGTAGTTGCGGATCGTCAGGGTGTAGGCGATACTGCCGTCTTCCTGATCGGCTTCTGTCAGCACCGTGCCCTCGGGAGCGCTGTCCAGGGAAACCGCACCGGTCTCGCTCACCGTAAAGCCGATATAGCCAGACAGCTTCTGGTAGCCGGCTTTCGCTTCGATTTCGCGCAGCTCATAGGTTCCGGCCGGAAGGCTGTTGTCCAGCTTCGGGAGGATGCCGTTTTCATCCGTATGAAATAAAAAACAGCAGCTGAGGGACACTTCCCCAGCTGCCGCTGTCATACGGAATGTAGGATCAATAGTTCTCTTCCCGAACCTCGAAATAAGCCTGCGGATGGTTGCAGACAGGACATACCTCCGGCGCCGCGGTGCCGACGACGAGATGACCGCAGTTTCGGCACTCCCAGACCTTCACGCCGCTTTTTTCAAATACGGTTTTCTCCTCGACGTTCTGAAGAAGCCTGCGATACCGCTCCTCGTGTGCCTTTTCGATGGCGGCAACGCCGCGGAACTTCTGCGCCAGTTCAGGGAAACCCTCTTCTTCGGCTTCCTGCGCCATGCGCTCATACATGTCCGTCCACTCGAAGTTTTCCCCTTCCGCCGCGTGCAGAAGATTCTCTTCGGTCGTTCCCAGCTCACCCAGCTCTTTGAACCAGAGCTTGGCATGCTCCTTCTCATTGTCCGCGGTCTTCAGGAAGAGTGCCGCGATCTGCTCATACCCGGCCTTTTTTGCGACAGAAGCAAAATAAGTATACTTGTTTCTGGCCTGGCTCTCTCCGGCAAAGGCTTCCCAGAGGTTCTTTTCCGTTTTGGTTCCTGCGTACTTGTTTGCCATGATCATACCTCCTAAAGTTGAATATAAACAATTAAACTTGACAAATCATAAAAAGCAGAGCCGCTCGAATCGAGCGGCTCTGTGTTGGCATTGACCTATTTTCCCGGTCCGTCGCCAGACAAGTATCGTCGGCACTGGTGAGCTTAACTTCTGTGTTCGGAATGGGAACAGGTGGACCCTCACCGTTAAAAACACCAACTATTTCAGAGACACACCCTGAAAACTGAACAGAGAAGAGGAGGTACAAGGACAAACCTGCATACAGTAGGTCAAGCCCTCGGGCTATTAGTACCGGTAGGCTGAACACGTCACCGTGCTTACACCGCCGGCCTATCAACGAAGTAGTCTTCTTCGGCCCTTACTCCAATGGATGGGAGATCTTATCTTAGGGGGAGTTTCACGCTTAGATGCCTTCAGCGTTTATCTCGTCCAGACATAGCTACCCAGCTGTGCCGTTGGCACGACAACTGGTGCACCAGAGGTCTGTCCATCCCGGTCCTCTCG
>JAFSLL010000162.1 GCA_017448455.1 Oscillospiraceae bacterium | reverse complement strand
TTCTGAGCAGGGATGAACCCGGAGCTTCAGGATGTCCTGATAATAAGCTTCTATCGTTTCTTCCGTAATGTATGAAATTATTCCGGAAGAGAGGTAATGGTTAAAATCAGGCAAGGCATCCGAAAGGACGGGTTCAGCATCGATGAAATGCTGTATGCGGTCTGCTGCTTCCAGCGTGATCTGACAGCCATCCGCGCCATAAACCTTATATCCGTTAAACTTAGCCGGATTATGGGAGGCGGTGACCATAACACCGGCTGAAGTGTGCAGATGGCGAACCGCGTAGGAGAGCATTGGCGTAGGCTGAAGCTTCGGATACAGATACACACGGATGCCCATCTCTGCCAGGACTGCGGCAGTCAGCTCCGCGAAGTCCCGGGAATGAATGCGGGAGTCGCAGGAGATGGCACAGGATGGCGACGGGAAGGTCTCCTTAAGATAGGAACCGAGGCCGCGTGTGGCTTTGCGCACTGTGAACAGATTCATCCGGTTTGTACCGGCGCCAAGGACACCGCGGAGACCGCCGGTACCAAAGGCGAGCTCACGGTAGAAGGCATCACTGACGGCTGCCTCATCCATTGCTTTCAGGTCGGCGAGAAGCTCCTCCGGCATGGCAGGACAGGTAAGCCAGGCCTGATGCATCCGGGAATTGGAAAGAAACTGGGACATGGTAAATACCTCCGTTTATAAAAATGTGAATGTGCTGAAAAAGAAAACAAAAAAAGGCACAGGGATGGTGTGCCCCAAAAGCATCTCAAACAACGCCCTGATTGCCGGTTCGGCGCAGCTGATTTTTGCGGAAGGGACGAATACGGGAGGAATCCCAGGTGAAACCGTCAAGGGTCAGACGAATTCCGTTTTCGGCAAAGAGATTCGCGACATCTTCAAAAAGAACATACAGATGACGGGCAAAAAAACCATCCTCAGATCCGGCAGGCTCGACCAGCAGCCGGTTTATGCCCCACACGCGGATCGGATCATAACCGTCGAAGGCGAAAGAGGAGGCATAGGGTGACGTATCCTCGCCCCGGAGATCGCATGGGGTGGAGCCAAGCCACGGTGCAGCGCCTCGAAGCAGCGCATAGAAGCAGGTTGTTACCCGTCCGGGAAGAGCAAAGCACAGCTCATCAAGAAAAACGCCGGAGACGTCATATGTCGAGAAGGACAGAATGCGGTTTTCATAAAGGATGACACTGAAGCCTCCGTCCAACGCGCGAGCATCATGGGCGAGGGGACGAAACTTGTACTGAAAAACCGGCCGGGAACCATATCCGGCAATCATAAGTACCCCCTCCTCTCCCTTTTTAATCTCGTAACATATTAACTAAATATACGGGGATCGTCAACTGATTTACACTACATATTGTGGTCAAAATTGTAAATTTTTTGTAATATTTGCAGTATTCGGTAATAAAAACAAAGAATCAAACCGATACAGACTCATTCAACCTTCCTGGTTCCTTCCAGTAACATGATATGTAACGAAACGCAGCAATTGCTGTTTTCTGCACAGTTGAACAAAAGACAGAAAATGTGTAAAATAGGAGCATTCTTATGGATGACATCCGGAGGGAATGAGAAAATGACGAGGCTTGAAAATGCTCTGCTGGAGATATTGAAGGAAGACTGCAGAATTCCGATGGAGAAGATGGCTGTGATGACCGGAGCCAGTCTTGAGGAAACTGCGGCTGCAATCCAGGAACTTGAGGAGAAGCGGATCATTCTGCGGTACATGCCGCTGATCAACTGGGATCTGACAGACCGGGAACGGGTGGAGGCCATGATCGAGGTCAAGGTGACGCCTCAACGGGATATGGGATTTGATGCGGTAGCGAAGAGAATCTATAAATTTGACGAGGTGAAGAGCGTTTACCTGATGAGCGGAAGCTACGATCTGCTGGTACTTGTGGAAGCTCCGACGCTGAAGGAATTGGCAGCGTTTGTGAGTGCCAAGCTGAGCCCTCTTGAGATGGTGACAGGAACAGCAACGAGTTTCGTGCTGAAGCGTTACAAGGAAGAGGGTATTGTATTTGAAAAGGAAGGCAGCGATAAGAGACTGGTGGTGAGTCCGTGAGCATGGATTATGAACGGTATCTGAATCCGGCGATAGCAGCAGTGCCGCCCAGCGGGATCCGGAAGTTCTTTGACCTGGCAAGCAGTATGCAGGACACAATCAGTCTCGGTGTGGGAGAGCCGGACTTCAAGACGCCGTATCATATCCGGGACAAAGCAATCAATAGTCTGATTGACGGGGAGACGCAATATACTGCAAACCGGGGACTGCAGGAACTGCGTGAGGAAATCAGCCTCTATATGCAGGAGCGATATGGAGTATGCTATGACCCGAAGACCGAGATGATCGTGACTATAGGGGCCAGCGAGGCCATCGATATCGCGCTGCGCGCGACTGTTGCCCCGGGAGACGAGGTGCTGGTACCGGAACCAAGTTACGTCAGCTATGCTCCAGGTGTAGTTTTCGCCGGCGGCACTCCAAAGGCAGTCGTAACCCGGGAAAGCGACGACTTCCGGCTGCAGGCAGCTGACCTGGAGGCTGCGATCAACAAAAGAACCAAAGCGCTGATCCTGCCTTATCCCAATAATCCCACGGGTGCAATCATGGAAAAGGCGGATCTGGAAAAGATTGCCGAGGTTATACGGAAACACCGGATTCTGGTAATCAGCGACGAAATCTACAGCGAGCTGATTTACGACGGAAAGGAGCATACGGCATTTGCCAGCCTGCCGGGTATGTGGGAATACACGCTGACGATCAACGGATTCAGCAAGGCTTTTGCCATGACCGGATGGCGGGTAGGTTATGTCTGCGGTGCGGAAGAACTGATCAGCGTAATGAACAAGATTCATCAGTACACAATCATGTGTGCGCCGCGGCAGGCTCAGGTTGCCGCGGCAGAAGCGCTGCGGACCGGACGGGAAAACGGATACGAAGACGTACTTCACATGCGGGACAGCTACGACCGGCGTCGCCGGCTGATGGTCAGCGGATTTCGGGAAATGGGTCTGCACTGCTTTGAGCCTTACGGCGCGTTTTATGTTTTCCCGTCAATAAGAAATACCGGGATG
>JAFSLL010000161.1 GCA_017448455.1 Oscillospiraceae bacterium | reverse complement strand
GCCGCCGCAGCGCCGACAGATCCCCTCAGGAGCATCGACCCGGACGAGCTGGGCAAGTTCTTCGATCGGGGCCTGGAGGCTGTGAGCTGCGGTATGGATCCCCTCCGCTTCTACTGTGAGACCGTCGGGAAGACGGACACGGACCAGGCCAAAGCGGAGATCGAGCGGCTTTCCGCCGCGGTCCAGGAAAGAGCCGGCGTCGATTTTTCGGCTCTTGTGCAGAGCATTTTCTCGAATCTGACGCCGGGCGCGGCCGCCGCAGCGCCGACAGATCCCCTCGCGAGCATTGACCCGGACGAGCTGGGCAAGTTCTTCGACCGGGGCCTGGAGGCTTTGAGCTCCGGCATGGATCCCCTCCGCTTCTACTGCGAGACCGTCGGGCAGGCGGATGCGGATCAGGCCAAAGCGGAGATCGAACAGCTCTCCGCCGCGGTCGAGCAGAAGGCTGGCGTCGACCTCCGGGAAATCGTTCGCAAAATTCTCCATCTATAACAGGCTCATTCTTTTTGTAAGGCAGAAAGGAGTTTTTTATGGGAAGCAGTTTATCTGATATCATGAAGCAAAAGCTCACAGAGTACGCCATCCGGCAGGGAAAGATCCTGGTGGATTCCGCCACCGGGCTCCAGGTCTGCTCCGCGGATCAGAGCGACTGCGTGCTGCTGGAGGAGTGGGCAAAAAGCGTCTCCGCAGCGTACTATATCTTTTCCCTGGTCGTGCAGCAAAATGAAAAATACATGAAATATGCCCTGCAGCAGACAGACCCGTGTTCCTGCTGGGCCGCAACGATCACAACGGTGGTCGCAATCCACCGAAAGGCCTCATTCTATTCCGAGGACTTAATTTTCCGCTGCGTCGCGGACAAGACGATCCCGCAGCTGTCCAGTCTGCGCACGCTGATCCCGACCGTAGCGAGGGAACCGGATTTAACCATGGAGGAGAAGGCAAATCTTACGGCCCAGCCGGCTGACAACAGTCTCGAGGCGCGGCTGGAGTATTGCTTCACGCTCACGGATAAAGTGTTGGACAAGCTCTTCTTTCAGGCATACCCGAACCAGGAGGACTACAAGAACGCGGTGCTCAACACCATGATGACGATCAAGCTGGCTTATCCGACAGAGCTGGCCGAACAAAACCTATACAAGGGACTCGATCGTATGCGGGAACGGGAAGAGCGTTTTTTCAGAATGCATCACTTCGAATACCTCAGGATCAATTTTCAAGATTTTACCGCAGCGAGGCTGAAGACCCTGCTCGAAGAAAAAGGCCCGCTGATTATGGCGCTGAATTATCTCTGCCTGGTCAACAACGGACGCTCTCTGACGGACAAGATTACCTATTTGGAAGGAAACGTGACAAACGAATATGAATCGCATTACATTGTGGTGACACAGTACATCGACGCGTTGGACGAGGTCTGTGTGATCAATACCCTGCCTTACAAGTTGGATTCATCCGCTCCCAACGGTTTTCGGGCCTGTTTTCGCTCATCGGGCGAGTCGGCAGATCCCGAGCTCTTCCGGGCCTCCTTTACCGATTTTTCCCGAATGGTTCAGTCTGACGTAAGATGCGTGTCGCGCGTCCCTCCCCGGAATGGGAACGTCGCGCTGACCAGCGCGGAGGCCCAAACCATTCCGGTCATGTATATGGAGGCAAACGCCTATTCCGCCGCCGACCTGCAAGAGATCATGCGATATTAGGGCAGCGCCTGTCTTCTCACTTGATCGAAGCGCCCCCGATCTGTACGGCCGTTCCGCGGCCGCAGAATAAGAGAGCGTGTTGCAAAACAACGCTTGAAAACAGAAGGCACCAGCTTTCACCGAAAACGGGGTTGGCTGGTGTCTCTTTTTGTGGCAAAAGTATGGTGTGAACAAAAACCTTACCACAGCAGAGTATTAAATGTAAGTCAAGCATCAGCATTCAATTAAGGATGAGTTTCTGAAATTTTCATCGATGCAATCAAGGCCAGCCCGGCTCCTTAAATTATATGAAATAGTCAATACTCCGTGAGCGGGTTTTATGAAAATATGGAACAGCTTTGCAAAAAACCAGAGGGAGAGACTCATGTTATCTCTCCCTCAGATCCCGGTTCTGCGAACGATGTTCCTGCACGGGCGTTTGATTATTTCGCTGTTGTTCTACGAGGTTTTGACGTACTTGGGAAGATTTTTCAGCGATTTCGCTACAGTATTCCAGCTCCTTCCGAACCTGCTTCATTTCGCCGGAGAGGTGCTTGATTTTGGCCTTGAGCTCGTCGTCGCTGGGGCCGTTCTCGCGGCCTGTGGTGCGGCGGAGGTGGTTGCGGCAGGCCGTCCGTTCCGCCTCCAGAGCTGCGAGACGGCCTTCTACGGAGCTTTTGTAGGCGTCCAGGTCCTCGGCTGTTTCAATCTTGTTGTCGATCAGGAGCTTGGCCTGGGCGATATAACGGTCCAGCTTGATCAGATCCTCCCGGAGCAGCCAGGAGACCTTTTTGACACGTTCCGGTTTCTTCTTGATCGTTCCCAGCAAAATGCAGTACCTGAAATACAGCGCCCGGAGGCCGGTGAGCTTTTTCATCGGCTTCCGGACCATTTTATAGGTCCGGAACACCGACTTCGGGGCCTCGTAGAGCCGTTCGGTATGCCAGTTCATGTTCACGCGGTCCAGGATGCTCTCCAGGTCGTAGCCCTCGCCCAGGGAGTCGAAGCGGAAGTTTTTCTTCGCGCCGGGCGGCGTGACGGTCGGGTGCTTCAGCCGGACGCCGCTCTCACCTTTGACACGGATCGTATAGCCCATCTCCCGCATGGCCGCGGCAAACTGCTGCGGGACCAGAGAAGCCCGCACAGCCCGGTCAATGTCGTTCCGGATTATCTGCGACTGGGTGAGCTGCCCCTGCTGTTCGGCCTTACGCAGGCCGTAGTTCTTCTTGTGCTGCTGCGGGTTTTCGATGACGGAGATCCCGTAATTCCGGCAGAGCTCGTCCGACGCCGCCCGCATCGCCAGGTAGTCCGATCTGCGGTTGTAGAATTTGAGGCCATCCCGGAAGGAAACGGAGTTCAGGACGAAATGATTGTGGTACGCCCCGGTGTTGCAGTGGGTGGCAATCACCACCTGGAAGCGGTTCCCCCAGAGCCGCTGCGCCAGCGCCACGCCGATCTCATGGGCCGTCTGCGCGTTCACCTCGCCGGGCTTGAAGCTCTGATAGCCGTGGTAGCAGAGCCGCCCGTCCTCCTTGCGGAACATCTTTTTGGCGAGAATGAACTCCTCCGTCGCGGTGGCCTCGTCGCAGTTGAGACAGGTCACATATTCCCGACGCTCGGTCTTGGTGTCATCGGCTGCGTACTGCACCACCCCGTCGATGACGTGCAGGGCGGCGTTTTCGGAGTAGTATTCCTCCGTGATCTTTTCCGGATTCCGGACGTAGGTGATTACCTTGTCCACGCGGCCCTTGATGGGCCAAAGCGATGTAACTGCCATTTTTTATTCCTCCCCGATCTGATAGAATTTCTTGATCTGATCCGCCGCCAGGTAGACGTTCACAAGGGCCTTCCGCATCTGCGGAGCGTCCACCGTCTTGGTCTTGTCTGCAATGGCCAGCAGGCGTCTGGCGCAGCCGCCCACCTCGTAAAGGCCCCAGAGCAGCTTCTGCGCCTCGTCGGGCGGTCGGGTGTTGAAGGTCTTTCCGGCGATCAGTCTTCGGATGAATTCGCCCTTGGAGAGGCCGGCCTGGTCCGCCTTGGCCTGCAGCTCGGCCAGCTCCTCCTCGGTGAAGTAGACGTTTATTTTGTTCGGCCTTGTTCTGTTTTTCATGGTTCCTCCTTCAGCCGGTACAGGGGTCGCAGGGGTCTTCCCCGGCCAAGCGGAATGTGGTGGGAGCGCTCACATTCGTTGCTTGTTCTGCCAACGCAGAAGTCTCAAACGCGGATTTGTATATACGGCTTTTCCGCTCTTTGACACAGCGGAAAAGCTTCGCAGGCGGGGCTTTTACCAGCCGAAGAAAGGATGCAAGGATGCACTGTCTCTGCGGCTTTGCAAGCTTGCAAGCTTACATGGGAAGCTGGTCGGAAAACTGCCAGAACCATTGGCTGCCGCTCCGGACGGACTCGACATGCAGCCGCTTCTTCGCGGCGTCAACCACACGTTTGGAGATCCCCATCTCATACGCTTTTTCCATCAGCGTTTGCTGGGGACACCTGCCCTCGGAGAGGCATTCCGTGATCAGGAGCTCAGCCATATCAGATTTCTTTTCTCGGCTGGTGCCGTTCATCAGATCATCAACGCTGATGTCATATTGACCGAGCCACTGGAACCCATTGTCTTCGCTTAACTCGAAGGCAATCGGGTCTCCTTCCGGAGCCAGGGAGGATTTTTCATGCGCCATGACGCGCACCTCCGGCTTGTCCTTCAGCCGGGCAACGATCAGGACGCTTCTTGCCGCGGCCTGGAAGTCAATAGAGCCAAGGCCCCGGTACTGACGCTTTGCGCCTTGCATCTTGTTCAGATGCCCCACCAGGATGATGGCGCATTTGTACTTTTCCGCGATCCTGCCAAGCTGGGCCAGCATGGTCCGCACCTCGTTTGCACGGTTCATATCGACCCCTGCGCCGACATAGGCCTGAACCGGGTCCAGGATCAGAACCCTTGCCCCCGTCTCCGCGATTGCCTGTTCCACACGTTCATCCAACAGCGTGAGACTCGTCTCCGATTCATCGATGACCAGGATCTGCGAGCAGTCGGCGTCAGCTGCCAGAAGACGGGGCTTGATGGTGTCCCCAAGCCCGTCCTCCGCCGTCTGGTAGATGATCCGCACCGGCTCCTGCGGCCTGTCGTCGCAGGGGAGAGGGCTCCCCCGCGACAACAGCGCAGCCAGCCGAAGGATCAGCGTGGTTTTTCCCTCGCCCGGATCTCCGTGGATGATCGTCAGCTTCCCGTAAGGTATGTAGGGATACCAGAGCCACTGGACCTCCTCGACGGGAACGTCATCCATGTTGATTAACTTCAAGTCCGACATTTTTTACGCCTCCTGCGGGTTTCCGGCGTCCAGACTGCATTCTGCCTGCATCCCGTAGAACCGCTCGTTGAAGAACCGAACCGGACATTTCCCTGCGATGGTGATGTACCCTTCGCTCTTCAGCTCCCGGTTCAAGCCCCGGATGATCTGGTAGGCCTTGCTTCTGCTTACTCCGAGAATTTTCTGCACGTCCTCCGCCGTTATAAATTGTGCTTTCATGCTGATTCCGCCTCCTTGCTCTGTGAAGAGTAATATGTACTTCAAATGCGTTTCTTTCTCGGAGCGAGAATGAAATGCGAACTTATAATACATATATTATACGCATTTTTAGTGCGTTGTCAAGAGAAAAAATAAAAAAATATGTACTTGAAATTCGTAAAAATATGTGCTATGATATTGGCGAGGTGAGAAATATGAAATTTGATTTCGATTATTCCATGGCTACGGCGTCTGATGCTGAAATCGGAGCCCGCATCTGTGCGCTGAGAAAAAAGAAGCATTACAGCCAGAGCTATCTTGCAAATCTGATTGGAAAATCGCTTCGTACCGTACAAAAGTATGAATCCGGAGAGATCAAGGTCAGCGTTGACGTTGTGAATCAGCTGGCGCTCTATCTTGATACGACCCCGCAGTTTATTCTGGGCTATAACAACCTGACGAGACCCTTCAATACGCTTGCGGACATTACAAGGTTCTTGTTCGAACTGGAACAGGTCGCAAACCTCGAATTCTCGATCCGTGTCGAGCGGCCTCCCTACAGCAACAATTGGACATGCGCGATCATGATCGATGGAAAGGACAGGGAGGCAGAACTGAATGCCAACTTCTGCTTGTTTCTAGAAAGCTGGCAGCAGCAGAGGCAGCGAAACAAAGCCTTTCATAACGATCCTGCGGCATATCGGAAATGGAAGGAAGAGGTCCTTGCAAACCAGCAGGAGGTCCCCGTCCTGTTCATCGACGGAGAAGAGCTTGATGAATCGGTCCGCCGCATCAAAAACAGCGAGATTTATAATCCCTCCGGGATTACGGACAACGAATAACAAGATCACAAGAATATCAAGTACGAGAGAAAGGAGCGAAAATGTCGGTAAGCAAAGACGGTGATACGGGTCGGTGGATGTCACAGATCCGTGTCACCGACTGGACGGGCAACACCGTCCACAAGAAAAAGCGGGGCTTCAAGACCAAGCGTGAAGCCCTGCAGTGGGAGCAGGATTTCCTGCAGCAGGCCACAGGCAGCCTGGGAATGACGTTTCAGGACTTCATAAAGCTATATATCCAGGATATGGAAAAGCGTCTGAAGCCCTCAACCCTTGCCAATAAGCGATATTTGATTGATCTCAAGATTACCCCCTTCTTCGGCAAGATGCCGCTCAACGGGATCAAGCCTACAGACATCCGCCGTTGGCAAAACGAGCTGACCAGCTACCGGGACGAAAACGGGAAGCCCTACTCCGGCACCTACCTCAAAACCATCAACAACCAGATCACAGCCATTTTCAACTATGCGGTCAGGTACTACGGCCTGAAAGAAAACCCCTGCCACAAGGCAGGGGGCATGGGCAAGAAGAACGCGGAGGAAATGTTGTTCTGGACCAAGGACGAGTTTCTGAAATTCATCGATGCCATCAAGGACAGGCCTGCTCCCTATGCGGTGTTTATGACGCTGTATTACACAGGGATCCGGGAAGGCGAGCTGCTCGCGCTGACGCCGGCGGACGTGGACTTTGAGAAACAGACGATCCGGATCAGCAAGAGCTATCAGCACATCGACGGCAAGGATCAGGTCACATCTCCCAAAACGCCAAAGAGCAATCGGACGGTGACGATCCCCACTGTGCTGTGCGACTGTCTGAAGGACTATATGAGCCGCTGCTACGAGCTTCGTCCGGAGGACAGACTGTTCCCCTATGACAAGCACTTCCTGTACAAGGAAATCAAACAGGGCAGCAAGCAGGCAGGGGTAAAGAAGATCCGGGTCCATGACCTGCGGCACAGCCATGCCGCAGCGCTGATCGAAATGAACGTGGCGCCGAAGCTTCTGCAGGAGCGGCTGGGTCACGAGCGAATCCAGACCACCTTGGACACCTATGGCCACCTGTACCCGAACGCGCAGGCGGAATTAGCCAGACAGCTCGAGGCCTTTATGGCCGAAAGTTGATGGCTAAAAAAATACGGTTCGTGTAGCCATTTTGTAGCCACCAAAAACAGCAAAATCCCGATTTTCCTTGTAAAATCAAGGAAAATCGGGACTCTGAAACACTTAATTTTTTATTCCCACTCGCTTAATTCATTTTAATACTAAACATATTAGTTTAGTATTAGCGGTTTTTGATACATCTTTTACCGTTATTCTGCCCATTATTTTTGGCTTCAAATTATAACAGTATCAAAACAGTATCAACGTTACTGTAATCATTATAACAGATACAAACCGCAAAATCAACACTTTAAATCGATAAATTGATTGTAAATATATATTCTAATCTGTATCGAGATAGTGTAACGCTTTTAGGCTTTAAAAGGCACTGTTTATGCGCATTCTGGAGAGCAAAATCGATGTGGTAGGGTATTTTTATTACCTTGCAAGTTTGAGTGTTACGGGATTGTTTGGAAATATCTCAATTAGAATACTAGCAATCCGTTGTCATTAAACCGAAAATCAGGTCCCCAAGCCACTTCCCAATAATAGCCGTCCAAATCGGCAAAGTAGGCGTGATAACCTCCCCAAAACACATTTTGAGGTTCTTTTACAACCTTACCGCCTGCTAACTTAACCAATTCAATCACCTTATCGACATCCTCCTTGTGTTCAACATTGTACGCCAAAGTGATGCCGCCAAAGCCGTTTCCTTTTGGTGGGTTGTCCTCGCTGATATCTTTTGCCAATAAATCCAACGGATACAGTTCAAACTTTGTTCCGGGTGTGTTGAAAAAGCAGACGGGCGGGTTATCCTCCGTGCAATCCGTTTTGAAGCCTAAACCGTCACGGTAGAACTTGATCGCTTTCTCCATACTCCTAACGCCTAAACATATACAAGTTATTTTGTTCATACTTTTCCTCCTAAAATATTGATAAGAACATTTTAGCAAAGTGTGGAGCTTATGTATTGTAAAAATGCGACAAGCGTAAAACTTCATTACGTGCTTCTGTTAATGTCAATCCGTGATATTTCTTAAATTCTTTGAGCAAGTGCGATTGGTCGAAGAAACCATATTTTTCAACACTGTCAAGCACATTAAAATCACGCTTAACTGCATCCTGCCATAGAAGTTGATAACGAATCAAATTTACCATCTGTTTCGGCGATACGCCCGTTGTGCTCAGAAAATCCCTCTCCAATTTCCGATTACTGACGGCATTATCATCTGCCAAGTTCTTTACAGTTGCCTTTCCGCTATGCCTGATAGCGTAAACAACGGAATTCAGAACAGAAGGATTGATACTTCGGTTGCTGAGTTTTTTCAGCAGATAGTTTTCCGCAAGCCGTTTCTTCTCATAAAGACTTTCGGCGCATATGATTTCTTCTGCCGTTTGATTGGAGAAATCGCAAAAATACCTTTGAGCGCAATCACAAGCATTTAAAGTGTCAACCATTGTATCGTCTGTAAACAGCGCAACTGCCCAAGCGTAAAAGCGAATACCAAAAAGTTCAGTATCCGTGTTGACGGAGTAAAAAGGGCGATTGTTGATACCACAATAGTCCGCGTGATATCCAACGTTCTCATATAAGATGATATCCATACACAAATCGGGAATCACAAGTGATTTGAATGCTATTGCGCTGTCATTTTTGTTGTACCAAAAGCAATGAATATATGGTCTAAGTGCTTCACAAGGAGCAAGTTCAAGATAATTTTTACGTTGAGACGGATTAGCAGTTATAGTTTTAAATTTTTTATCTATTCGGTAGAGCATATATCCTCCACGGATAAAAGTTATTTTCTATATTAAATTGTAGCACTATTTCGAAAATATATCAATAGAAAACGCCGTCAAGAAGGAGGTTACCCCACTTGACGGCTGTGCTTAT
>JAFSLL010000160.1 GCA_017448455.1 Oscillospiraceae bacterium | reverse complement strand
TTATCCAAATCACTAACTCAACCCTACGGCAAAAACATCCAAACCACTAACTCAACCCGATGACATCCAAATGGCCTACTCAACCCTTCGGCACGAGTCGTAGATCAGTTTAGTCGGAGCGTTTTTCACGGTCAAATTTGCCCTCCGCTGCTGATGCCAAAGTGCCCGGAAAGCCCGTATTTCCGCGCTTTTTCCGCGATCAGTCCTGAATGCGTGACATCAATACTACCGTCTCGACGTGCGCTGTGCGCGGGAACATATCATATACCTCTGCTGCTTTAACAGAATATCCCTGCTCGGAAAAGCGTGCAAGATCCCTGGCAAGCGTAGCAGGGTTGCAGGAAACGTACACTATTCGCTCCGGGTCCATTGCACATACGCTTCGGATTACGTTTTCCTCCAACCCCTTTCGTGGTGGGTCAAGGATAACAACCCCTGGAGTTGTTCCTTCCTCTTTGAGTCTAGCTGCAATATCCGATGTATCCCCACAGAAAAAAGAAGCGTTTTGAACGCTGTTGCGCACTGCATTTGCACGTGCATTCTCTATTGCTTCCGGTACGATTTCCACGCCAATCACCTTGACGCCGGTTGTTGCCAGGCAAAGTGTAATGGTGCCAGCACCACAGTACAGATCCAGAGCAATTTTATTTGGAGGGCATGCTGCATAACTGATCGCCTTCTGATAGATTGCTTCCGCCTGAGCCGGATTTATCTGGAAGAAAGCCTGGGGAGATACGGAGTATGTCACGCCGCAAAGGGTTTCGCGAATGTCTGCCTCACCCCAAAGCAGATGGAAATCTCCGGACAGGATTGTATTCCCTTGCGATTTGTTGACATTCAATACAATTCCACTTAAAAATGGGCAGCGTTCAAGAAGGCTGTGGATCAGCGTCTCCGTTTTTGCGCCGAAGCCACGCGCTGAAACAATTGTCAGTACCGCATCCGGGAAGCAGCGGGAAAAACGATAGAACAGATGGCGTACGGTCCCCTTTCTGTTCTGTTCATCATAAGCAGGGATGCCATGCTGATTCATGAAGTCAATCACTGACTGTGCTGCCAACAAGGCATTTCTATCCTGCAGAAGGCAGTCCTGCACCGGAACAAGCGTATGGCTTCGCGGTCGGTAAAATCCAAATTCTGCTTTTCCTTCAACCTGCGACACGGAGAAAACAGCCTTGTTGCGGTATCGGTCAACAGCAGGGCTGGGATGAATCATGTCAACCTGATAATCAAGCCCGCCGATCCGTCGGAAACAATCGTTGACATGGTTACGCTTCAGGCGAAGTTCTTCCTCATAATCTGCATGGCGCATTGTACATCCACCGCAGGGGTTTGGGCAGTCCTGCGGGATACGACGGGGAGAAGGGCTGAGCAGCTGTGTCCCCTTGGCGTAGACCGCCGTTTCTGTCACTTTCAGGACATGGATGTCCCAAGTTTCGTTCTCCAGCGCTCCTGGGACAAAAACCGCTCTGCCGTCAATCCTGCAGATTCCATAGCCCTCCGGTGTACAAGCCTCCATACGGGCTGTCGTATTCATATTTTTAGAAAGTGACATTGGCAATCTCCGGTTTCATTTCAAATTCGGAAGACGGAAAAGCAGGAGTTCTGGCCTCGATACAAAACTTTCTGCCTCCTCAAAGCCATGGAGCAAACAGCGCTTGTCATGACAGTCGGAAGAGAGCACCACCGGTTTCCCCTTCTCCAGCCATCGGTTCAGAAGCCACAGCTCCGGATACGGTTTTTTCCGGTAGCCTCTTGCGATCGCGCCTGTGTTAATCTCTAACACGGTATCGTACTTTGCCAGCTCGTCAAGCGCATCTCCGGCCGCTCTCCGATAGCGTGGATGTGAGGAATCAAACAGCGCATCGTCCTCATTGTATTTTGTAATCAGATCAAAGTGCCCGATGATCAGGCATCCGGTATGTAGGAAGACATCCGCCACCAGCGTATAATAATCCTCCGCAAAGGAATAATAATCTCCGTCGTAGACAGTCTGCACCGTATGAATAAAAGAATCCCGGCTCTCATCGACAGCATATTTTTTCCCGTCACGCTGCACATAGTGCACTGACCCGATACGATAATCCCAGGGATCCTGAGTCAGTTCAGAATAATAATCCTGTTCGATGCCGAGAAGAACCTTGATCTGTCCGGCATATTTTTCTCTCAGGTGAAGAATTTCTCTGCGATAGGCAGCTGTATTTTCCGGACTCATGCTTCCCGTGTCCTCTGGGAGATAGGAATGCCCGGAGAATCCGATCTCCGGGCAGCCGAGGCGCAGCGCCTCTCTTACAATCGCTTCCGGACTGTCCGCACCATCGCAGAAATGAGTATGGGTGTGGTAGTTGGAATAACGATTCATACCATCTTCTCCTGTTTCACTTTGTGATCAATTACATGACGCGAGGCCAGTTCCGTACGGATTTCCGCCGGTGTGATGCCCATTTCCGTCATCATAACAAGCACATGATAAGCCAGGTCGGCGATTTCATATATACTCTCTGCCTTATCGCCGCCTTTGCCCGCGATGATCACCTCGGTGCTCTCCTCGCCGACTTTCTTGAGGATTTTATCGATTCCCTTTTGAAACAGATACGTCGTATAGGAATCTTCAGGCATTTGCTGTTTACGATCCTGAAGAAGCGCATAGAGGGAATCCACGGAAAAAGCCTCTTCCGTCTTTCCATATAACGGTGCCCGATCGAAACAGGAGTCCGAGCCAGTATGGCAGGCAGGTCCGTCCTTTTGGACTTTCACGAGAAGCGCATCTCCATCGCAGTCCGGTTCTATAGAGACAATATGCTGATAGTTGCCGCTCGTCTCCCCCTTCAGCCAGAGTTCCTGCCGGGATCTGCTCCAGAAGCAGGTCAGGCCATTTTCCACAGACCGTTGAAGACTCTCCCTGTTCATATAGGCCAGCGTCAGAACTCGTCCCGTTTCCGCGTCCTGCACAATTGCAGGAATCAGACCGTTTTGATCAAATTTCAGATTATCAAAGCTGCTCATATCTGCCTCACATTGATATTGTTATCCGCAAGAATCTGTTTCAGTTCCGGGATTTGAACTTCACCGAAATGTAAGATGGAAGCGGCCAGCCCGGCATCAACACCGGGCGCTTCCCGGAAAAGTGTGACAAAATCTTCCGCGCAGCCGGCTCCGCCGGAAGCAATGACAGGAACGTCAACAATGGCTGTAACCGCATTGAGCATTTCCAAATCAAAGCCTTTTTTGACACCGTCTGTGTCAATGGAGTTGAGGACGATCTCGCCGGCGCCATTCTCAACACCGCTCCTGATCCACTTTAACGCATCCATGCCGGTGTCTTCCCGTCCGCCTTTCGCAAAAACGTGAAAAGCTCCGTTCACCCTTTTTACGTCCGCGGAGAGTACGACACACTGACTGCCATAACGTTTCGCTGCCTTCGCTATCAGATCCGGATTTCGAATGGCACCGGAATTGACGCTCACTTTATCTGCGCCGCATTTCAGGACACGGTCAAAATCATCCAGCGAATTGATGCCTCCCCCTACTGTCAGGGGAATAAAGATCGTCTCCGCCACAGAGCGCAGCACATCGGTAAAGAGCTTTCTGTCCTCGTAGGATGCCGTAATGTCATAAAAAACCAGTTCATCGGCGCCTTCATCCGAATACCTTTTCGCGAGAGAAACGGGATCCGATACGTCATTCAGGCTTTCAAACCTGACGCCCTTTACCACGCGGCCGTTTCGGACATCTAAACATGGTATAATCCGTTTGGTAATCATATAAGCTCTCCCTTCGCCGCAGCGAGCGCATCGGGGATGGAAACGACACCCGTATAATATGCTCGTCCAAGAATTGCCCCGGCGAGGCCCAGCTGCCGCAATCCTCTGATATCCTCCAGCGAAGATACGCCGCCTGAGGCGATCAGGTCAATGGGATATGCCAGAAGGGAGCGGTAAAGATCATGATTGCTCCCGGAGAGAATGCCGTCCCGGGATATATCCGTGCAGATGACCGTTCTGACTGACCGTTCCTTCAGATGAAGGAAATAAGACTCTGCCGTCCAACTGCTCTTCTGCTCCCATCCGCGAACCGCGACAAAACCGTCTTTCAAGTCAACGCCAACCGCAATTCTCTCGTCAAATGCTTCGATCGCCTCGCAAAGAAGCTCATCGTTTTCAGCAGCAGCCGTTCCGAGAATCACCCGAGATATTCCACAGTCCAGATAGTGTCTGACCGTATCGATGCTGCGGATTCCTCCGCCCAGCTCGATAAAGAGCCCCGACCGGGCAGCAATTTTCTCAATCAGGGAGAGGTTTGCCGTACTCCCGCTGCGTGCTCCTTCCAGATCGACAATGTGAAGATGGGTGGCTCCATCATCCCGTATACGCAGTGCCCTGGACAGAGGATCCGCGTCATAGACTGTCATTTTGGAGTAATCCCCTTTGGTCAGACGGACCGCTTTGCCTTCATACAGGTCAATCGCCGGATACAGTATCATACGGCACCCCTCGCAAACGCCGACAGAATGGAAAGGCCCACCTTGCCACTCTTCTCCGGATGAAACTGGCAGCCCATGACATTGTCCTTTGCGACCACCGCTGTCATCTCTATGCCATATTCCGTAGTTGCTACAAGGCTCTCCTCACAGTTGGCCGCGTAAAAGGAATGCACAAAATAAACGCAGTCACCCTCATGAACATCTTTCAGGAGAAAATGATCGCGTTTGCGAATCAGGGCATTCCAGCCGATCTGGGGAATTTTCAGCTGTTCCGGAATACTCCCCTGCATCGGAACTATCTCACCGCGAAGAAGACCAAGCCCGGCATGTTCACCGAATTCATAGCCGCGATCAAAGAGGAGCTGCATACCAAGGCATATTCCGAGAAGCGGTTTTCCTTCTTCAACCAGTTCAACAACCGTCCTGTCGAGACCTGTTGAGCGCAGCTTATCCGCCGCATCTCCGAAAGCGCCAACCCCCGGTAGAATGATACGATCCGCTGAACGCAGCTGTTCGGAATTGCCAGTTACAACTGCCTCTTCTCCAAGAGAAGCAAGAGAAGATCGAAGCGAAAACAGATTTCCGACTCCGTAATCCACGATTGCGATCATCCGAGAACTCCTTTGCTGCTGGGAACCGTGTCCGCATGATCCGGATCGATGGAAACCGCGTCCCGCAGGGCCCGCGCAAGCGCTTTGAAGCAGGCCTCGAGAATATGATGGGAATTGCTGCCCGCCAGCTGACGGAGATGCAGCGTGATTCCTGCCTCTCTGGCAAAAGCCGTAAAGAACTCTTCACCGAGTTCGGTATCAAAGCTTCCGACTTTTTCAGCCGGTATATGAAGATCTGAGTAAAAACCGCCTCTGCCGGAAATATCCAAAGCACAGAGAACCAACGTTTCATCCATTGGAAGCAGTGACTGTCCGTAACGGCGTATTCCGCGGTGATCCGCCAGCGCTTCGCGTACCGCACGGCCGAGGCAGATTGCGATATCCTCCGTGGAGTGATGGTCATCTACTTCCGTATCTCCTTCGCAGAGAAGGGTGATATCGAAGCCGCTGTGACGGGCCAGCAGGGTCAGCATGTGGTTCAGAAAGCCAATTCCTGTCTCCAGTTCCTGTTTCCCGCTTCCGTCCAGGTTCAGGCTGAGCCGTATTCTGGTTTCTGCGGTTTCCCTTTTTATCTCGGCGGTTCTCATTGGTATTCCTCCAGTATAGCCTTCGTCTCTCTCAGCAGCGTATCCATCTGTTCCGGTGTTCCAACCGTGATGCGAACATAGGAAACTATCCGGTCTTTTGACAGGTGGCGCACCAGAACGCCGCGTTCCTTCAGCTTTCGATACAACTCCCCGCCGCCAACAGACGGGTGACGCGCAAACAGGAAGTTCGATACCGAATCCGTTACCTCAAACCCCATCGCCCGCAGCTGAACGGCGGTCTGATCACGGGTTTTCGCAATGGCGGAACAGTTGCGGACATAGTATTCGTTCTCCCGCAAGGCAGCGATCCCCGCCGCGGAGGTCATGCGGTTAACATTATAGGGGTTGGTCGAATACTTCAGTGTATTCAAGTCCTGAATCAAGGCGCTGTTTCCGGCGGCAAAACCAAGCCTGGCGCCGGCAAGCGAGTGTGACTTTGAGAATGTGCGGACGACCAGAAGATTGTCATAGCGGTCAATCAGAGGAAGACAGCTCTCTCCGCCGAAAGCGACATATGCCTCATCCACAATGACAATCCGATTCGGATTGTCAGCAAGAAGACGTTCAATCTCTTTCTGCGGCAAGGACAGACCGGTCGGCGCGTTCGGATTGGCAATGACAACGGTTCCCTCGCCGGTGATATAATCCTCAACAGAAATGCTCAGGTCCTCCCGGAGCGGAATCTCCCGATAGGGGATCCGGTTCAGCGTCGCGAACACCGGATAAAAGCCGTAGGAGATATCCGGGAAAACGGCCGGGTGGTCTTCGTCGCAAAAGGCCATAAACGCGAAATTCAGAATCTCATCCGATCCGTTTCCGACAAGAACCTGGGATGGGTCCAGCCCGAGATGTTCCGCCAGTGCGTTCGTAAGAAGCCTGCTCTCCGGGTCAGAATAAAGCTGGAGCCTTTCGCTCTCTTCCGCAACGGCCAGCGATACACCGGGAGACGGCGGGTAGGGAGACTCGTTGGTATTCAGCTTGACATAGCGTCTGTCCTGCGGCTGCTCACCCGGTGTATACGGTGTCAGCGCATCAAAGCGCGATGAAAAAAACCTGCTCATTTCATGCCTCCAAAACGAGAAAGGATGCTGCGCGCATGCCCCTGAAGTCCCTCCTCTTCCGCGAAGCGGACGATGGACGGCGCGATAGCCCGGAGCGCCTCTTCCGTATAATACGTAAACTGGGAAGCCGTCAGAAAATCATCCACCGACAGCGGAGAACTGAATCTGGCAGAGCCCCCCGTCGGAAGCGTATGGTTCGGTCCCGCCATATAGTCTCCCAACGGTTCGGGACTGAAACGTCCAAGGAAGATAGAACCGGCGTTCCGAACACGCCCCAAATACTGCAGCGGGTCATCCACACAGAGCTCCAGATGCTCCGGCGCAATCAGATTGGCCAGGTCCAGAGCGGTGTCCATACTGCCGTCCGTCAGCAGGATCATGCCATTGTTTCGAAGCGATGCCGCCGCGATTTCTCTTCGCGGCAGAACAGCCAGCTGTTTGGTTAGTTCTGACGAAACCTGATGAGCCAGCTGTTCCGATCCGGTAATCAGCATGGCTGACGCATCCGGATCGTGTTCCGCCTGGGCGAGCATATCCGCCGCCAGCACGCGCGGATCATTGTTGTCATCCGCGATAATGAGGATTTCACTGGGACCAGCGACCGTATCGGTTGAGACAATTCCGTGGACCTGCTTTTTCGCTTCCGCTACATAGGCATTTCCGGGCCCGATGATTTTGTAAACGCGCGGAATGCTCTCGGTTCCATAGGCGAGCGCAGCAATTGCCTGCGCGCCGCCGACCTTGAAGATCCTCGTTATACCGGCAACATGCGCGGCAGCAAGAATCGTCGGATTCACCGTGCCGTCTCTTCCCGGAGGCGTAACCATGATGATTTCCTCACAGCCCGCTATTCTTGCCGGAATCAGGTCCATCAGAACCGTGGACGGATAGGCCGCCGTTCCATTCGGAACATACATGCCGACTCTTTCAACCGGCCGATATACTTTCCCGAGCACAACGCCGTTTTCACCGGTTAGTGTATAGTTCTGCCTGCGCTGCTGCTCATGGTAACGGCTGATGTTCCCGGCGGCAGTCTCCAGGACCTTGAGAAAGTCCGCGTCAACCCCGGCGAGGCCTTTCTCCATCTCCTCCTGTGTGACAGAAAGATCATCCAGCCGAACACCGTCATAACGCTCTGTCAGGCGAATGAGAGCGGAATCCCCTTCGGTCCGAACTGTCTCAAGAATCTCCCGAACGACCTTCGAAACATCTTTATGGCTGCCCCGCGGTTTTGTCAGTTCAGCAGGCTCTGTTTCAGCGGCATTCAGAATGCGGATGACCGTATCCATCGGATTCTCCTTTTTAACAGATTTTTCGTAATTCGAGATAATAGCGTTTCTCTGTGGCCGCTCCCATGGAGAAAGTCTTTCTCGGGAGCACACCGTGTGACAGAATTCCGGGAAACAGCGTGTTCTTCTCCACAGTCGGGAGAAGGAACCCAACCGAACCCGGTACATTGCTTAACTGTGTTAAGGCGTCTTCTCCATGAATATAATCCATGGTACCGGGATTGTCCTTTAGCCAGCTGTCGAGAAATCCCTGCAGTACTGCAAGTGGAAGACACCCCGTACTGCAATCCACCCGGAGCTGACCGCGTTGATCAGAGGACAAATAAGAAATGACCACTCCTTCTGACGCATGGAACGCCTTCTGAAGATCGGCAATCAGTCTCTCCGAATCGCAGTGCTTGACCAAACGATGGATCGGCTCAAAGCACTGGGCCTCATCATAAATGTTGTTCAGCTCACAGAGAGCCCAGCGGGACGGATGGGAGCTCCAGTCCATGCCGGGATGAGATGTTCGCAGTTCCTCATAGCAGGCTTTCGCCGTCGCGAGGGAATGGTTCCCGTCTCCCACCGCATAGAAAAGCCGTTCCCCTGAATATTTTTTCTTCTGGTTTTCTTCATAGAGCCGCACTCTCATCTGAAGATCGTCCTTCTCTTTGCCATCGACAAGCCAGCCCGATACATGACCGCCCTGAAGCATCAGATCGAAGTCATAAAGCTTTTTCAAATGAGCCTTGTTTCGGCTCAAAGGCTCGAGGATCTGATTCTGATCATCTTCACACAGCAAAAGAACATGCGGCAGCTCGAGCGACGCGCCACGGCGAATCCCCATTCTAGGGGGAATCCGTTCATGAACCGTCTCTTCCGTAGCGCGAACCGGTAAGTTTGTTGATCCGGAGTAATCGTACTGTGTCAAATCCACTTTGCCGATCAGTCCTCTCCGGGTCAAACCGTTCTGCATCTGCCGCTCGGTGTATACAAAGCAATCCGGGCAGCTTCGCAGGAAATCTCTTTTGAGGTACTGATCCATCGTGCGGTGAATCTCCCCGATCCGTTCCTGTGAAACGGTATCGATCTCCGCCTCAGGCAGAATCAGGGAATAACTGCTGGGTTTCTCCGCTGTCAGGTCTTTCACTCTCTGCCAGTACTCCGGCTGTGAAGTAAACTGGTCACAGGCAACGACAGACCAGTACGGGAGCAGATATTCCTCCGGAAGAAGAATGTCCGCAGAAGAGAAAACAGAATTAATCATCGGCATCCGGCAGGATGATTACAAAGTCCGGGTTATCCGGCTGCTGCTGAACCGCAATGACCAATCTGCGATTATCCGGCATTCCGCCTATGCAGGTTGAAAGCGTCAAAATACGGTCTTTCGTTGTGATCTCCGGCTCATCCAGCCAAACAGTACCGGCAGATCCGTTATGGAGAGAAGCGAGAAAGCTCTGGTTGTCCGATTCCAGCGTGTCATCATATTCGTAGGTGATCAGTCGGTCATCATAAATGACATGGGCACAGATCAGGTAGGTGTACTCCGCTGTCGGCGTATACAGTCGGATCTCGCGATTTTCCTTCATAAACTCCAGATTCTGGAATTTGGAAAGGTCGGCAAACATCGAGCCGTCTGACATGTTATGACCGTATATAACCGTATTGAAACCGGCAAAGTACTTGCCTTCCATCGCGTTCGTGTAGATGGAGCCCGGGTATCCGTAGGCGCCTTCCATTGTAACATTGAGGTAATAGTTGTCCTCCAACGGGTGCTGCAGAATCGGATAGCTGATCACCGTACCGGGAATCTCAATCCATGCAATGACATGCGGATTGACCTCCCAGAGCGCCTCAAAATCAATCGGTGAAACATAAGGCGTCGGGGTCGGTTCCGGTGTGGGTTCCGGAGTCGGTGACGGAGTCGGGGTCGGCTGAACGGTTTCTGCCGGCGTCTCAGCCGGAATCGGCGTGGACGGACGGGCTGTCATCTGATGAATCGCGAAAACGACAACACCAAGCAGAACGCCAGCCAGCAAAACCGCAAGAACTGTACATATCAGCTTTTTTGACCTGTCCATACCTTTTCCCTTCCTTCATGTTCAACATTCAGACTTGATACTGTCTGTTTACTTTGTACCGAATATACGGTCTCCGGCATCACCGAGACCGGGAACGATGTATCCGTGGTCGTTCAGATGATCGTCGAGTGCGGCAACGTAAATATCAACATCGGGGTGGTCTTCCTGCATTTTCTGAACCCCTTCCGGAGCACCGATAATGCTCATCAGCTTAATATGCTTCACGCCGGCTTCCTTCAGGAATGTGATCGCGGCAGACGCACTTCCGCCGGTAGCGAGCATCGGGTCTACCACAATCGCGTCACGTTCTTCAATATCGGGCGGCATCTTGAAGTAATACTTGACAGGCTCCAAGGTTTCCGGGTCACGGAACAGGCCGATATGTCCAACCTTTACATTCGGCATCATGCTGACCATGCCGTCCACCATACCCAAACCGGCGCGGAGAATCGGGACAACCGCAAGCTTTTTGCCGGCAATCCGCTGACAGACAGCCGTCGCAACCGGTGTCTCAACGGTCACTTCTTCCAGGGGAAGATCACGCGTTGCCTCATAGCACATCAGCATGGAGATTTCAGAGATGATCTCGCGGAATTCTTTCACGCTTGTGGACTTATCACGCAAAATGGAAAGCTTGTGCTGGATCAGAGGATGATCAAAAACGCATACTTTACTCATGAGACTTCTCCTTTTTTCTAAACCTGCCGCGATCCGCGATCAGGTGATATACAAGAATGATTCGTCAGGCGGAAACCGTTGCCGACATTCTGGCCTGTCGTTCCCTCTCCGCCTGTGAGAGGCGAAGATAGACCGGAAGCAGATCCTGTGAGGTACCGAATTCTCTGCCCGCCGCTTCCATCGCAACACCCCAGGCGTTCTGCCATCTCAGGTTTTCCGGTGCCAGACGATACGGCAGCTTTCTTTCACGCAGGTACTCTGCTGTCAGTTGGGCGCCGTCGCCAACCAGGAAGACTTTCTCTCCCAATTCACGCAGTTCTCCGGCCAGGAGTTCCAAAGAGACCGCCCGATCCTTACAGACCCGTATCGGCCTGTTGTTCTCCACGCGAAACAGCGCATTGTAGACTTCGTTTCTGCGCGCGTCCATCACTGCACAGATCATTCTGTCGGCAGCAATGCCGTTCCATGCCATTGCAGCCAGTGTGGACACCCCAAGGCAGGGCTTTTCCGCCGCCCAGGAAAGTCCCTTTACCGTGGAAACACCGATCCGGATCCCGGTAAACGATCCCGGGCCATGGGCGACAGCAAACCGGTCTACTGAAGAAATCGCAACGTCGGCGTTTTTCAGCAGGTCTTCCGCCATGGGAAGAAGCGTTCTGCTGTGGGTCAGCCCGCTGCACTGTGTCACCATACTGATCATTCTGCCATCTTCGCAGAGGGCAACAGACGCGGCTTTCGCGGAGGATTCAAACGCAAGTGTCAGCATTTATCTGCGCTCCTTCCATCGTAATCCGTCTGTCGGTTTCGGAAAGCTTATCCAGATGAATCCGGTATTCGGACCCGTCAAATGCTTCTTCCACGTTTTCGCTCCACTCCACAGCCAAGACGGCATCTCTCCGGAGATAGTCCTCCCAGCCGATTTCAAATAATTCATCCGCACTGCTGAGACGGTACATATCAAAATGAATCAGTTCCCTATCGCCAAGATACTCGTTCACGATGGTAAAGGTCGGGCTTGAAACCGTGCATGACAAACCAAGTCCGCGCGCCATCCCGCGCACCAGCGCTGTTTTCCCGGCACCCAACTCGCCATACAGGCAAAAGACCGCCGGCGTGCTGACTGATCTCACGATCTTCGCGCCTAGCTGCTCGGTTTCCTGTTCGTTATGTGTTATCCACTCCTGCATATGGGCTTTGCTGCTCCTACTCCTCAAATTCATATCAGTGTATCATCTTTCCCGGATTCTGTCAAATTATTGGCTTAAATTGTAAACAAGTTTTATGGATACTTGTCAAAGGAAGCCGTCTGTGATAGAATGACATGATTTTGCGGTCTATCCAGTCCGAAAGGAGGCGGCACATCATAAAAAAAATCAAGGTTTATGCCAGGATGTTTTTTGAAAGGGCGGATATTTTCCTTCTCGTAATGTGTCTGCTCTGTTCCCTCTTCGGGATTTATATGGTCCGAATTGCCACCATCGCGATGGAAGCTTCCGGTTGGGTCGACAGCTCCGTAAAGTGTGTTATTGTCCAGGTGTTCTCTCTGTTTCTTGGCTTAATCGCTTTCGTTGTGCTCACTTTCCTTGATGCGGATCTTCTCGGGGAACAGTGGAGAGCGCTTTGTGTAATCAACATTCTTCTTCTGGTTGCGCTGGTCATTTTCGGTCAGGACAGCGGAACCGGCAACAAAAGCTGGATTCGCTTCGCCGGAATCGGTGTTCAGCCCTCTGAAATCATAAAAGTCATTTATATCGTTATCTCCGCCAAACAGATGACCTGGCTGAAAGAATACCGTGATATCAATTCTCTTCCCTCTGTCGTGCAGATGGCAGGGCACTTCGTTATTGTATTCGGACTGATCGTTGTCGTTTCTTCCGACCTCGGCAGCGCCGCCATCATTCTGCTGATCTTTCTTTCCATGTTTTTCGCTCTCGGTGTCCGTCTCTACTGGTTCGCGCTGGGCGGAGCCGCTGTTGCGGCAGCCATTCCTCTGCTTTGGACGTATTTTCTCAAAGACTACCAGAAAAAACGTCTGATTGCCCCTTATGATCCTTCCATTGACCCGGATGGCTGGGGCATCACCTGGCAGACAACCCAAAGCAAGCTTACCCTTGCCTCGGGAAGGTTAACCGGTGTCGATGCCGAACATCGTGCCACTGTTTTCACCGGGAAACATACGGACTTCATCTTCTCCTGTGTCGGGGAAGAGCTTGGGATGGTTGGCTGTATTGTCGTTATTATTCTGCTGCTGATTGTGATGATTCACATTACACGTGTCGGGTTAAAAGCCGGCCGCACCTATGATATGCTGATCTGTATCGGCGTTGCTTCCGCAGTAGCATTTCAGACATTTATCAACATCGGTATGTGCATCGGCATTACGCCCGTAATCGGAATCACCCTTCCCTTCTTCAGCTACGGAGGCTCTTCCATGGTTACCATGTTTGCCGCAATGGGACTGGTTTCCGGTGTCAAATTCAAGCTGAAACCCCAGCTGTTCTCCATTTACTGACAGCTCCCGTGTATAAGAAAACACCCGCTTCTTTTCAGAAGCGGGTTTATCATTTGCACAATATAACATTGTACATTGGCGCGGACAACGATGTCGCGATCATCGTAATCCAAGCCGCGTCGGTGTTCAGTCCCGTCAACAAAAGTGGGTATTGCTGAGGACTATCGCTGCCCGTCACAGCTTGCCGGAATTTGGCCCCGGCGGCCCGCAAGTAAATCTTCCATGCGCTAACGGGTTATGATGCCGACACATCAAGGGGTGACGCCCCTCATCGCAAGTCATAAAATACCACATTATGTGAACCTTGTCAAGCACTTTGCACAAGGTTCATGATTTTTTTACATGTCATTATTTCATAATGTGATGAATCTTTCATATGATTGCAACAAAACAGTCATTTTGTTCAGTTTCGGAAGTTGACAAATCCCGACAGCAATCAGATAATTTTAAAAAATATTTCTTTAATGATGAAAAGAGTGAAATCCCGTGAATTCATCCAACACCAGAACGGAAATGCTTCGTTCTCTGAAATTTCTTTTGTTCTCTGTTTCCGCCGGAATCATCGAAATTGTTTCCTTTGCGCTGCTCAATGAAACACTTGGCTGGCCATACTGGCCCTGCTATCTGATTGCGCTGGTTCTGTCCGTACTGTGGAATTTCACTTTAAACCGTCGTTATACATTCCGATCTGCCAACAACGTACCGGTTGCGATGATGAAGGTTGCTCTGTTTTATACGGTTTTCACGCCTCTGAGCACTGTCTTTGGCAACTGGCTTGCAGAAGGGCTGCTCTGGAATGAATATCTGGTGACTGCGATCAATATGATTCTGAATTTTGTTCTGGAATACCTGTATGACAGATTTGTAGTGTTTCGTGACAGTATTGATACCAACGCTTTGGCCAAAAAAAGAGACGAACGGGAGACTTGACCGCCCGTTCGTCTCTTTTTTATTTATTCATCAGTGCTGCCGCTGCAGCGCCGGGAAGCGTGGTGTCTTCTTCCACTACAAGCTCAACATCGCGGCCAAGTCCTGTGCGAAGATTCCGATCCAGGAGCTCTTTCAATTTGGGCTGGTAAATTCGGTTCTTCTGCACGAGAGAACCTTCCGCGAAAACGGCTGCTTTTCCGTTCCTTCCCGCATCCGCCAATTCCGCCATTGCTGTCAGGTTGGCACACATAACAGAAGCGGAACGTTCAAACAGGAAAACGGAAAGCGCAGAAACAAAGGCCTTATCGTCCTCGTCCGCAGCAATCAGCTCCAGAGCTTCTCCTGCCGCCCAGGCATCTGCCAGGAAGGAAGGAACATGTTCCAGAGCATATACCTTTTCCGCGCAGGAAAGGCTCAAAATGCGGTCGCTTGCCGCCTGTCTCAAAGCTCTGCGGCAAAGCTCTCCCAGATACACACCTGCCGTCATCTTCTCCAGGCGCTTCTGTCCGGGATTATGGCTGGCCTTATCCAGCTCCCGGTCAAACAGGCCCAGAGGAAGTCCGTCATACATACCGGACTCCATATTGACAATCATGTCAAAAGCTTTGCTTCCCAGTTTCCCGATCTGTTCTCCGCGAACCGGCATGCAGGTATTGGTCCCTGTTCCACTGACCTGGCCGAAGCAGGTTGTATAACCTTGCTGAAGGTGCTTCGCCATTCCCCCAAGCTGTACAGCGGCTGTATCGTTGATCACGGCTACCTTTCTTCCGGGGAATCCCCTCCTGGAAAGTTCCTGGGACAGAGAAGCGCCAACCAGCATCCCCTCGCAGCCGTTAATGACAACTTCTTTATCAATGCAGTTAACGCGCCCGTCGATCTCCGGTGTAATATTGGCCGAATAGGAGAAACAGAATCCGATTGTATCCGTCAGCGGCATTAATTCTTCCACCGCATCCGCAACAAAAGAGATAAACTCGTTCCAGGTTGCCGGACTGCTGATTCCGGGCATCCCAGCCTTCTCCATGTTTTCAATCACACACTGGCCGTCTTCAAAACGCGCAATCGCTCTCCTGAAATTCGTTCCGCCGGCATCGATCACCGCAACCGGTTTCCCCTGCGGGATATCCATGCCTGTCCGAAGATAAGTCGGAATCATCGGGTAGGAGCTGTATTCCGTAATCAGGCCGCGCTCCATTTCGCGACGCATCGCGTCCGCATAATGCAGAACGTCGAAGTTCGGAACAAGCATGCCGTACTTTACGAGAAACTGAAAAACCTTCTCTGTCATGTCGTACTGTTATCTTCCTTTACACTCTCAAGTATTCCGCCTGCCAAACCGGCAAGCCCCTGGATCTCGCTCGGGATAATAATCTTCGTTGCTTTTCCGTTGGCTGCGGCAGCAAAGGCGTCCAGCGCCTTAATCCGCAGCACGGCTTCGGACGGGCTGGCCGCATTGATCAAACGGATACCTTCCGCAGTCGCGCTTTGGACCTTCAGGATCGCTTCCGCTTCGCCTTCTGCTTCCAGAATCTGCTGCTGCTTTTTCGCGTCGGCACGCAGAATGGCAGATTCCTTTTCACCTTCCGCTTCCAGAATCGCAGCCCGTTTTTCGCCTTCCGCCTTCAGAATAGCCTCACGACGTTCACGTTCCGCCTTCATCTGCTTCTCCATTGCATTCTGGATTTCCTTCGGAGGCAGAATATTCTTCAGCTCCACACGATTGACCTTGATTCCCCAGGGATCGGTTGCCTCATCCAGGATCGCGCGCATCTGCGTATTGATGATGTCACGGCTGGTCAGGCACTGGTCGAGTTCCAGATCACCGATAATATTACGAAGTGTTGTAGCGGCGAGATTCTCGATTGCAACCATGGGCTGCTCAATCCCATAAGTGTAAAGCTTCGGATCCGTAATCTGGAAGTAGACGACCGTATCAATCTGCATGGTCACGTTATCCTTGGTGATAACCGGCTGCGGCGGAAAATCCGCAACCTGTTCCTTCAGGGAAACGATTTTTGCGACCCGCTCGATAAAAGGAATCTTAAAGTGAATGCCGACATTCCAGGTCGTCTTGTAGGCACCGAGGCGTTCCACCACATAGGCTTTCGCCTGCTGAACAATTCGAATGTTGCGGACAAGAACCAAAATCAGCAGGACAATCAGAACAACGACAAAATAACCCATTTTATACCTCCTGAATCTTATTTATCAGATTGCTCTACAACGAGCTTTACTCCTTCAATCCGAAGGACATGAACGGTATCACCCACTTCCGCGGTGGCTGTTTCATCCGCCATTCTGGCGCTCCAGGTCTTCCCGTCAAGCAGCACAGCGCCTTTGGCGCGAAGATTGTCGATCTGTTCTGTCACGATCGCATCCTTGCCAATATTTCTGTCAGCATTGGTGGGGGTTGTTCGGGAGTTGACATACTTTTTGACCAGAGGACGGGTTAAAGCCAGTGACAAAACCGAAACCAGCAAAAACCAGACCAGCTGGAGCCAAAACGGCGCGTGAAAAAGCGCAGAAATGAGAGCGGCCAGGGCACCGATGGCAAACCAGATTGAAACCAGCCCGGGCACCAGCGCCTCAATCACCAGCAAAACTACCGTCGCCGCGAGCCAGAGCATCGGATACTGCAGAAAACCGCCTGCAAGCATATTCGTTCCTCCTTCCATCCGAGTTTCTGTATACAGAATAGCACACTGACCAATGAAAAGCAAGAAAAACACAGTCCCCCGATAGCGGCTTCAGCAGCTTCGGGGGACTGTATATGTTTCAGAATTAATAGTAGCGCTTATTCTTATTCTTACGCGCGGCTTCTGATTTCTTGCGGCGTTTTACGCTGGGGCTCTGGTAATACTCCTTCTTGCGCAGATCGGCAAGAACACCGGACTTCGCGCAGCTGCGCTTAAAACGCTTCAACGCATTATCCAGAGACTCATTCTCTTTCACATAGATTTCAGACACTTATTTCCCTCCCTCCGGCACGTCGCGAAACGCAACGATTCAAGGGCCAAACAATTGGCTTTAACAGATTAATTATAGCGGAGAAACAGCCCTTTGTCAACAATCAGTTTGATTTCTTAAGAATCAGGTTTACGATGCGGTTCTTGACAACAATGGTTTTGACAAGTTCCATTCCCTGCATCTGTCTCTGGATTTTTTCATCCGCAAGCGCAGTCTGCACAATCGTTTCCTCATCCGCGTCATTTGCAACTACAATGGTGCTGCGCAGCTTCCCGTTGACCTGAACAGCCATCTCATGCTCGGCATCGACGGTTTTCTTCTCATCGTATGTCGGCCACGCCATCTGCATTGCCATCTTTCCTTCCGCAGAAGCAAAGCCTGTCTGCTCCCACATTTCCTCCGCAAGATGCGGGGCAAACGGACTGAGCATCAGAATCAGCGGCTTGAGATCGCCTTTTGTGCAGCCGTTGGCATAGTATGCGTTGACCAGGGTCATCAGAGCTGCGATCGCTGTGTTCATTTTCAGCTCTTCAATGTCTTCGCCGACTTTTTTGATCGTCTTATGGATGAGCGATTCATTTTTTGCGGTGATCTTCTGATCATCCGCCGCGATATCCAGAAGATTCCAGCAGCGGTCAAGGAAACGCTTGGAACCTTTTACCGCTTCATCAGACCAGGTTGCCGTCTTTTCAAAGTCACCGATGAACATGATATAAACGCGCATGGTGTCGGAGCCATAGGCTTTGATCACGTCATCCGGGTTAACCACATTCCCAAGAGACTTTGACATCTTGACAGAAGTACGGAACGCCTCGTTGCCATAGCGCTCAATCAGCGCCTGCTTTTCTTCCTCGGTCTCGGCATATCCCACATAATGAGGATTCCGACCGAGAATCATACCGTGAGAAGTACGCTTGGCATACGGTTCCTTTGTGTGGACAACACCGATGTCATAGAGGAATTTATGCCAGAAACGGCTGTAGAGCAGGTGGAGCGTCGTATGCTCCATACCGCCGTTGTACCAGTCAACAGGGCCCCAGTATTCCTCAGCATCCTTTGAGAAAATCTCCTCATCGTTATGGGCGTCCATATAGCGGAGGTAATACCAGCAGGAGCCTGCCCAGTTTGGCATGGTGTCTGTTTCGCGTTTGGCGGGGGCGCCACACTTCGGGCAGGTCGTGTTCACCCAATCGGTCATCTTCGCAAGCGGGCTCTCTCCGTCATCTGTCGGCTCATAGCTTTCAACATTCGGCAGCACCAGAGGCAGTTCGCTCTCATCGATGGGGACCCATCCGCATTTCTCACAGTAAACCAGAGGAATCGGCTCACCCCAGTAGCGCTGGCGGGAGAAGACCCAGTCACGAAGTTTGTAGTTGACCTTCTCCTTGCCGAAGCCCTGTTCCACGGCGTATTTCTTCATGGCAGGGATGGCTTCTTTCACGGTCATGCCATCCATCCAGCCGGAATTCACCATAATGCCGTTTTCTTTTGTAACATAGGCTTCCTTTGTCATATCGCCGCCTTCCACGACTTCAATGATCGGGAGGCCAAACTTCATGGCAAATTCCCAGTCACGCTGGTCGTGGCCGGGGACGCCCATGACCGCACCGGTTCCATAGCCCATCAGGACATAGTCCGAGATAAACACCGGAACGCTCGCTCTGTTAGCGGGGTTGATGACACGAATGCCCTGCAGGCATACGCCGGTTTTATCCTTGTTCAATTCGCCGCGCTCAAAGTCGCTCTTTCTGGCAGCTTCGGCCTTGTAAGCCAGCACTTCATCCCAGTTTCCAATCCGGTCTTTCCAGGTATCCAGAATCGGGTGCTCCGGTGACAGGACCATGTACGTAACACCGTAAAGTGTATCCGCACGCGTGGTGTATACCGTAATGGTATCGCCCGTTGAAACCTTAAAATCGACTTCCACACCGGTGGAACGTCCGATCCAGTTCTTCTGCTGGATCTTCACACGTTCAATATAATCCAGATCATCCAGGTCGTCGATCAGTCGGTCCGCATATTTGGTAATACGGAGCATCCACTGGCTTTTTTCCTTGCGGATGACCTCACTGCCGCAGCGTTCGCATACGCCCTCGACAACTTCCTCGTTCGCGAGACCGCACTTGCAGCTGGTACACCAGTTGATCGGCATGGTGGTCTTATAGGCAAGACCGTGTTTATACATCTGGAGGAAAATCCACTGTGTCCATTTATAATAATTCGGATCCGAAGTATTGACGCAGCGGTCCCAATCGAAACCATAGCCCAGCATCTTCAGCTGACGCGTGAAGTTGGCGATATTGTCACGGGTAACAATCGAGGGATGAATATGGTTTTTTATCGCAAAGTTTTCCGTTGGCAGGCCAAAAGCGTCATACCCGATGGGGAAAATGACGTTGTAGCCATCCATGCGTTTCTTTCGGGTTACGATATCCATCGCGGTAAACGGACGGGGATGACCGACGTGAAGTCCGGCAGCGCTCGGATACGGAAACTCTATCAGACCATAGAATTTCGGACGGGGATCCCCGGTAATCGCCGCATAAGGCTTTTTCTCTTCCCAAATATCCTGCCATTTCTTTTCAACAGCAGCAAAATCATATTTCATATATGAAAGCACTCCTTCTGAACAATTAGTCGATTAACGCAATTCGGCTTCAAAGCCATTCTCGAAGCCCCTTATCAGGGGCTCGGAAGGGATGAGGGCGTCACCGCCTCTGCGTCACTCCACAATCGTTCCAAATCATAAAACTTCCGCGCTTCATCTGTAAAAATATGAACAATAACACTGCCAAAATCCATCAGGACCCAGATATCCGAACGCAGTCCTTCACGACGGATCGGTGGCTCCCCTGCTTCGGAGAGCTGCTTGTCCACTTCGTCAACCAGCGCTTTGATATGCGTGGAAGAAGTTCCGTTGCAGATCACAAAATAATCCGCAAGCACAGTATGTTCAGCAGTTTTCAGGATCTTGACATCCTTCGCGTTCTTGTCGTCCAGCGCCCTGTAAGCGATCGCTGTAATTTGTTCCGGGCTCAGCATATCAGATTCTCCTCTCACCAAGCCTGTTCTCGTACCATTCACAGGCTGTCAGTGTGTCAATATAAGGTTCCTTCCCGCCTGAACGTATTTCCTGAATGGTCATGCGCAGGCCAAGAACCATCGCTTCATCCAGATTGCGGTAGGCAAGCGTTCTCAAGTCGTCGATCCCCGGGAAATCTCTTGTCGGTTCAATGTAATCGGCAAGATACAGCAGTTTTTCAAAAAGAGTCATATCCGCTTTCCCGGTCGTGTGCCAGCGAATCGCCTCACACACTTCTTCCGGTGATCCGAAAAGTACGGAAGCAAGTACCGCGCCGGTTTTCGCATGAAGAAGCTTTGGCGTATTCCGCTCCGCGTCGTCGCAGATAATATCATATTTTTCACATAAGATCAACTGTTCTTTCAAAGAAAGACGCTTGGTCATATCGTGCAGAATTCCAGCCTCTGCAGCCAGCTCCGGATCTTCGCCCCAGTATCTGGCAAGCTGAATCGCTTCCCCCTCACAGCCTGCCACATGCGCAATGCGCCACTCATCCAGCATGGGATATACCTGTTCTCTCAGCCAGGAGAGCTCAGGCTGCGCGCCGTAAAGCCGCAGTTTTATAATCTGTGCGTAAACAGCTTTCGGCAGGCAGTCAGATCCTGCTCTGCGGCGAAGCAGCGTCCTGATTTCCGTTGAGCTCATGGGCAGCGGATCCTGTGATAAAACAGTCAGGTTTGCAGCGTATTTTTCCCGATACCGATCCGCTGCCTGAAACAGTTGCTCCTGATCATCCATCTCTCGGGAAAGCACCGCTATCCTGCAATGAGAAAAGAGATACTCAAAATGATACCATTCTTCAAAACTCAGGAACATGTCCGTGCCGACAACCAGAATCAGCTCGTCATCCGGAAACAGGCTTTCCATTTCCCGGATTGTTTCATAGGTATAGCTTTTTCCCTGTCTGCGTAATTCGAGATCAGACACCTCAACACCCGGGAGATCCCCAAAACACAGTCGGCAAAGTTCAAACCGCTCTTCCGCGGTCGGGCTTCCGTCTTCCAATTCCTTATGAGGAGGTTCCCGATCCGGTATCACCAGCAGACGGTCCGGGCTCAGCATCCGGAGAACTGTCCGGACTGCTTCAAGGTGTCCCAGATGGGGAGGATTAAAGCTGCCGCCGTATAGCGCAATTCTCATTCTCTGACAGCACCCTTTTTCAATCCGGTTTCTTCCGGTAAAGGACAAATTTTGTCCCTATCGCCTGGATTGGTTCCGCACCGCAGGCTTCGGCGAGGAGTTCACATGCCTCTCTTGCCGTCAGCATGCTGCTTTCCAATACTTTTCCCTTGATCAGTTCCCTGGCTTTCAGCGCTGTATCAACGGAGGCGACCACGGCTTCCGTGATACCGCCTTTTCCCACCTGGATAATGGTATCTTCTGTCGAGGCAAGACTTCTCAGCCTCGCGCGTTCTTTACTGGTCATTCTCTTCTCCTCAGTCAGCTTTTAAACAGCGCCTCAACAAAACTCTTCCCGTCAAACGGAATGAGATCATCGATGCCTTCTCCGACGCCAACATACTTTACCGGCAAATTACATTCATTGGCAATCGCGAACACAATGCCTCCCTTTGCCGTTCCATCCAGCTTTGTCAGGACAATACCGCTCAGGCCAGCCGTTTCCAGAAACTGCTTCGCCTGAATCAGACCGTTCTGGCCGGTAGTTGCATCCAGAACCATCAGGGTTTCGACGTCCGCATCCGGGAGTTCACGGTCTATGATTCGCCGGATTTTAGCCAGCTCATTCATCAGGTTCTGCTTGTTATGCAGTCTGCCCGCCGTATCGATCAGGATCACATCGGCCCCGCGTGCTTTCGCGGCACAGATACTGTCATATACCACCGCGGCCGGATCGCTGCCTTCTTCGTGCCGGACAAATTCCGCGCCTGCCCTCTCTGCCCAGATGCCGAGCTGCTCGGCCGCTGCCGCGCGAAATGTATCGCCTGCGCAGAGCAGCACCTTTTTCCCCTGCTCCGTCAGCTGGTGTGCGAGTTTTCCGATCGTGGTTGTCTTGCCTACGCCGTTAACCCCGACCATCAGAATTACGGATGGCCTTGTCTCCAGTTTCAGCGCTGTATCACCGACATTCAGAAGTCCGGTGAGAATCCGGATCAGGCCCTCTCTCGCCTCTTCGCCCTTCCGATAGCGGTCTTCCCACGTCTTTCGGCGCATGAGATAGTCCACACGCTCTGCCGTCGGGATTCCCGCGTCTGCAAGGACCAGCATTTCCTCCAGATTCTCATAAAAATCTTCACTGTCAGGCGCATAGTCCTGAAACAGTTCTTCAAGATCAATATTCTGGCGTGTCTTTCCAAGGCCGCCAAACAGTTTATCAAAAAAGCCCATCTTATTCCTCTACTGTCTTTCTTGCTTCCTCCAAATCCAGGCTCAGGACTGTGGAAACACCTTTCTCCTGCATGGTAACCCCGTAAAGCAGATCCGCGGCTTCCATGGTTCCGCGTCTGTGTGTAATGATCAGGAACTGTGTTTTATCTGAGTATTTGCGCAGATAAGCCGCATAACGGTTGACATTCTCTTCGTCAAGTGCCGCTTCGATCTCATCCATCACGCAAAACGGAGTCGGTCTCACTCTCAAAATAGCAAAATACAACGCGATCGCCACAAATGCCATTTCTCCGCCCGACAGGAGACTGATTGTGGAGAGTGCCTTGCCGGGAGGCTGAACACGAATATCAATCCCACATTCCAGAATGTTGTTCTCATCTTCCAGAACCAGAGACGCTTTTCCGCCCCCAAACAGTTCCCGGAATGTTGTTCGAAAGCAACTGTCAATCTCCAGAAAGCGCTCTCGGAACACCTTTTCCATATCATGGGTAATATCATGAATGATCTCAAGCAGCTCCTGTTTGGCTTTCTCTATATCACTCCGCTGGTCGCTTAAAAACTCATAACGTGTCCGTACGCGCTCATATTCCTCAATTGCGCCTATATTTGGGGTCCCCAGACCGCTCATCTGTCTCCGGAGCTCAGCAACTTCCCGGTTCGCTTTCTGAAGGTTTTCAATCGGCTGCCGAATCAGCTCCGCGGCACTGTGGCTCAGTTCGTAACTGTCCCAGAGTTTATCGATAATCTGCTTCTCTTCGAGGTCTGCAGCAAGTTTTTTCTGTTCTACCCGTGAAACACGGCGCTCCAGATCATTGATTTCCGCATTCAGCTGCTGCGCCTGTTTGTCAGCGCGTGTTCGCTTCCCTTCCAGTTCCAGACGTTCATCGCTGATCCGTCGGATCTCCTGTTTCTGATCCGCAACCTTGCGCACAAAGCTCTCTCGTTGCGCAAGCTTTTCACTCAGTTGTTTCGTCAGATTGTCCTTTTGACGTTCCGCATCCGCCACAGTGCTGCGCTGTGCCTCGCTGTCTCCGTCCAATGCTGCCAGCAGGACAGCAAACTGTCGGGTTGAGGCTTCCGTTGAGCGCTGCTCTGCCGTTTTTGCCGCCTGTTCGCTCTGCAAAGCGGCCAGCTCCTCGCGAATGACCTGCTCTTCATAGCGGATTTTCTCTGATGCCTTCTGCGTTTCATTCAGCGCTGCCTGTGCCTGATCACATTTTTTTCGCAGCTGCGCCTGGGTCTTTTTCAGTGATTCCAGTTCGCTCGACCTTGACAGAATCCCACTGCCCCGAACACTGCTGCCGCCTGTCATTGAGCCGCCGGCATGAATCATCTGACCGTCGAGCGTGACAATCCGAAATCGGTTGCCATTATTCCTGGCTATGCGAACCGCGTCAGTCAGACGGTCCGCAACAAGCGTTCTTCCAAGCAGATTCAGAACAATCTGCTCATATTGACTGTCATAATCCACAAGATCCGAGGCAATCCCGATAAAACCGGGATCATTCTCCGGCACATCACTGAGCCTGCTTCCGCGAATCGTATCCATTGGAAAGAAAGTCGCTCTGCCGGCATCCTGCCGCTGCAGCAGTTCGATCGCCCTGCGGCCGTCATCCTGTCTGTCAACGATAATATTCTGGCCTGCCGCACCAAGCGCGGTTTCGATAGCCAGCGCGACTTCCTGATCCGCCTTCAGCATGCTGTAAACCGGTCCGTGCACATTTTGAAGCGTTCCGCGCTCGGCCTCACGCATGATCGTCTTTACTGCCTTGGAATAGCCCTCATAATCACGCTGCATATCGCTGAGGACCCGCATTCGCGCTTCCACCCGGTTCCGTTCATCCGTTACGGAGCGGAACGCATCTTCCTGCTGCCGGATAATGGCTTCCCTTCCCTGCAGCTTAAGAGCACAGCCCGCCAGCATATTCTTTTTTCCCGTCTGCTTCTGATCCAGTTCTTTGAGCTCCCGTTCGATCTCTTTCAGACGGTCCTGTCCCCGTTCAATCTCGGCACGGATTTCCTCAATTCGACCACGCTGCTGTTCCAGATCCTGCAGGATGCGGCGGATGTTTTCTTCGCTTCCGGCTATGTTCGCCTGAAGGACGGCAGCTTCCGACTCACAGCCGGACAGCTCCGCTTCTGCGGAAGACAGGCGGCTGCGGGCCTCATCCAATTCTATATCCTTCCGATGCATCCGTTCGGAAAGACTGTCCCCTGAAACATATACCGCTTCCAGTTGTTTTTTATCCTGCTCCAGGTGTTCCGACAGCTCTTCATACTCTCTGCGTACGCTGTCCGCCTGTGCCCGCAGACGATCCAGTGTAGCAAGCCATACGGAAATCTCCACCGTACGCAGTTCATCCCGAAGCCGGAGATAGCGTTTTGCAGTCTCCGACTGTTCCTTCAGCGGGCCGACCTGGAGTTCCAGTTCCTCAATCTTGTCTTTTATACGCAGAAGGTTTTCTTCTGTTTTCTGGAGTTTTCGCTCTGCCTCTTCTTTCCGATAGCGAAAGCGGGAGATTCCGGCTGCCTCTTCGAACACTTCCCGCCGGTCTGTACTGCGGGTAGATATGATATCCGCAATTTTACCCTGCCCGATGATAGAATATCCGTCACGTCCAAGTCCGGTATCCATCAGGAGGCTGTTGATATCCTTCAAACGAACCTGTTCTTTGTTGATATAATATTCACTCTCTCCGCTGCGATAGAAGCGTCTTGTCAGCATCAGCTCACTTCCCTCACTGCGGAAAAGCTGCGCAGAGTTATCCAGAATCAGTGAAACCTGCGCAAAGCCCATCGGGGAACGAATCTCCGTTCCTCCAAAAATCACGTCCTCCATCTTGTTTCCGCGGAGTGTCTTGCTGCGCTGTTCGCCCATTACCCACAGAATCGCATCAGACAGATTGGATTTTCCGGATCCGTTCGGGCCGACGATTGCCGTTATGTCTTTTTCAAAAGTCAGGCGGGTTTTGTCCGCAAAAGACTTAAACCCCTGTATTTCCAGTGCTTTCAGGTACACAGATTACTCCTCCGCAAAATGGGAATCAGACGAAATATTGTAGCATATCACGGTTCTGTTTGCAAGATTTTGATTTCGATATCCTGTAAGCCCTGAACGCTGCGAACCGAGATGTCATGCAGCGAAAAGCGCTCCGTCAGCCATGAAAGATTACACTTTTTCTGTCCGATCATCTGTGAGAAGATTTGCGGCGGAGTCATAATCCGCACTGTCTTTCCCTCGCAGCCGGAATCAATGAGCAGCTTTTCCGCCTGATTCCGCAGCATCCTGCTTCTGACCAATTCCCCCAGAGCCGGATGATAGGCTCCTGCCAATGCTGCCCCTTCGCTCAGTTCCTTTGTCGGATTCAGTCCGAGCCGAATAACGGGAATTCCTTCCGCCTCAAAGATGGGTAAAATCTTTGCGCAGGTCGTCACTGCCTCTTCAACGGTATGCTCTCTGTACAGTCCATCTCTCCAGAGCTTCTCCAGCTGTGTGCCGCGAACAACAACCGTCGGGTAAATACGAACTGCATCCGGGCCCAGGCGGCAGAGTTCCCTTGCGGTATACTCCGCCCCCGCTTCATCGTCTCCCGGCAATCCGGTCATCATCTGCAGGACGAGTTTGAGTCCTGCCCGTTTGATCAGCACCGATGCATCCCTGACATCCTGCGCGCAGTGACCGCGTCCGGAGGTCAGCAGCACCCTGTCGCACATCGATTGGGCGCCCAGTTCGACGGTCTGTACTCCATATTCCTTCAGGCGTGAAATTGTTTCCCCATCGACCGCGTCCGGTCTGGTTGAGAGCCGTATGGATGTGATAACGCCCGACTCCATGAGCCGGGCAGCTTTTTCGAGGTAACACTCCTGCTCCCGAGGCGGAATGGCTGTAAAGCTTCCGCCGTAGAAAGCAAGTTCCGCATCTCCTGATCCACGCCGGAAGAGTTCATTCAACTCTTCCATAGCTTCAGAGGCTTCTCTGCCTGTGATTTCCCGCTGATTGCAGAAAACACAGGCATAAGGGCAGCCTAAATGCGGAACAAAAACAGGATAAATCGTCTTTCGTGCACTCATAACTTACTAAGCGCGTCGCCGGCAGCCGCCTGTTCCGCTTCTTTTTTGCTGTGTCCGGACCCAGTCCCCACGGGAGAACCGTTGACGAAAACGGTATAGGTGAATGTCTTCAGATGATCGGGCCCTGTTTCTCCTGTCAGCTCATACTGTATTTTACTGTTCGGCGTTTTCTGGACCAGCTCCTGAAGCTCCGTCTTGTGATCGCGGCTTCGGCTCAGAATCTTATCCTCCGCATTCCGCAAAACATGTTTCAGGATAAAGAGGCGGGCAGCCTCCATCCCGCCGTCAATACTGATCGCGGCGATCACAGCCTCCACCATATCCGCAAGAATACTCGGCCGTTTCCTGCCCTCCGATTTTTCTTCTCCGCGTCCGAGCCGCATATAATGCCCGATGTTCAGGGTATCTGCGACCGCAAAAAGGCTTTCTTCACAGACCAGTTCCGCACGAATCCGGGTCATACGTCCCTCGGGGATCGGAGGATTGCGATGATACAGATATTCTGCCGTGACAAGCCCCAGGATGGAATCTCCAAGAAACTCCAGGCGCTCATAACTCTCCAGATGCTCTTTCGGATGTTCATTTACATAGGAGCTGTGCGTCAGTGCTGTCAGCAGCAATTCACGATCATGAAACTGATAGCCGATCGACTGTTCAAAGGTATTCATTCTGTACGAATTCTCATTACGTCGATGTGCGCAGCTATGTCACTGATGATGCCGGATTCCGCAAACTGTTTGGCCTGTCGGATTGCCGAGAAAAAGCTCGCTTCATTGGAAGAGCCGTGCGCTTTGATAACCGGTTTTGAAATACCGATCAGTGCGGTCCCGCCAACCTCATTGACATCCATGGATTTTTTCATCTGCGCAAGATCGCTTTTCAGAACTGCGGCTGCAAGCTTATTCATCGTACTCGCATAGAACACATTCTTCAGCGCTTTCATCATATATTTAATGACACCCTCCGTGGTTTTGAGAAGGACATTGCCGGTGAATCCGTCTGTAACCACGACATCGGCTTCGCCGGAAAAGACCCCTGTGCCTTCCACATTCCCCACGAAGCAGATTCTGCCTTCGGCATTTGCCTGGGAGAGCAGCTCGAAAGCGCGATGCTGGAGTTCTCCTCCCTTGGTGTCCTCGGTCCCCACGTTCAGAAGTCCGACGCGCGGCACTTCAACGCCCATCAGTTTCTGCGCGTAAAAACTCCCCATATAGGCAAACTGAAGCAGATACTCTGCAGTGCATTCCACATTGGCTCCGCAGTCGATGAGCATAACCCCGTGTTCTCCCGCCGGAAGAACCGGCGCAAGCGCCGCTCTGCGGATTCCGTGAATCCGTTTGACCGTAAGCGTTGCGCCGGTCAGAAGAGCACCTGTGCTGCCCGCAGACACCATGGCATCGCCTTTCTCTTCTTTCAGAAGACGCAGAGCAACCGCCATGGAAGAATCCTTTTTCCTGCGAGTCGCCGTACTGGGCTCATCTTCCATGGTAATGACCTCTCTCGCGTCCACAATTTCGACGGACGCCGCCTCATGATCCTGAAGACAGGAAAGAATATCCTCTTTTTTCCCAACCAGTGTAATCTCTACACCGAGCTCCTTTTTTGCCCGTAAAGCACCTTTTACAATCTCCTGCGGAGCGTGGTCGCCCCCCATAGCGTCAACAATGATCCTCATAACGAAAAACTTCCTTCCTTCGCAGATCCGCAATCATCGCGAGCGACCGTCTGGAAATCTCAGCATTTTTATTCCGCTTTCCGCGGATCCGCTGATCCAGCGACCGTATGATTCCAAAATTAATGTTCATCGGCTGGAAATCGCCGATACTCCCCTGTGAAATATACAGGCCGAGCGCCCCAATCGCCGTTTCCTGCGGAAAATTCACCGGCTCAAACCCGAGCAGCTCTGCCGCTGTTTCCACGCCGACCAGCAGGCCGGAAGCCGCGGATTCCACATATCCTTCTACCCCTGTCATCTGGCCGGCAAAACGAATCCGGGAATCGCTGCGAAGACGATAATACCTGTCCAGCAGTTCCGGACTGTTCAGATAGGTGTTGCGATGCATTACCCCGTAGCGGACGAACTCGGCATTTTTCAGCGCGGGAATCATAGAAAACACCCGTTTCTGCTCTCCCCATTTCAGATGCGTCTGAAAGCCGACCAGGTTGAACAGTGTCCCGTCCGCGTTGTCCTGACGAAGCTGGACAACCGCATACGGTTCCTTTCCGGTCTGCGGGTCTCGGAGTCCAACCGGCTTCAGCGGGCCGTAACGAAGGGTATCCATTCCACGGCGGGCCATCACTTCAACCGGCATGCATCCCTCAAAAACGCCAGTGTCGTCAAAGCCGTGAACCGGCGCTTCTTCCGCTGATATCAGCTCCGTAACGAATGCTTCATATTCCGCTTTCGTCATAGAGCAGTTTACATAATCTGCCGTTCCTTTGTCATAACGCGACGCGAACCAGGCATGGGACAGATCGACACTGTCCAGTGTTACAATAGGCGCAACGGCATCATAGAAATGCAGATCGGAATGGGGGCAGAGCAAATTGATCCGAGCCGCAATGGAATCGCTGCTGAGCGGTCCAGATGCAATCACAACAACGCCGTCCGGGATCTCTGTAACTTCCTGCCGGATAACCGTCACATTCGGGTGCTCGGTCAGTCTCTGTGTAATCTCCTCCGAAAAACCGTTCCGGTCAACCGCCAGCGCTCCTCCTGCAGCGACCTTATGACGGTCGGCACATTGAAGAACAAGAGAGTCGAGCTGACGCATTTCCTCCTTCAAAAGCCCAACCGCGTTTGTCAGTTCATCGCTGCGGAGAGAATTGGAGCATACGAGCTCCGCAAAATTGCCTGTATGGTGTGCAGGCGTACTGCGCTCCGGCCGCATTTCATACAGCAGGACAGGAATACCGCGGATGGCAAGCTGCCAGGCGCATTCACTACCCGCAAGGCCTGCTCCTATGACCGTTACAGGACCGATCATTTCGCCTTCCTCCGGCTTGGGTACCGTCTTTTATCCTCCGGAACAAAGGCAGGGCAGTCCTCATTGATGCAGAACGATTTCAACGGTCCACGGCCGCTGTGTTTGAACAGCGTCTTTCCACAGGTCGGGCAGACATCCTTCGTGGGAACATCCCATGTGATAAAGCCGCAGTCCGTCCCTCGTTCACAGGCGTAGAACACATATCCTTTTTTGGATGTGCGTTTCAGAATCTTACTGCCGCATTTGGGACATTTTCCGGGCATTTCCACCACAATCGGCTTGGTAAATGTGCATTCCGGGAATCCGCTGCACCCGAGGAAGTGCCCGAATTTCCCTTTTTTAACCAGCAGCGGTTTCCCGCAGACATCGCAGACTTCATCGCTGACAATATCCGGAATCTTAATCCGCTGACCGTCCATTGCGGTTTCCGCGGCGTTCAGTTCTGCTTCAAAGTCGTTATAAAAATTCCGGAGAACATCCTTCCAGTCCTTTTGTCCGGTCTCAATCTCATCCAGATTGGCTTCCATCTGGTTGGTGAACTTGAGATCAACAATATCACTGAAGTGTTCTTTCATCAGCTGGGTGACAACTTCACCCAGCGGTGTCGGTTTCAGGTATTTTCCCTCTTTCAGGACATAATCATGCGCTGTGATGGTCGTAATGGTCGGCGCATAAGTCGACGGCCGGCCGATTCCTTTTTCTTCCATCGCGCGGATCAGCGTAGCTTCCGTATAGCGGGCCGGCGGCTGTGTAAACTGCTGTTCCGGTACAAGCTTTTCCAGAAGGAGCGAATCCTTTTCCGCCAGATCAGGCAGTTTTCCATCCGCCTGTTTCTGCTCATCATCGGAAGTCTCCTCATATACTGCCGTATAGCCCGGGAAACGGAGAACCGACTGACTGCCCCTGAAAAGGTGTCCTGCATTTTCAATGTCCACTGTAACCGCGTCATAGACGGCATTTGCCATCTGACACGCCGTAAAGCGGCCCCAGATGATACGGTACAGACGATACTGCTCCTGAGTCAGGTCTTTTCGCACCAGTTCCGGCGTCAGCGTGACATCGGTGGGCCTGATGGCTTCATGCGCATCCTGTGCCCCGGCCTTTGTCTTATAATGCCGCGCCTGCCTCGGGCAGTATTCGGCCCCGTAGGTATCCCGGATAAAAGACCGTGCGGAGGAAATCGCCTCATCAGACAGGCGAAGAGAATCCGTACGCATGTAGGAGATCAGACCGATACTGCCTCTGCCGCTGATTTCGACGCCTTCATAAAGCTGCTGCGCAACGGACATTGTACGGCGAGGGGTCATATTCAGACGTCTGGAAGCCTCCTGCTGCAGCGTGGAAGTAATAAAGGGCGGTGCGGGAGAACGCTGCTTCTCGCTTTTCTTTACCGCAGAGACGACGAACGGCTGCCCTTCCACATCATGGCATACTGCCTTAACCGCCTCTTCACTCTTCAGTTCCGCCTTTTTCCCAGCTGTACCGTAGTATCGCGCGCGAAAGCTCTGTTCATCCGGGTTCCGCTTCAGAAAGGCGTCCAGTGTCCAGTATTCTTCACTTTGGAAGGCACGAATTTCGTCTTCTCTGTCAACGACCATCCGTGTCGCGACAGACTGAACACGCCCTGCTGAAAGACCGCGCTTTACTTTTTTCCAGAGCAGCGGAGAAATCTCATAGCCTACGAGCCGATCCAGTATTCTGCGGGCCTGCTGGGCATCCACCAGATCCTGGTCGATATCCCGAGGATTCTGAATGCTCTCCAAAACGACCTTTTTGGTGATCTCGTTGAATGTTACTCTTCTGGCTTTCTCATCGCTCAAGTTCAACAATTCCTTCAAATGCCAGGAAATAGCCTCTCCTTCACGGTCCGGGTCAGTCGCCAGATAAACAACGGGAGCCTTCCTGCTTTCAGCCCGCAGTTCTTCAATCAGGTCTTTTTTCTCCTTGACCGGAATGTAGTCCGGCTGAAAGCCATGCTCGACATCCACGCCGAGGCGGCTTTTCGGCAAATCACGCAGATGCCCCATTGAGGCGGTAACCCGATAGGCTCCGCCCAGATATTTTTCAATGGTCTTTGCCTTGGACGGTGATTCCACAATCACCAGTTCCTTCGCTTTTGCCATCAGTATTCTTCCTCACTTTATTCTTGCAAATCTTCTGCCGGCTTCCCGGCGTACACAGCCCTTGATTTCCAGCACAGTGAGCTGGGCAAGAACCCGAGCGGTGCTCAGGCCCGTTTGATCCGCAATATCATCGACATAGACAGGCTGATCTCCCATCACTGTCAGAATGCGCTGCTGATCCTCAGTCAAGCCTGCCGGCAGTTTCTGTCTGTCAACGGATTCCGGGATCTCACTGTTTTGAGAATCCGGTGCTGTTTTTTCCTTTTCTTCCGGCTCCTGCTCCAGGTTCGGAGGCTCATATGATCTCAGAGACGGAAAGCGCAGCAGGTATTCCTCCAGAACATCTTCTCCGCAGGTTACCAGTTTCGCGCCTTCTTTAAGCAGTATCAGGGTGCCTGCCGAGTTTTCCGCATCCGCATTGCCCGGAACAGCAAAAATATCCTTTCCCTGCTCAACCGCCTCTCTCACAAACAGACGCGTGCCGCTGTTTTCAGGTGCTTCCACCACAACAACACCGGAAGAGAGACCCGCCGCGATCCGGTTTCTCTCTCTGAAAAAATGTCTCCTTGCCGTCATACCCGGCGGATATTCACTGACGAGAACTGTCTCATCCGGCAAACATCCTCGAAAACATTCATGAGGCGTTCCCAGAATGCCGATACAGCTTCGTCCGCTTCCTGACGCACCGCGAGCTACAGCCCCGTCCAGCTGCGCGTTGCAGAGACAAATCACATCCGCTCCCCCGCGCGCAAGCTGCCAGGAAAGCTGCTGTGCCATCCGGACCCCATAAGGGCTGGCGTTTCTTGTTCCAATCACAGAAATGATCGGATAACGGTTCTCCTCCGGCAATGTCCCTCTTACATAAAGAACAGCGGGAGGACAGTCAATCTGGTGAAGCTGTTCCGGATAGTCCGGATCTGTCACGGGCAGAATGCGCAGCTTCTGTTTCTGGCAGGCTTTCCAGACGGCATCAGCGCCGGACAGATCACGTTCCTCAAGCTCCTCAGCTTCTCTGGCTGTCAGCCCGGGGACCGTTTCAAACGATCCTTTTGGGCTGAAGAAAGCAGCTTCCGCAGTCCCAAACTGACTCACTACTGCGTGACGTGCTTTGGGAGACAGATTCAGTTGTGAGAGCCAGATCCAGTACACCGCGCACCTCCGCACTGCATCTCCCACAGAACAACCGCCGCAGCGACGGACGCGTTCAACGATTCCGAAATGCCCCGCATCGGAATGATAAGGCTGCCGTCACAGCAGGCAAGCAGCTCTTTCGACAGCCCTCTTCCCTCGCTTCCAATCGCCACCGCGGCATGATTGAGATTCACTTTCAGAATATCCACCGCATCATCACGGAGCGCTGCTCCCCATAGCGGAAGTCCTTTTTCTCTGCAGAAATCTGAAACCGTGCTTCTGTCCATCAGTCTAAAGCGCGGACGGAATACCGCGCCCATGGTTGCCCGCACCGCTTTGGGCGAGTACGGGTCCGCGCAGTCTTCCAGCAGAATCACTCCGTCGATATCAAAGGCCTCTGCTGTTCGCAGTATGGTGCCCAGATTTCCGGGGTCCTGTATTCCTTCCAGAACCAGAACCTGTTTCGGCTTCGAAGGAAAGCTGCTCTCCGAAAAGGATACCGTGAACAGCGGTCCCGGAGAATTCTTCTGAGAAGAGACATAGTCAAAGAGGTCTGGAGGAAGCAGATACTCATTCGGGAAAACGGGAAATGATTCGTCTCTTTTCTCTTTCCACAAAACCGTCTCAATCTCTGCACCGGAACGCAGCGCTTCCCTTAGCAGTTTTCTGCCATCTGCCGAAAACTGGCCACAGGCCTTTCTGTACGCGCTGTCTCTTTCCAGTTTTCGAAAGGCCTGTATGACCGCACTTTGACGGCTGCTTATGGCAATCACAACAGGACGACTCCGTTTTCTTCACAGATCCTTATGGTTTCTTCATCCCATATGGAAGCCTGTACCTCGCCGATGTGCGCCTTTCCCAGAAGAAGCATGGACACGCGCGACTGACCGATACCACCACCGATCGTGAGAGGGAGCTCCCCTGCCAGGAGGGCTCGATGATACGGAAGTTTTCGTCGGTCATCACAGCCGGCTTCATGAAGCTGACGGTCCATAGAAGCAGGATCGACCCGTATTCCCATGGATGACACTTCCATGGCGCAGTCAAGAACATCATCATAGAACAGGATATCCCCGTTCAGCTTCCAGTCATCGTAATCCGGCGCACGTCCATCATGCGGTTTTCCGGATCGAAGCGGCTCCCCGATTCCAATCAGGAACGCCGTCCTGTGTTCTTTCAGATATGCGTTTTCACGTTCTTTGGGTGTCAGCTCCGGATAGCGGTCTTCCAGTTCCTGGGTTGTGATAAAGCTGACCTCCCGCTCCAATTTCCCGAGAATCTGGAGCTGTGGATAGATCGCCTGAATGGTGTCCTGTGTGTCGCAGATTGCCCGGACAATATCCATGACCGTAAGCTTCAGATAATCCAGATTACGGTTTTCCGGCAGAATTACTTTCTCCCAGTCCCACTGGTCCACATACACGGAATGAAGATTATCCAGTTCGTCTTCGTCGCGGCGAATGGCATTCATATCCGTATACAGGCCTTTTCCCGGGAAAAAGCCATAACGCTTCAGTGCAAGACGCTTCCATTTGGCAAGAGACTGAACGACCTGGGCGCGGTGTTCAGAACGGAGAATATCAAAACTTACCGGCCGTTCATAACCATTCAGGTTATCATTCAGTCCGGAGTTTTCCTCCACAAAAAGCGGTGCCGAGACACGGTACAGATTCAAAAGGGCTCCCAGTCTGTCCTCAAACAGTCTGTGAAGAAGACTGATCGCCTTCTGCGTGTCATACATGCCCAAAAGGCTACTGTATCCATCCGGGATAAAGGTTTCCATGCAATTTCCTCTATTCACTGAGTATTGTTACAATTTTCTGGTATGTCTCCTCTGCGTGACGGCGGAATGTCTTCTCCATGCTTTTTGCCTGCTTCTCATCGGCACAAAGGAGGCGGAGAGAAAGCAGCTCGCTGATTCCGTCCGAAAGAGAGAGTTCAACCGTGCACACACCGTCTGATACTGTGTGAGCGGCTTGAATGCAGCCACGTCTGGACATTTCGTCCGCTTCCGCCGATGCCGCCGCAGAGGCATGCTGCCGTACACTGAACGGAAGACTGGATTCTACGGTTTCGGCATTGTTCCTGCCGCGATCCGTAATCGAGCAAAAACCGTCTTCCGAAATAACCTGGCCACTCTCACACAGTTCATCCAAAGCAACCGTAAAATCAAAATAATTGACGACACCGTCCTGCTGAATGAGATGGAAAAGCCGATCGGTTTCAATTTCAGAGGGGAGCCGGCGGAGAATAAACAGGATCAGCAGCTTGAGATCAAGCGCATCCAATACAAACCCGGTCTGATCCATCTCATCAGTCCTTTAATACAATATCAACCTTATCCTTATAGATGCTGTTCGCCGGAATGACACCGCGCACACAGGATGTCGGGTAGATATTGCTGTTTCTGCCAACAACGGTACCGGGGTTCAGGACACTGTTGCAGCCGACTTCCACAAAGTCTCCCAGGATGGCTCCGAACTTTTTCCTCCCTGTAGGAACAAATCCATCCGGATCCTTTACCACAACCAGTGTTTTATCGCTCTTCACATTGCTGGTTATGGAACCGGCTCCCATATGTGCCTTGTATCCCAGGACAGAGTCCCCTACATAATTATAATGAGGCGTCTGAACATTATCAAACAGTACCACATTTTTCAGCTCCACTGAGTTGCCGACAACGGCGTTTTTCCCGACAATGGCGCTGCCGCGGATGAACGCGCAGTGCCTCACTTCCGCGCCATGGTCGATAATGCACGGGGCTCCGATATACGCGGAAGGAAACACCGTCGCGTCCTTCGCAATCCAGATTCCTTCCGCCGGATTATCATATTCCTCCGCCGGGAGAGTCGGGCCGAGTTTGAGAATGAATGACTTAATATCGTCCAGCACTTCCCATGGCCAGGTTTTCCCGTCAAAAAGCGGTGCCGCGATTGTTTTGCTCAGGTCGAGCAGACTGTCAATACTGATCATTGTTTACTCCCTTCACTTCTGGTATACAGTGTGTCCAAATACTCTTATTTATAACTTATTATTTTACAGCTTATTACCTGCTTCCGGATCGACATAAACCGTGACATCAGCAGGAATCTGCAGGAAGGCGGCGGGAATCACGCTGTCATCCCTGGCATAGAGCATGTCAAACACTGCCTGTGCCTTTTCCGCTCCAACTGCAAGCACCAGAATCTGCCTCGCATCGGTCAGGGTGCGGATTCCCAGCGTCAGCGCAATCTCAGGAACCGCGCATTCTTCCCCGAACATCCATTGAAGCTGACTGCGTGTTTTTTCTGTCAGTTTCTGCCTTCTGGTTCTGCTGAAAAAAGGGGTTGCCGGCTCATTCAGCCCGATATGCGCGTTGACCCCGAGACCAAGAATCGCGAGATCCAGCCCGCCTGCTTCTTCCAGCAGAGAATCAACCTCTTCCGGAGAATGGTCTGAAAGCCATACACAGTTTTCCGGACGAAGATCTGTCTTTTCCATCAGGTTCCTTTCAACCTGAGCGCGAAAGCTGAACTGCTCCTCTGCTCCCTCCAGTTCTGCCGTCTGAAAGAAGCGAACATGTCTGAAACTGACACTTCCCTTTTGATACCGGTCCGTCAGGATCCTCCACAAGGGAAGCATCGTTCTTCCCGCCGCCATTGTAACCACCGCATCCGGTTTGCCAGCAAGGAGCTCTTCCACACGATCGGCAGCCAGCTGATACAGCTCTTCCCTTTCTTTGATAAGCGTCTTCATGTGATGGCAGGACCTTCCGTCTTCTGCTCGGTCAGGAGCTTGCTGAGTTCTTCCATGAAGGTATTGATATCTTTGAAACTGCGGTATACGGAAGCGAAACGAACATAAGCGACTTCATCCACTTCCTTCAGGCGCCGCATCACCATTTCGCCAATCTCCACCGTGCTGACTTCCCGTTCGAGCTTTCCCTGCAGTTCCTGTTCGATTTCATCCGCAATCGCTTCCAGCTGCTGCAGTGCAACCGGGCGCTTTTCACATGCGCGAACCATACCGTTGATCAGCTTCACGCGGTCAAAAGACTGACGGAATCCGTCTCTCTTTACAACAACAAGGGGCATTCTTTCTATCGTTTCATACGTAGTGAAGCGTTTCTGGCAGGAAAGGCACTCCCTGCGACGTCGGATCGTTGTGTAACCCTCGGCAGGGCGTGAGTCAATTACTTTACTTTCGGTATATCCGCAAAAGGGACATTTCATGTTTTACTCCGTCCTTTTCTATAGATTGTGTTTGCACTTGTCAACAAAAACTGGACACGAAAATTATAAGATTGGACGCTAAAAAGTAGTAGGCGGACAACGTTATTCAAAGTCTGTACGGGCGGTCCGCCACCCCTTGACAGAACCTGAAAGAAATGCTGTACAGAGACGC
>JAFSLL010000159.1 GCA_017448455.1 Oscillospiraceae bacterium | reverse complement strand
CGGGAAGATTTTTTCGATGTATTCTCCGGCGTCAAGATAGTTGCGCCCGAAGCGGCTCAGGTCTTTCACAATAACGCAGTTGGTTTTCCCGGCCTTGATGTCGGCCATCATTTCCTTGAAAGCAGGTCTTTCAAAGGAGGAGCCGGAAAAACCGTCGTCAACCTTGACTGCGCATTCCCGAAGGTCCGGGTGATGGGCCATGAAATCGCGGATCAGATCGCGCTGGCCGGAAATGCTGTTGGATTCTTCCTTATCGCCATCCTCGCGGGACAGACGCAGATAAAGCGTCGTGTCCCATATCTTCGTGACGGGTTCATTCATGGATGCACACTCCTTCCGTTCAAGTTCTGCAAAACCCAAACAGCGGAGGGTGTCGATTCAGTCCTTGAACCTATGATAGACAATCGCCGTCACAATGTCGAGGATGTCAGCACCCTGCTTTGCTCCGGGCCAGGTCTCCGAAGACCTCCTGTGCGGAAAGGCCGGTATCGGAAAAACTCAGGCAGACCACATACTTTCCGATCTTGTAGCAGTTGGGCGTTTTGATCTGCCTCTTGTAGTCCAACAGCCTTTCCCGTTTGGGAAGATCGGTATTGACGCGGACAGTCCGTAAGTCTACGAGCTGGTCGCGGTCTATCATATCAGTAGTTATCATATACAGATTCCTCCCTTCGGCATGAGTATCAAGGTCACAAGAACAGGTCGGTCCCCCGAAGGAGACCGGCCCGTGGTTTCTGACCTCGATCAGCAGTCAGAGCGGTTCTTTTTCTTGCCGCGAGGAGCATCCTTGCAGTTCATGCGCTTTGCCCTGCGGCCACCGTTCTTCATGCGTCTCGCTTCCTGCGCCTCCATCTCAATGCGCTGGAGCGCAAGGTAAGCGGTCATATCTCTATATCCCTCACCATTCCGTGTGGGATCGTTCGTCTTGTAATACATATTCGTGTCTTCCTTTCTTTATTCAGACTGTTGTTCAGCTATAAACACTCGGATTTTCACCCCGCAATTTACTTATGCGGCCTTTCACCGGATGGCCTGCGACGGTTGTTATCACGCTCGGACTATCCCTGGTGGGGAGTACCCACCCTCCGCCGTCATCGCCAACCGGACGCTGCCCGGCTTTCCCGAAGCTGGTATTTCTCGCTCGCTCCAAGCGGAGGTCATGGCGTACCCTTCGGCGCGGCTCTGCAAGAGGGTTTCGTTATCTGATAAAGGTATTCAGTTTTCAAAGAGCACTTCCCCTGAGCCGGGATTAAACTGTTACCGGCCTTCGGGTGCGGAGAAGAGGAGAACCTCTCTCCACCATGCACAGAAAAACATGGGTGTTTGGACCCTACCTGCATCATTCTTTTTTCAGAAACCACGTCTCATCCTCCGAAGGGAAGCGTTCAGTACCTTCTGTACACGCGAACGCCCGATATGAAGAAGGTCCGCGATCTCATACTGGCTTTTCCCCTCGCAATAATAGAGGCGCACAATCTGCTGCTGCCGTTCAGTCAGCCCATTCAGTTCTTCCTGCACCTGAGAAATATCTTCATTGTGCAGATACTCATCCTCCGCACTCATGGTGCTTGCCTCCTGTGTCCAGTCCTCGCCGTCGTTGTCCAGGGAGAACTCATGCCAGTACCATTCATAGCTGTCGAGATTATGGGCCACACGGTCATCCCCGGCCATCAGCAGAGGGATGAGGCAAGGACCGTCGCGGAACTCCGCTTCCTCGATCCTTCTGATTTCTCCGTCCTGGTACTGATAGATGATCTCTTTGCAGCGATCTACAGCCGAGACGGTTTCCCGGTCATAGCACTCATAGAGGAAGAAACCGCTGGCATATACCGTGAGCGTCGTATCGCCGTGCTCAAAGGCGAAGAGGATTTCGCCGCCGTCTTCATGGAGCTTCCTGGCGCTGGGGAGCTTTTTCCCTGCCGTGCTGCCAACCATTGCTTTCAGCTCTCTGAAAGAGGTGGTCAGCGGGTCGATGGAATAATGACTGTCGGTTCTCATAGCTGTCCCTTTCCGCCTGTCAGCAGATGCGAAGGGGACAAACGGAGCAATGAAAAAGCGGCCCCGGCGAAGTACACCAAGACCGCACAAGCCTGATCGGGCAAAGAAAGTCCAAGGGTACTTCATACAACCGCACCGTTTTCGGCGCATGTCGTATCGTATCCTTCGCCCTATTGCAAATCAGGCTACCGATATTTGATTCAACTCGGCTCGTGGCCTCGTTGTGAGCTCATTGTAACGGCAGTAAAGCAATATGAGAATGACACGGACTGGCAGCTTTTCACCCGGTTTTGGGGCTGTTTGATGGCCTTGACACTCGAAAACGTGGTCGATGAACCGTCCTTCTCCCCGTCTTGCGGGGAATAGAGCCATTTGTGGAGAAAAAACAGGCTGCCACGGAATGGCAACCTGAAACGAGATTTCTTTCAAAAAAATATGGACAGCATGACTTATGCCATACTGCCCATAGAGGATATTTATTTTTGGATCAACAATCCAACTCGTCCACGCCTTTGCTCAAAGGCGGCAGGCCGCACTCCTGGAGCTTCTCGTTGACAGCAGAAAGAGGCTGCAAGTACATACTGCTCAACAGCAGGTCGTACAGAATATCGGTCTGGCTGTTGGTAAGGGGCTGCCCGATCTTGGCAAGCCAGTCTCGCCGGAGCATCGGTTCTAATTGCAGACCGACGCAGATGGCCAGCGCGTTTCCCTTGGAGGGTTTATACCCGGCATCTTTCCGAAGACGCATGATCGTCCGCTCTGATACGCCCGTCTTGGCAACGAGCGCATCCACGGTCATGTGCGCCCGGTTCATGTGCGCGATCAACGTACCTGCCGGAGACATGGGAAGGTCATTGATGATCTCCGAAAGGCGTCTTGACTCCGCGAGAATATCCGCCGCGCTCCCGCATCCCGTGTAATCCGCAATCCTATGAGATTCCACTTCCTCCCGCAGAAGCGTTCCCTCCCGGTATCGGTAGGAGGGGCCGATGTTCCGCATGGTAAAGACAAGACAACACTCGTCCATGTGGTTCTTTGCGTAAGACGAAAGATGCAGCTTACCGTTGCGCCGGTACACATAGCGCGGGTCATTCCGGCAGAAGTGACCGTCAATGTATTGGTAGAGGCCGGTACTGAGGCACTGTTGAAAGTCCGGGCTCCGTTCAAAAAGCTCCAGCGCCGTGTAAAAGTCGATGGAGAAGGTTTGATTCTTTTCCAAAGAGCCGGGAGCAAACGAATGGTCCGCAACATACCCTCCGTTGACGAAGTTCAAAACGCCCTGCGCCTCGGTATAGCCCAGCTCGATCATCCGCAGTTTTGCGCTTTGCTTAGAGACGCCGTAGAACCGTGCCAGATCTCCGATGACATGAGAAATGAGCTTTGGCCTCTGCATGTTCGGATACCGCTGCGAATACCTGGCAATCAGTTCCTCGATTTTAATTGGCGTTGTGGGTGCCGGCATCCGAATCCTCGGTGTGACCCGGTTTGCCTGCCACTCGATCCAGTCCACGGGGCTGCGGCTCATAAAGCTCTTTTCCGCGAGATATGCTTCGTCCGGGTTTAAGCTGTCTCGCAGGGCAAAGCCAGTATCTATGACCGCGCCGGCCCGTTCACCGGAGACAGAGCAGGACAGGCAGCGTATTTCCTGATTGTAGAGCCGCTGGCCCAAGTAAAACAGCTTGTGCTTGTAGGCGTGGTAGCACTCGTGAATTACTGTGTCGTTCAGTTTTTCCTTGTTGATACTGCCGTCATCGTCGGTACAGGTGGAGAGAT
>JAFSLL010000158.1 GCA_017448455.1 Oscillospiraceae bacterium | reverse complement strand
GGTGACGGACTTCGCGATGCGTTTGACCCGAAGCTCAGAACCTGAGAAGGAGGCAGAGAAATGGCATTGTTAGAAGTTAATGATCTGCATACTTCCTTCTTTACACCCGCCGGTGAAGTGCGTGCGGTGAATGGCGTTTCCTTCAACCTTGAACGCGGAAAGGTGCTGGGGATTGTCGGTGAGTCGGGATCCGGAAAGTCCGTAACAGCCTACTCCATCATGCAGATTCTGGCGAGCACGGGTAAAATTGTCGGTGGATCCATCAAACTGGACGGGCAGGAACTGGTTAATTCCGGTGAAAAGGTAATGAAAACTGTCCGCGGAAATAAGATTTCCATTATTTTCCAGGATCCGATGACATCCTTGAACCCGACATACACCATCGGTCATCAGCTGGTGGAGGCAATCACGCTTCATACCAGCCGCAACAGGAAACAGGCGTGGGACCGGGCGGTCGAGATGCTTCGGCTCGTCAATGTCAATGAACCGGAAAAGCGGATGAAACAGTATCCGTATGAGTTTTCCGGCGGCATGAGACAGCGCGTGATGATTGCCATGGCGCTTGCCTGCGAACCGGATATCCTGATTGCGGATGAACCTACAACCGCATTGGACGTTACGATTCAGGCACAGATTCTGGACCTGATGAAAGATCTGCAGGATGAGCTGGGAATGGCGATCATTATGATTACGCATGACCTGGGCGTTGTGGCGCAGCTGTGCGATGAAGTGATCGTCATGTATGCCGGCTCTGTGTGTGAGAAAGGAAGCGCGGAGGAGATCTTCTATAATCCGAAGCACGAATACACGAAAGGCCTGATGCGCTCGATCCCCACAGCAGATACGGCAGGAACCAAACTGCAGCCGATCAGCGGCACGCCGATTGATCTCCTGAATATGCCCAAGGGCTGTCCCTTTGCGCCCCGCTGTGACAATGCGATGAAGATCTGTCTGCGGGAATGCTGCGAAAGCATGGAAATCAATTCCGAGCACGAAGCTGCCTGCTGGATGAATGTAAAGGCGGAGATGGACTGCTCTCCTGAGAAGAACGAAGAAGCAGAACAGAAAGGCGGTGACGGACAGTGAGCGCAGTAAACAACGAAACCCTGGTAGATGTTCGTCATTTGAAGCAATATTTCAGTATCAATACCGGCATGTTCAGCTCAAAACCGCTGAAAGCGGTAGATGATGTTTCTTTCTCGATCAAACGGGGCGAGACACTCGGCCTGGTAGGAGAGTCCGGATGCGGGAAGACAACGGTGGGCCGCACGCTGCTTCATCTTTATAAACCGACTGGCGGAGAAGTTTTTTTCCATGACAAACCCGTAAAGACAAAAGCGGAGATTAACGAATTCCGGAAAAAGGCCACCATGGTCTTCCAGGATCCCTATTCTTCGCTGAATCCGCGCATGACCGTTTCGGATATCATAGGAGAACCGCTTGATATCCACAAGATGTATTCCGACAGGAAAGCCCGGGAAGAGCGGATTCTTGACCTGATGGATAAAGTCGGCCTGAACAGTGAGCATGCCTCCCGATATGCTCATGAGTTCTCCGGCGGACAGCGTCAGCGGATTGGTATTGCGAGAGCACTCGCACTGAACCCGGAATTTATCGTCTGCGATGAGCCGGTCTCCGCACTTGACGTTTCCATTCAGGCTCAGGTTATCAATATGTTTGATGAGCTGCAGGAAGAAATGGGGCTGACCTATCTCTTCATTGCTCATGATATTCTGGTCGTCCGTCACATCAGTGACAGAATTGCCGTCATGTATCTTGGAAAGATGGTAGAACTTGCGGACGCGAAGGAAATTTACAGTCAGCCGCTGCATCCTTATACAAAATCACTGATGTCGGCAGTTCCCCAGCCGGATCCCCGAATTGCCAGGGCAAATAAACGTATTGTCCTGACAGGGGATATTCCGAGTCCTTTAAATGCTCCCTCCGGATGCCCGTTCCGCACAAGATGCCCACATGCCTTAGAAGCCTGTGCCCAGAGCATGCCGGAGTTTAAAGAGGTGTCTTCCGGACACTTCGCGGCCTGTCATCGAATTGAAGAGCTGAACTGAAGGACAGGCATTATTATTCGATTCAAACTCGGACAATCGTTCGGTTTGAAAATAAAATTTAGCGAAAGGAAAATCGCAAAATGAAGAAGATTCTTGCAATGATCCTCGCACTGGCCATGGTCTTCGCACTGGCCGCCTGCGGCGGATCCGCTGCTCCCGCAGCGACGGAAGCTCCTGCAGCAGCAGAGCCTGCTGAAGCAGCTGCCGAACCGGCGGCAGAAGCCGGCCCCAGCTCCATTGCTGTCTGCCTTGCTTCTGAGCCTGACACGCTTGACCCCGCCCTCAACTCTGCAGTTGACGGTGCGACACTGGTCAGCCACCTGTTCTCCGGCCTTGCCAAATGGGCCCAGGATGACAACGGTGCTCTGGTCATTGTTGCTGATGCTGCTGAAGAGCTCGTGGAAGGTGTTGAGAATGAAGACGGCACTGTCACCTATACCTACACCCTTCGTGACGGTCTGAAGTGGTCTGACGGCAAGGATGTCACTGCTGCTGACTTTGCTTTTGCATGGCAGCGCGCCGCTTCCGTTGAGCTGGCTGCAGACTATGGCTACATGTTCGAAGTGGTAGATGGCTATGATGATATCTGGGCAGATGAGCCGGTTGAAGGTGCTCAGCTCAATGTTGTTGCCGTTGATGACAAGACCCTCGAAGTTACCCTGGCAAATGCTGTTTCCTACTGGAACGAGCTGCTTGCCTTCCCGACCTACTTCCCCGTACGTGAGGATGTTGTCGCTGATGAAGCCTGGGCAACCGATCCCTCCACCTATGTTTCCAACGGGCCCTACACCATGACCGGTTGGGATCACAACAGCGTGATCACCCTGGAGAAGAACCCCAACTATGTCGATGCTGATTCCATCCTGATGGAAAAGATCGAGTTCTATCTGTCCGATGACGCCAACAACATGGTTGCCAACTTCAAGAACGGCACCTGGCAGCTGATTGATGATGTTCCCACCAACGAGATGGCCACTCTGCAGGCTGAGTATCCCGATGAATATGTCGTGGCCGGCCAGATCGGCACTTACTATGTCTGCTGGAATGTCAACGAGGAAATCCTTCCTGCCGACAGTGGCCTGACCGGCGCTGAGGCGGAAGCTGCGAAAGCGGAGATCCGCAACGCGATCAGCCTTCTATTCGACCGCAACTACATCGTTGAGGAAATCGGCCAGGCTGGCCAGGTTCCCGCTTCCTCCTTCGTTGCCATGGGTATGACCAACCCCGATGGTTCTCAGTTCTATGAGACTGCCGGTCACAACGACGGCTTTAACGGTTACTACAATGTTTCTGCCGATGCTTTTGAAGACAACTTCACCCAGGCTCTTGAAGTCCTGAAGAAGTATTATGCCTATGATGAAGCGACCGGTATGATTTCCGGCTTCCCGACCATGACCTACCTCTACAATACTTCTGAAAGCCACAAGGCGATCGGTGAGTATCTGCAGAGCGCTCTTGCCGGTGTCGGCATCACCATGAACCTGGAGAACCAGGAGTGGGCCACCTTCCTGAACACCCGTAAGAACGGCGACTATTCCATCGCCCGTAACGGCTGGCTCGCTGACTACAACGATCCGATCTGCTTCCTGGATATGTGGACCAGCGGTTCCGGCAACAATGACGTTCAGTTCGGTAAGGATGCGCACAAGGATGTCGCTGCTTACAGCCTCGATCTCACAGATCTCGGCTATGATGTTGCCGTTGAGAACGGAACCTGGGCAGACACCTATGATGTTCTGATCAAGACCATCAAGACCTGCACCGACAACGAAGTTCGCTACGAGCTCATGCACCGCGCTGAGGACCTCCTCATGAGCACCGGCTGCATCTGCCCGCTGTACTTCTACACCGACACCTACATGATCAGCTCCGATGTGGATGGCTTCTTCGCCAACCCGCTCGGATACAAGTACTTCATGTACTGCACGGTCGGCTGATTACAGGCTGCAACCATCATATAGACCAGATAAAACGGCTCCCCGGGACTTCCCGGGGAGTTTTCTGTTCCGGCCTTGACTTGCAGGGCTGGAGTCTCTATAATGCTTTCTGTACTTGTTTTTCAGAATTAGGGTACCGCACAGGAGAAGTTTATGACAGGGAATTTTTTTGCCTATATTTCCAGAATGCGCTATATCGGACGCTGGAGCCTGATGCGCAACTCTTTGCCCGAAAATATCCAGGAGCACAGTCACATGGTTGCGGTCCTGGCACATGCGCTCGGCGTTATTCGAAGGGATGTGTTCAAACAGCCCTGCAATCCGGATGAAGCGGCAACGGTTGCGCTCTATCACGACAGTTCCGAGATTCTGACGGGCGATCTGCCAACGCCGATCAAGTACCACAGTGCGGAGATTCGAAATGCCTATAAACAGGTGGAGGAACTGGCCTGCCATAAGCTGCTGGAGACACTTCCCGAAGAGCTCCGCCCCTCGTATGAGCCGATCCTGACCGGGGAAGTTCAGGAGCGGGTACATGATCTTGTGAAAGCGGCAGACAAGCTTTCCGCGTATATGAAATGCATAGAAGAGCGCAAAGCGGGTAATAATGAATTCTTATCTGCCGAAGCGCAGACCCGACAGATCCTGGAAGAAAGTGGGATGCCCGAAGTGCAGTATTTTCTGGAGCACTTCATTCCGGCTTTCGAACTGAACCTTGACGAGCTGGGAACTATTGAACAGTAAAGAATTACGAAGAGACCGGCGTCGGCCTCTTCGTTTTCATCATTCAACCATACAGAAACGATGGACACGTTTATCGCCTCTGCCTGGATCGTTTTCGTCAGATCAGTTTTCTGATATTCTGTTCCTTGACAGAAAGATCGACCGTATTGAAAGCATTTTCCGGAAAACTGTCAATTCAGGCTTGCAAAGTGAGCCGGTTTGTGTTAAGCTCACTTTTGCTGTGAACGGGAAAATGGCGCAGTGCGATTTGTCAGAGAGTAGGGGTCAGCGGCTGAGAGCCCCTTCAAAAAGCGGTGTCTGGTTCGCCCGGGAGCTCCGGCCAATCACCGGCGTGTGGGACGCGTTAAGTCCGTTTGAGCTGCGGCATGCTTATGCCGAAGATAGGTGGTACCGCGGAAGCACGCTTTCGTCCTATTTGATAGGACGAGGGCTTATTTTTTTAATGAGGAGCAGGCCATGAAAGAAATGTTGATGAAGCTGAGAGATGCTTCCCTGAAGGCGATTCTGGAGAGCGAGGATGTCGACTCTCTGGAAAGTCTTCGTGTGCGTTACCTCGGCAAGAAAGGCGAACTGACCGCCATTCTCCGTCAGATGGGAAAACTGTCTGCGGAAGAGCGCCCCCAGATGGGACAGCTGGCGAATCAGCTGCGCAGCGAGATTGAAGAGAACATTGAGCTGCGCCGCAGGGTGCTGAATGAAGCCAGACTGAACATGAAGCTTCTTCAGGAGACGGTGGACGTTACCCTGCCGGGTGAAAAACGGAAACTGGGGTATAAACACCCCATGTACAACGTTCTTGATCAGATTAAGGACATCTTTATCGGGATGGGCTTTGAGATCGTTGACGGTCCGGAGGTCGAGCTCTCGGATTATAACTTTACGAAACTCAACATCGATGAGGGTCACCCCTCGCGTGAGTGGACGGATACTTTCTATTTCACGGAAGACAGCCGTATCTGCCTGCGGACCCAGACCTCTCCCATGCAGATTCATGCGATGGAGACCAAAGAACTCCCGATTCGCATGATTGCACCGGGCCGTGTCTACCGCAAGGATGAAGTGGACGCGACCCATTCTCCGATGTTTCATCAGATTGAAGGAATGGTCATAGATAAGGGCGTTACCATGTCTGATCTGAAGGCGACGCTGAATCTGGTTGTGGAGAAGATTTACGGCAAAGGAACGGTTACCCGCTTCCGTCCGCACCATTTTCCGTTTACCGAGCCGAGCTGTGAGATGGATATCCAGTGCCACAAGTGCGGAGGAAAGGGCTGCCCGACCTGCAAGGGCGAGGGCTGGATTGAAGTTCTGGGCGCCGGAATGGTGCATCCGAAAGTGTTGGCCGGCTGTGGGATCGATCCGGATGTCTATTCAGGCTGGGCATTTGGCATGGGCTTGGAGCGTCTGGCTATGGGCGAGTATAAGATTACCGATCTTCGTCTCATATTCGAAAACGATGTTCGGTTCCTGGAACAGTTCTGAAGGAGGGGCGAATCATGAATTTATCCAGAAAATGGCTGAATGAGTTTGTTGATCTTCCTTTGGAAGAATATGGCGACCGCAGCTTTGCGGAAGCGATGACCGTTTCCGGCTCCAAGGTCGAAGTGACGGAAGACCTGTCTGCGAATCTGCGTGGCGTCGTGGTAGGGAAGATTCTCAGCATGGAAAAGCATCCGGATTCCGACCATATGTTTGTTGTGAAAGTGGATGTCGGTTCTGAACTGCCGATACAGATTGTAACCGGCGCGTGGAATGTCCATGTCGGTGATCTGGTCCCTGCCGCGCTTGATGGGGCGCTTCTGCCCAACGGAACGGAGATTCACAGCGGCAAACTGCGCGGGGTCGAATCTCAGGGGATGCTCTGCTCTCTGAAGGAACTGGAGCTGACGACACACGATTATGCCTATGGTGAAATCCATGCGGCGGCGATCCTGGGCGACTATCATCCGCTCGACAGAAATAAACCGTCGATCTCGTCGGATATTCGCGAAGGTGACAGAATTTTCGGTTCCGTGAAAGCGGCAAGAGTTCTGACCGTACAGTCCTGCGACGCCGGCTGGGCACTGAGCCTTTCTCTCGGTGACGGCGAAATTCAGGTTGTTACCCGCTGTATGAACGTACACGGAGGCGATCTGCTTGCATTTGATACAAAGAAGGGCAGTGTCTGTGAGCTTGCGGATCTGCATGCGCAGCAGGCGGAGTTTCCGCACTGCATTCCGGACGGCATCTTCGTTCTGAAAGAAGACGTAAAACCCGGTGATGATGTTGCGGCGATGATCGGACGCGATGACCATGTCGTCGAGTTCGAGATTACCCCGAACCGGCCGGACTGCCTCTGCATGATCGGTCTCGCGAGGGAAGCCTCTGTTACCTTCGACCGTCCGCTCAAACTCCATACACCGGTTGTTGAGGCGAAAGCCGGCGGTGATATCAATGAACTGACAAAGATCATCATTGAGGAACCGACCCTCTGCCGCCGCTATACGGCCCGTATGGTACGGAATGTCAAAATTGCGCCGTCCCCGGCCTGGATGCGGGAGCGTATCCGCAATGCCGGAATGCGCCCGATTAATAATCTGGTCGACATCACCAACTATGTCATGCTCGAGTATGGCCAGCCGATGCACGCTTTCGACTTCAGCTGTGTGCAGAACGGAGAAATTCATGTACGGCTTGCTCGGGAGGGTGAGGCGATTCGGACGCTGGACGGAACTGAGCGAAAGCTGAGCCCCAATATGCTTTGCATCTGTGACACGGAAAGACCGGTCGGTGTTGCCGGTGTCATGGGTGGTGAAAACAGTGAGATTGTCGGCGATACGGCAATGGTTCTTTTTGAGAGTGCGAACTTCGACGGCGTATCTATCCGCCGTACCGCCACAGCGCTTGGCATGCGGACGGACGCTTCTTCCCGCTATGAGAAAGGCCTCGATCCCGAAAATACCCTGAAGGCGGTTCAGCGCGCCTGTGAACTGGTCGAGATGCTTGGCGCGGGCGAAGTGGTTGAAGGCATTATTGATGTCTATCCTGCCGGAAGAAAAGAAACCGTGCTTGCGCTGGAGCCGGCGAAGATCAACGCGCTTCTCGGAACCGATATCAGCGCACAGACAATGAAAGAGATCCTGGTGAAACTCGGCTTTTCGGTCGACGGCGATCTCGTCCGTGTTCCCAGCTGGCGCGCGGATGTGGAGCATTACTCCGATCTCGCGGAAGAGGTTGCGCGTTTCTACGGATACAATGAGATTCCGGTCCAGTTTACCGGGGCGATCAGCACCTGCGGAGGCTTTACACCGGAACAGCAGTGTGAGCGGAGCATCGGCGAGATTTGCCGCAGCCTTGGCATGGATGAGATCATCACCTATTCCTTCATCAGCCCCAGCTATTATGACCGGATCTGCCTGCCGAAAGATTCTCCGCTGCGGGACAGCTTGAAGATCCTGAATCCCTTGGGAGAAGATACTTCCATCATGCGTACCACAACGCTCCCCTCCATGCTGGAGATTTTAACCAGAAACTTCAATTACCGCAATCCGTCGGCAGCCCTGTATGAGATCGGAAGAACCTATCACAAGCGTGAGGACGGTCTCGCGGACGAGCCGAAGACGCTGTCGATCGGTGCCTACGGCGAGAATGTTGATTTCTTTGTATTAAAGGGCTGGCTGGAAGAACTGTTTGAACGGCTCGGCATTCAGAATGTCCGATACAGCCGGGATCTGGAGAATCCATCCTATCATCCGGGCCGCTGCGCGAAGGTCTGGGCAGGGGATGCCTGTATCGGCACCCTGGGACAGATTCATCCCCGTGTCATGAACAACTATTCCGTTGATGCGGAATTCTACTGCGCGCAGATCTCCTTTGATGAACTGTTTCGGCTGCGGGGCGGCACACCGGTCTTCAAACCGCTGCCGCGCTTCCCGGCGGTTACCCGTGATATCGCGGTAATCTGTGATCTTAATCTTCCGGTCGGCGATATGCAGGATGTGATTCGCGAGAGCGGTGGGGAATACCTGAAAGACTGCAAGGTGTTTGACGTCTACACAGGTCACCACATCGTCGAGGGGAAAAAGTCGGTTGCCTTCTCACTGACCATGCGCGCGGAAGATCAGACTTTGACGGATGAACATGCGGAAACAATCGTCAGCAATGTGCTGAAAGCACTCCAGACTCGTTTTGGAGCCGAAATGCGCTGAACTCACCACAAAATGTGCAAAAAACTCTTTACTTGATCACAAGTTGTGGTATAATAATACCAAGATCCCGTTATTTTACGGAGAATGAGAGAAATGACTTGTGATCGGGAGTGATGTTTGATGCAGGACGCAACCAGAAAGTTTGCAGCACTTGACAGCAAGGCGGAGATGAAGGAGATTCTTTCTTCTGTCTATAATTCCCTGATGGTCAAGGGCTACAATCCTATCAACCAGATTGTCGGATATATCCTGTCAGAGGACCCAACCTACATTACCAGTTACAACAACGCGAGAAGTCTGATCTGTCGCCTGGACAGGGATGAGCTTCTGCAGGAACTTTTAAAGACTTATCTGGATAAACAATAAAACACAACAAGCCCGGCATTGCCGGGCTTGCGTCTTTTACGGAAGGATACTCTCATGGTGGTATTGATACTTGTTGCAGCGGCTGTTTTCCCGGCTGTGTATTTGATGGTACGTGTCTATCGGGCGGATAAGGTGGAGAAGGAACCGATCGGGCTTCTTTTATCGCTGCTGTTCCTCGGCATTTTATCGACTTCAATGGCGGCCGTAACGGAACAGCTGGGCGAAAGAGCCCTCACTTCCGTATTCCCCGACGGGGGACTGGTATACAACGTTTTACTGTATTTTATTGTAGTTGCAGTCTCGGAAGAGGGATTTAAATACCTGCTGTTAAAGCTGCGCACATGGAGGAGCCCGCATTTCAACTGTACTTTCGACGGCGTGGTCTACGCAGTTTTCGTGTCCCTCGGGTTTGCCCTGTGGGAAAACATCGGTTATGTCCTCACCTATGGTTTCGGTGCCGCGCTTGCGCGCGCGGTGACCGCGGTCCCCGGCCATGCCTGCTTTGGCGTGTTTATGGGAGTGTGGTACGGCGTAGCTAAAAAATATGAACTGGCTGGTTATGATGAGGAAGCGAAGAATGCGCGCTGGACAGCGCTCATTCTACCGGCGCTGCTGCATGGCATCTATGATTTTGTCGCTACCCTGCACAGTGAAATTATGGGGATTGTCTTTCTCATATTTGTCAGCTGGATGTTCAGCCGGGCGCTGAAGCTTCTGAAAACCGCTGCAGCAAATGATCAGCCGATGGTTACGCCGTTTTGGAGTGATCAATAAGCAAAATAAATTTGATTGTTAAGAATGATAATAAAAAGAGAGGAGCAGTACCATGGCAGCAAAAAATGTCGGCACACTGATTAATGAGGGAAGAACAGCGAAAAAGCTGTCTCAGACCGCATTGGCAAACGCAGTTGACGGGCTAAGCGCCGCGGATGTCGGGAAAGCCGAGCGGGGTGAGAAGGAACTGACGCAGGCACAACTGAAGGCAATTGCCAAGGTTCTCGGTGTAACGCAGAAGTCTCTTCTGGAAGCACCGAAAGGCGGTACTTCAACGACTTCAGCTGCCGCGAAGAAGACGACAGGCACAACAGCCAAGACGTCTGGTACTTCCAAAAAAACAGGTACAACAGCGAAAACATCGAGCACTGCCGGGAAGGCAGGTACGGCTGCGAAGACTGCCGGTACTGCAGCCAAGACGGCTGCGACAGAGAAGCTGACGGCTTCCGAAAAGAAATTTCTGGAGCTTTATCGCTCAGCTGATTCGGACAGCAAAAAGCTTGCAGGCAGAATCCTGAAAGGAGATAAGCTCGAAATCGCAGATATTCTTCCGATCCTGATGAATAACGGTACGATCGGTGAAGACGGACTCCTCGGCGGCCTTCTGGGAAAACTCCAGGGAATGATAAAATAAAAAGATCAGAATGCAAAATGAACGCTGCTTCAGCAGCGTTCATTTTGCACGATAGCACTATAGCTCGTTGGTATCGAGCAGGATGGTTACGGGACCGTCATTTTCGGAATCGACCATCATCTCCGCAGCAAAAACACCGGTCTGAACATCGAAACCGCGTTCCCGGCAGGAGGCGATCACTCTTTCATACAGTGGGATGGCTGTTTCCGGTCTCGCGGCCAGAGAGAAGCCCGGACGCCGCGAACGACAGTCTGCGAACAGGGTAAACTGGCTGATGATCAGCAGGTCTGCTCCGACTTTGTCGGGAGAGAGGTTCATCTTTCCGTTTTCATCTTCAAAGATCCGCAGTCCGCAGATCTTGTCCGCAATCTTGTCAGCCTCCTTCTCCGTGTCGTCCCGGTGTACACCCAGCAGGACCAGCAGCCCCTTTTCAATCTTTCCGTGGATTTCACCGTCGATGCGGACGGAAGCATGATTAACTCTGGTAACAACAGCGCGCATGGCATTCGTTCCTTTCCCTATGTTCTGCAGGGATTCTATCACAGTTTTTCAAAAAACAAAAGGGCTTGGCAGGGAAGAATCACAATGTTATAATTATTTATCGTTCTGTGATGGGAGGTGAGACGAAATGGGCAGAGTTTTGGTTGCCATGAGCGGCGGTGTAGACAGCAGTGTTACGGCACTTTTGCTGAAGCAGCAAGGGTATGACTGTGTCGGGTGCACAATGAAACTGTTTGGGAACGAGACGCTTCCACCCAGGACAGACAAGAGTTGCTGTTCTCTTGATGACGTGGAGGACGCGCGTGGGGTTGCCTGCCGCTTGGGCATGCCATACTATGTCTTCAACCTGTCCGATCTGTTTCGGGAAAAAGTCATGGATCCTTTTACAGAAAGCTACCAGCGGGGCTGGACACCGAATCCCTGCATCGACTGCAACCGCTATCTGAAGTTTGAAATGCTCTATGAACGCGCACTCCTTCTCTCCTGTGATGCCATCGCAACAGGTCACTATGCAAGAGTTGTCCGGGAAGGGGAGCGATATTTTCTGAAAAAAGCATTGGATGGGTCGAAAGATCAAAGCTATGTGCTCTATTCGCTCACCCAGGAACAGCTGTCCCGGACCCTTTTCCCGCTCGGGGAACTACGCAAGCAGGAAACGAGGATGCTGGCGGATCAGGCCGGCTTCCGCAATGCGGAAAAGCCGGACAGCCAGGATATCTGTTTTGTTCCGGATGGAGATTATGCGTCTTTTATTGAGCGTCACACCGGAAAGCGTTTTCCGGAAGGGGATTTCATCAGACCCGACGGAACGGTGCTTGGCAGACACAAAGGGATTATCCATTACACGGTCGGTCAGCGCAGAGGACTTGGAGTTTCTGCAAAAGAGCGCCTGTATGTTTCCGCGATTGACCCGGTCCGAAACACCGTTACTTTGACAGAAGAAGAGGGCCTGATGATTGATACGGTTTTTGCCGGTGATGTCAATATCATCTCCGGTGAAGCATTGACCGGCCCAATTCGCGCGGATGTCAAACTGCGCTATCGCCAGGCAGCCCGACCCGCCACAGTTTATCAGGAGGATCATACTCTGATCATTTGCTTCGACGAACCACAGCGGGCGCCCGCTCCGGGACAGGCCGCGGTTCTGTATGACGGTGACACTGTCCTGGGGGGTGGCACGATTCTGTCGAGTTCCAGGAGAAAGGAGCGGATATGAAAAAACGGATTGTCCTGTGGATACTGGTTTTGCTGCTGATTGTGGCTCTCTGCCCGGTCTCTGCTTTCGCGGATAACGGGCCGTACACGCTGCGTACGGAGATCGAGGGGAAAGACCCTCAGCTGATCCGCGCCTATGACGCGCTGTATGCCGGAAACATCTATCTCTCCCTGACAGACCTGGCAGCTGCCCTGAACGGAACAGAGAAGCAGTTTCGCTTTGAACGGATTGTATCTTCCACGGACGGGGAGTATTTCGCTGTGACGCGCGCTCAGGCAGCGGCGCTGTCCTCCGGAGCCTCTGAGGAGCGTCCATATTCCGGAACTGACGTGCTAAATCCGTATCGCAACAGGCTCTTTGTTGATGGCAATGAGCACAAATACTATACACATAACAACGGTAACGGCGATCTTTATATGTCCCTCACGGATGTGCAGCTGATGCTGGACCTGACGGCAGAACTTCCCGATTCGGGGCGGCTCGTGCTGCAGCTTGACCGGCCTTTCCTGCCGGACATCAGTCAACTGAAAGAAGACGGCTATTTTGAGATGATGAACAGCGTTTATCTCGGAGACGCCGCAACAGGGAAAAGCCTCTTCTATTATGACAGCCGCGAGACGATGCCGGTTGCCAGCATCAGCAAGCTCCTGAGCTATGTGGTACTGCGGGAAGCCCTCGATTCCGGAGAAATCAGAGAGACGGATACGGTACGCATTTCAGAGAATGTACAGCGCCTGTCCTTCTCAGCGGACGGAATTATACGCATGCTCGCCGGTCAGGCGATCCCTTTCCGGGAACTGCTGGAGGGGATGCTCATCTCCAGCAGCAATGAATGTGCGTTGGCCCTGGCGGAACATCTCTGCGGCAGTGAAGAAGCATTCGTACAGAGGATGAATACCAAAGCACAGGAGCTCGGTCTGAGAAGCGCGGAGATGTTTAACTGTCATGGGCTGCCCTCCTATTCGGAGGGGAATGTACCGGTTAAACACCAAAATCGGATGAGTGCGTCAGATCTGTTCAAACTGACCTGTCTGATTCTGGAACGCTATCCCGACATCACGGAGATTACTTCCCGGCAGTATCTGAAGATGCCGTCTCTGGATAACTACCAGTCTGCCAACTCCAACCCGCTGCTGTTTAACATGGAGGGGGTAACAGGGATGAAAACCGGCTCCACCAATCGTGCGGGCTATTGCCTTGTTGCCACCATGCCGGTGCAGGCAGAGGATGGAGAGCACGTGATCGTGCTGGTAATCCTTGGTGCGGAGTCCGCCGATGTCCGCGGACAGGCAGCGGAGATTCTCCTGCGTTATGCCGCGGACAGGCTCTCTCAAACAGATTAAACAGAACGGAGCAGGCAGAATGAGCGAGCTTGAAATCATACGGCATCGACAGATAGACGGGATCAGCATCTTTTTTGATGCGGTTGAGTACCGGACACCGCATTTTCACTCGGAATGGGAGCTGATTTGGATCACGGACGGTGATTTGCAGATTGGCTGCGGTGGGCAGCGGTTCTCTGGGAAAAAGGGAGACCTGTTCCTGTTCTATCCCAATCAGCTTCATGAGTTTCGTACAGCGGGTGGAGAGGCGGTTTTCCTCTGTCTTCAGATTTCTCCGCAGGTTTTTGCGTCTGCCTATCCGGAGCTGCGAACAGTGGCGGTGAAGAGCTGCGTGGTAAGTGAATTCTGCTGCGAATCTCAGAAAACCGCGCTCCGGATGGAGATGCGATCTCTTCTGCAGGAGTATCTGGACCGAAAACCATATTACGAACTCCGCTGCATCAGCCGCGCTGCGGAGATTATGGCGTCGCTGTTATCTGTTGCGCCGGCGTATCGGCTCAGTGAGGAAGAATTGTCCAGCGCGGACAAGCGAAATGCCAGGCTTTCCAGATTTCTGAATTACGCGGACGAGAATTATATGCATAAGATCAGTCTGGCAGAATTCGCCGAAGCAGAGGGATGCACGGTCAGTTATATGTCGCGCTTCCTAAAGCAGAATCTTAATCAGACCTTTCAGGAATATATCAATATGATTCGCTATCACAGTGCCTGCCGTCTGATCCGCTCCGGCAGAATGCGCCTGCTGGATGTCTGCGAGGAAGTCGGCTTTTCCGACTATCGTTACTTTTCTTCCTGCTTTCGCAAAGAATGCGGAATGACACCGGAGGAATACCGACGGCGTACGGAACTCCCCGATCAGGGCCCTGGACCGCGCAGCCTCTACTCTGTTGAACGTTTTTTTACGAGGGAAGAAAGCTATACAAGGCTCCGTTCTCTTTGATGGGAAAGGAGCCTTGTATATTTTGCACAATTTTTCATGCGCTTTCTGTTGAAGATGCCGAAAATGATAGAATGTCAAGATTGTCTAATGTTTTTTTCAGAAATGTCATGGAAATCCACACTGCTTTTGCTATACTGAAATCAGTCAAGGTGAACAATTCATGACCGAAACAGAATCATTATTAAAATGAAATCAGGAGGAGTAAAAAATGCAGAATATTCCGGAAGTGAAACTTGGTATTGTTGCCGTCAGCCGCGACTGCTTTCCCATTGGCCTTTCCATTTCCCGTCGGGAAGCGATTGTCAGGACCTGCGGCGGGAACATCTATGAGTGCCCCGTAACCGTTGAGAATGAACTGGACATGCTCAAAGCGGTGGAAGATGTCAAGGCTGCCGGCTGCAACGCGCTTGTTGTCTTTCTTGGCAACTTCGGACCGGAGACCCCCGAGACGCTGATCGCAAAGAACTTTGACGGCCCCTGCATGTTTGTAGCGGCTGCGGAGGGAGACGGAGACCTCATCAACGGACGCGGCGATGCGTACTGCGGCATGCTCAACTGCTCTTATAACCTCGGCATGCGCCACCTCAAGGGCTATATTCCCGAGTACCCGGTCGGAACCGCAGAGGATATCGGCCGGATGATCAAGGAGTTCTATCCCATTGCCCGCGCGGTAATCGGTGTTCAGAACCTGAAGATCATTACCTTCGGTCCCCGTCCGCAGGACTTCTTCGCGTGCAACGCGCCGATCAAGGGCCTGTATGAGCTCGGTGTGGAAATCGAAGAGAATTCCGAACTTGATCTGCTCGTGAGCTACAAGGCACACAAAGGTGATGCCCGCATCCCTGCTGTCTGTGAGGACATGGCCAAAGAGATGGGAGAAGGCAAGTACTTCCCCGATCTGCTGGAGCGTATGGCTCAGTTTGAGCTGACTCTGCTCGACTGGGTAGAGGCGCACAAGGGTGCCAGAAAGTTCGTTGCCTTTGCCGATAAATGCTGGCCGGCATTTCCGGAGCAGTTCGGTTTTGAGCCCTGCTTTGTCAACTCCCGCCTCGCTGCCAGAGGGATTCCTGTCAGCTGCGAAGTGGATATTTACGGTGCTCTGTCCGAATACATCGGTGCCTGCATCAGCGGTGATGCCGTGACAATCCTTGATATCAACAACTCCGTTCCCGCACAGATGTGGGAGCAGCAGATCAAGGGCAAGTTCGATTACACCCTGACCGACACCTTCATGGGCTTCCACTGCGGCAATACTCCCAGCTGCAAGATGTGCTCTGACCGTGCTGTCAAGTACCAGCTCATTCAGCATCGCCTTCTCGAACCGGAAGGAAGCGACCCCGACTTTACCCGCGGTACGCTGGAAGGTGACATTGCGCCCGGTGAGATCACCTTCTTCCGGCTTCAGTGCGACAGCGAAGGCAAACTCCGCTCTTATATTGCGGAAGGCGAAGTGCTGCCGGTTGCAACGACCAGCTTTGGTGGGATTGGTGTTTTCGCCATCCATGAAATGGGCAGATTTTATCGCCATGTGCTGATTCAGAAGCGCTTCCCGCATCACGGCGCTGTGGCGTTCGGCCACCACGGCAAGGCGCTCTTCGAGGTCTTCAAGTTCCTCGGTGTTGAAGATATCGGATACAACCAGCCCAAGGCTCTCCCGTATCCCACGGAGAATCCTTTCGCATGATGGATCTGACGAAGACTGTTCTCGGCCTTGAGCTTGGCTCCACCAGGATCAAGGCCGTCCTGGTTGATGAGAATCATCTCCCGATTGCCTCCGGCGACCACGAGTGGGAAAACCGTCTCGTCAACGGAATCTGGACTTATACCATGGAGGATATCCACAGCGGGATCCAGTCCTGCTTTGCTTCTCTGCGTGAGGATGTGAGGCAGAAGTTTGGCACCGATCTGACAACAGTCGGCGCGATTGGTGTCTCTGCCATGATGCACGGCTATCTCCCGTTTGACGCCGATGGCAGGCAGCTGGCGGAGTTTCGCACCTGGCGAAACACCATCACAGGGGAAGCTGCGGAGGAACTGACGAATCTGTTCGGATTCAACATCCCTCAGCGCTGGAGCATTGCGCACCTCTATCAGGCAATCCTGAACGGGGAAGAACATGTCGGACAGATCGCCTTTCTCACAACGCTCGCCGGCTATATCCACTGGCAACTCAGCGGTGAAAAACTGATGGGCGTGGGAGAAGCCAGCGGCATGTTCCCGATCGATTCCTCCATCTGCGATTATGATGAAGAGATGGTTCAGAAGTTCTATGCTCTTACCGGCATTGATCTGCATTGCATTCTGCCAAAGGTTCTGCCCGCGGGAGTTTGTGCCGGCAGACTGACGCAGGAAGGCGCTCTGTTTCTGGATCCGACCGGCACGCTTCAGCCCAGGATTCCTCTCGCACCCTGTGAAGGAGATGCCGGTACCGGCATGACAGCAACCAACTCCGTCAGGGTAAGAACCGGCAATGTTTCTGCAGGCACCTCGGATTTTGCCATGATTGTTACGGACAAGCCTCTTGGTGTTCATCGAGAAATCGATATGGTGACGACCCCAGCCGGTCTTCCGGTTGCAATGGTACACTGCAACAACTGCACCAGCGATATCAATGCCTGGGTGAATCTCTTTTCTTCATTTGCCGAGCTCATTGGTACTCCGGTAGACAGGGGCACGCTCTTCCGGCTCCTGTTTAACAAGGCCATGGAAGGGGACAGCGACTGCGGCGGTCTGCTCAGCTACAATTACTTCTCCGGGGAAGGCGTAACAGACCTGAACGAGGGAAGACCGGTATTTGCCCGGATGCAGAATGCCCGTTTTACACTTGCGAATTTTATGCGGACACATCTTCTCTCCGCACTCGCGACACTGAAAATCGGCTTGGATATTCTGACACAGAATGAACAGGTCGAGATTGATAAGCTTTACGGTCACGGCGGTTTCTTTAAGACGCCCGGTGTCGGACAGCGGATGCTCTCTGCGGCGGTTGGGGCTCCGGTTTCTGTTATGGAGACCGCAGGGGAAGGCGGACCCTACGGCATGGCCTTGCTTGCGGCATACATGCTGTGGAAGCAGGAGAACGAGAGCCTGGAGGACTATCTGGACAAGCGCGTATTCGCTGACGCGGTTTCCACGACGCTGATGGCGGATCCGTCAGACATTGCGGGATTCTCTGTCTTTCTCTCACGCTATCAGAAAGCGCTGCCAATGGAAAAAGCAGCTACGGAGGTTCTGTGACATGCTGAAGCGACTGAAAAAGCAGGTGCTCGAAGCGAATCTGCTCCTTCCGAAATACCATCTCGTTACCTTTACCTGGGGCAATGTTTCCGCAATCGATCGGGAATCCGGTCTCGTCGTTATCAAGCCGTCCGGTGTTCCTTATGACGGGATGTCCGTCGAGGATATGGTGGTGGTTGATCTCGAAGGGAAGGTCGTCGATGGCAAATGGAAACCGAGCAGTGATACGCCGACTCATATAGAGCTTTATAAAGCTTTCCCCGCGTGCGGCGGGATAGTGCATACGCATTCCCGCTGGGCGACGACTTTTGCGCAGGCGGGTATGGCAATCCCCGCAATGGGAACCACACAGGCGGATTACTTTTATGGTGCAATTCCCTGCACCCGTCCGATGACAGAAGAGGAGATTAAGGGCGAGTACGAGAAGGAAACCGGCAGGGTCATTGTTGAGACCTTCTCTGACAGAGACCCGGCGGATGTACTGGGCGTGCTGGTCTTTTCACACGGCCCCTTTGCCTGGGGCACCGACGCCATGAACGCGGTTCACAACGCGGTTGTTATGGAAGAAGTTGCCTTTATGGATTGGCATGCCATGATGATCAATCCGGAGCGTGGCCCCATGCAGCAGGAACTGCTGGATAAGCACTATCTTCGCAAACACGGCAAAAACGCTTACTACGGGCAGGGCTGAGAAACAGCTGAAAGAAAAACCCGAAGCCGCATGCAGAACGCGGTTTCGGGTTTTTACATCATGTCATCTGTGACAGCAATGGCCTTTCGGCGCTTTCGGAAGCGGACGGCCCTGGATGTAAGCCTTGAGCACTTTGCGGTGAACTCCGAGGAAATATCCGGTTCCGAGCAGGCAAACGGCGGCGCAGCAGCCGAGGATGGCATTTCTCACTTTTTTCATCATTTTCTTCTTTGCTTTTTTCTTTTCCCTGTTAAAAAACTTGTTGATCAGTTTCTTCATGATGATTCCTCCAGACTTTTTGGATAACTCATTGTATCATTATATAACGGTATTATGCACGATAATAATTGAAAGAATGCCGGTCATATTGCACAAAAATTCCCTCAAAAGCCGTATTTTAATTGGAATGTCCTTGACTTTTCCTTTTTTATGACTATATTAAAGCACGGCATTCCTCTCAGAGAATGCATATAAACAGTCAATCACGAATCCGTAAGGATTTCAGTCATAAGGAGTATATCTGTTATGCCGAAAAAGACAGCTGCGGCGGAAGAAGCCGCTGTAAAAGAAAAGAAAACTGCCGCAAAGGCAGAGACGGCTGAAAAGCCCGTAAAAAAAACAACGGCAAAGAAGACCGCTGTGAAAACGGAATCCGCGTCTGCGAAGACCGCTGAAAAACCCGCGAAAAAGGAAAGCACCAAAAAGACTGCCGCCAAAAAGGCAGCAGAACCGGCGGAAAAGCCGGTGAAGAAAGCGGCACCCCGCAAAAAGACCGTAAAGGAGACTGCGGAGCCCGTGGAAAAAACCGAAGATATCTCTGTTGAGATTTATGAAGAGCCAGCAGAGGAGAAAGTGCTTCCTCAGCCCAGAAGAAGCGTTGCCTTCATCGGTTCGGAGTGCTATCCCTTCGTAAAGACCGGCGGTCTCGGCGACGTGATGTACGCGCTGCCCAAGGCTCTCGCTGCGCAGAATTGCGACGTAAAGGTGATCCTGCCGCGCTATAAATGCATCCCGCAGAAGTATCAGGACAAGATGATCTATCGCGGTGAGTTCATGATGAATCTATGCTCTGACGGCCGCAGCTACTATGTGGGGATTATGGAATATGTATGGGACGGCGTTGTCTATGATTTTATTGACAATGAGGAGTTCTTCTCTGCCGGCAATCCGTACATTAACCTGATCGACGATATTCCCCGCTTCTGCTTCTTCTCGAAGGCGGCGCTGGCTGCCCTGAACTACATGAACTGGGTTCCGGATATCATCCACTGCCATGACTGGCAGGCTGCTCTCGTGCCCATCTATCTGCGCACACTGTTCGCCGGCACCCCGGTTTCCAGTGCCAAAAGCATGCTGACGATTCATAATCTTCGTTTCCAGGGCGTATACAACATCCCGACGATCAAGTACTGGTCCGGGCTGCCCGACGAAGTGTTCAATATTGATGTGCTCAAACAGGGTCAGGATGACGCCAATATGCTCAAGGGCGGTCTGGCGTATGCCGATATGATCACAACGGTTTCCAACACCTATGCCGGAGAAATTCAGACCCCATTCTACGGAGAAAACCTGGATGCGCATATGCGTCATCACTCCTGGAAGCTTCGCGGGATCGTCAACGGCATCGACACCGAACTGTGGGACACCGCGACGGACTCCCTGCTGGCGGTCAATTATCAGGCTTCTGATGTGATCGAAAAGAAAAAGGCAAATAAAAAAGCCCTTCAGGAAGCGCTCGGCCTGGAAGTTGACGAGAACAAGTTCGTCCTGGGGCTGGTGTCCCGCCTGACGAACCAGAAAGGTCTGGATTTGGTGAATGCCATTCTGCCGGCGGTCATTGACGGGAATACCCAGGTCGTCGTTCTCGGAACCGGCGATGCGTATTATGAGGATTCTTTCCGCTACTATGAACAGGCTTATAAGGGAAGTGTCTGCTCCAACATTATGTATGATGAGGGCCGTGCCCATAATATCTATGCTGCGTCAGACGCGTTTCTGGTGCCCTCTCTGTTTGAGCCTTGCGGCCTGACACAGCTGATTGCGATGCGCTATGGCACTGTGCCGATCGTGCGCGAAACAGGCGGCCTGAAAGACACGGTAGCTCCTTACAATCAGTACGAGAACAGCGGGGAAGGCTTTACCTTTGACCGCTATGAGGCAGGCCTGCTGCTCGATGCGATCAACCGTGCCAAAACAGTTTACTTTACAGAGCGTGATCGCTGGGATGAGATGGTAAAGCGTGACATGGCAAAGGATGTCTCCTGGGATGTCTCCGCCGAACAGTATCGCGCGCTGTACCTCGAGCTCAAGCCCTGAAATAACCGAACATAATCTTTCCGCAAAGGGGCTGAAAAAATGAAAGTATTGATGGTGAACGGCAGCAGCCATGTGAATGGCACAACAGCGCGTGCGCTCAATGAGATGGTCGGTGTCTTCCAGGATGCCGGCGTGGAAACCGAGATCATCCATCTTGGAGGCAAAGCCATCGCGGACTGCCTTCAGTGCGGGAAGTGTTCACAACTGGGAAAATGCGTTATTGATGACGACGGCGTGAACGAATTTGTAGAGAAAGCCAAAGAAGCAGACGGTTTTGTCTTTGCGACGCCGACCTATTATGCGCATCCCAGCGGCAGATTGTTTTCTTTCCTGGATCGGGTTTTCTTCAGCAACAGCGATGTTTTCATGTTTAAACCCGGAGCGGCGGTGGCGGTTGCGAGGCGCGGCGGAACGACAGCGGCGCTGGATGCAGTGAACAAGTATTTTGGGATCTCCCAGATGCCTGTGGCAGGTTCAACCTATTGGAATATGGTCCACGGCCGTGTTGCCGCCGATGCGGAACAGGACGCGGAAGGACTGCAGACGATGAGAAATCTGGCAAGAAACATGGTCTGGATGCTGAAGTGCTTCGAACTGGGCCGGCAGCAGGGGATTCCCTATCCTGAGACGGAATGGGACTCCACAACGAATTTCATCAGATAACAAAGCATCTGAATACGAATCTACAAAGCAACGGGCAGGATATGACCTGGCCGTTGCTTTCATAATTGTAAGAATCCGCAAGTTGTGATAAGATAGCAGATAAAGAAGCGGGAGGTGAGGGAATTGATCCGTGTTGCTGTTGTCGAAGATGATTCTGCAGAGCGGGCACGTCTTTGCAGCTGTCTGCGCTGGCTGGAAGAGAGCGAAGGCTATTCCTTTTCTGTCACCGAGTTCTTAACCGGGACTGCCTTTATAGGGAATTACTCCAACGATTATGACCTTGTATTTATGGATATTGAGATGCCGGGCATGAACGGCATGGAAACTGCACGGGTGCTGCGAAAGATGGATCCGACAGTCTTGCTGATCTTTGTTACCAACATGACCCAGTATGCCATAGCCGGATATGAAGTTGATGCATTGGACTATATTTTGAAGCCGGTCAACAGGTATTCCTTTGCCATCAAAATGAGGCGTGCTGTTTCCCGTGTTCCAAAACGTGCGGAAGAATATATTCCCGTTAAATGCGATGGAGAAATCCGTCAGCTTGAAATCTCTGCTATCCGATATCTTGATATTGACGGGCATTATGTTGTATATCACACAGCTGACGGGGATATTGAAGAATATGGGACTCTCAAGGAAGCCTATGGAAAACTTAACCGCAGCTACTTTGTCTTTGTTAATCGCAGCTGCTTAGTTAATCTGTATCACGTGACGTCTGTCAGTAAGACGGAAGCGAAAATAGGCGAGAAGAAGCTGGATATCTCCCGTCCGCAGAGAAAGGCGTTTCTGGCAGCAATGTCGGATTTTATGGGGGGTAGAAGATGAAGTTTGTTCTCGAGCTTCTCTTTGCAGAATTCATTTTTCTCTATCCGGCAGACAGACGAAAACACTTTGCACTTCGTCTGGCAGGGGTGTTTTTGGTGCTTATGGCAGGTTATTTGCTCGTGCCGCGCCGGGAACCTTTAAACCAGCCTCTTTTCGTGCAGATTTTAATATACCTCTTCCTCTTCGGACTTACGGTTGCCGGCATGAGTTTTTGTTTCCGTCTGCGTTTTTCTGCCCTGTTCTCCCTCTGTGTTGCCGGTTATGCAGTAGAACACATTGCTTACCACACAGCGAAAATCGTGCAGGCAACAACCGGTCTGTTCCGTGGGATGACTGCTATGGGGCTTGCAGACTGGGAACTGGCAGAACTGGTGGTTTTTCCGCCGGTATATCTGTTGGCGTTCTTGACCATTGGCCTGTTTTCTGCTCGAACGCAGGGATGGAAAAAGCCGGACTTGCGGTTTAATGCATTGTCGATTGCAGTAATGCTGATCTGTATTGGCTTGACACGTGTCGTAAATCAGTATAAAGCGGCAGACTCCATTCCTGTTAACATCTACGCCATTACCTGTTGTTTAATGGCACTGGTGGTACAGTTTGTACTCTACCGGCTGGTTGACCTGCAGACAGAAAATACTGCGTTGAATCTCATGTGGCAGGAGGAACGCAAACAGTACGAGCTTTCCAAGAAGACCATAGACACCATCAATATCAAATATCATGATTTAAAGCATAAGCTGCATGATATGCGTCTGCCGCCGGAAGAAGTTGAGAGTATTAAGAATGCCGTTCGCATTTATGGCAGTCGGATTCATACCGGCAACGAGGCGTTGGATGTGCTTCTCACCGAGAACAGCCTTCGATGCTCGGAGGAGGGAATCCGTCTGACCTACACGGGAAATGGCGCAGACCTCAGCTTCATGCAGATCATGGATGTATATTCCCTGTTTGGCAACGCGGTGTCCAATGCAGTTGAGGCTGTGGAAAAATTGGAGGATCCGGAAAAGAAGATTATTGATATCATTTCCGAACGCAGGGGAGAGCTGGTCAGCATCCACATCAGCAATTATTTTGCAGGTACGCTTCATTTTGAGGACGGTGTCCCGAAGACCAGTAAGACTGAGGAAGAAGGGTTCCACGGTTATGGGATGAAGAGCATGAAGCTCATTGCCGAGAAATACGGCGGCAGTCTCTGTGCGTCTGTCGACGGGGATCTTTTCACGTTGGATATTTATCTGCTTCAGAACTGAATAATCGAACACAGGATTCCATAAGATGGTGCCCTGACAATTCGCACTGGAAAAACGGCAGTTCGCTCTAAAAACTGCCGTTTTCGCTTTGCGTGTGTTATATAGATCACAGCAAAATATCATTGGAGCCTATTCTATCCCTAACACACAATTGCAGGAGGAATGAAAGTGAAAAGAACCGGTCTCTGGCGGGGACTGACAAGCCTGATGTGCTTCTTCCTCGCCCTCTCGATCATAGCGGGCAATGTCCTTGAGGCAAATGCTGCGACGATCGACACTTATATGGGCACACAGTCGGAACGGGTGGAGTCTGACGGTGCGCTCTATGACAAGTTTGTCCCCTCCGATGAAGTCCTGAACGAGGATGGCACCGGAAATTCCCACGCACTGATTCAGAAAGCCATTGACCTCAACCGGCGTCAGGCTTATGAGGGCAGCGTTCTTCTCAAAAACGAGAATGACGTTCTGCCGCTCGCATCCGGCGCAAATGTGACCCTGCTCGGCATCCGCAGTCACAAACCAGTGCTGGGCAGTGCCTTCGGCGTAAAAGTCTGGGGCCCGGTCATTAATCTCGAACAGGCTTTGCGGGATAATCGAACTGACTTTGCCAACACGATGTCCGATTCTGCTTCCAGTAACTGGGCAACAGGTGAAGTGACGATTGGACCGACCATGGATGCTTGGACCGGTGACGAGTTTGACTTTGACGGCGCAGGTTACAAACTCAATCAGACGATGATAGACATCTATGAGAAACTTCTCGCGGACTTCCACCACGAGTACAACGAAGGGGCGGAAGAAGTCTTTGACCCGCGCGAGCCTTCTCTTGCGGACATTGAAAAGGTGAATCCGGGTTATAAAGACAGTTTTGCACAGTATGGCGATGCAGCCATTGTGGTGATTTCTCGTGCGTCCGGTGAGAGCCATGACTATCTTCCGGGCGGTGTAGTTCCCGGCCTCGGTATGGATGAGCCCCTTGCTCTTTCCCAGAACGAGCGTGATGCCATTGCTCTTGCTAAAGAGTGCTCCGATAAGGTTATCGTCCTTATCAACAGCTCTGCCTCTGTGGAAATTGCAGACCTGAAGAATGATCCGGATGTTGATGCTATCCTCTGGATTGGCGCACCAGGTGCCTATGGAATGCTCGGTGTTGCTGACATTCTCTCAGGTAAGGTCAGTCCTTCCGGCGGTCTGTTTGACATCTTCGCTGCAAAGAATATGTCTGCACCTGCCATGCAGAACATGGGCAACTTCCGCTATGCCAATGCCGATGGTACTGTGACCCGTGGCGGCGGTATGTTCGGTGGTAATACAGGCATGTATATTATGGAAGCAGAGGGAATCTATGTCGGATACCGCTATTACGAGACCCGGTATTATGATGCGGTGGCAGGACAGGGCAATGCTGCATCCACTGCTGGCGTATATGCATCCACAGGCAACTGGAACTATGATGAAGAAGTCGCTTATGGGTTTGGTTATGGCTTGAGCTATACGGACTTCAGCTTTGAATTTGAAGGGGAGCCGGAGTTCGCGGTTAAGAAGAACAGTAACGGCTCCGTCGATGCGACAGCCACATTCAGAGTGAAAGTTACGAACATCGGTGATGTGGCAGGCAAGACGCCGGTTCAGATTTATGGACAGGCTCCTTATATTCAGGGCGGTATCGAGAAAAGTGCGATTCAGCTCCTTAACTATGACAAATCCCAGGTCCTTCAGCCAGGTGAGTCTGAGACAGTCGAGGTTATCTGCGATCTGCAGTATATTGCAAGTTATGATGTAACCCTCAATAATGGAGAGGGTGGCTATATTCTCGATCCTGGGGCCTATTTCTTTGCTGTCGGAAATGGAGCACATGCTGCACTTCAGAACATTATGGCCCTGCAGGGCATGGATGTCCCCGGTAATGCCGATATGGCTTATGAACGTGAGATTGATGAGAGCTTTATCGAGCGCACTGCCTTCTCCGTTGCCAAGACCGGCGAAAAGATTGTAAATCAGATTCCCTATGCTGACTGGAACTACTATCAGCCCGGCGAAGTGACCTATCTCAGCCGCGCCGACTGGTCCGGCACCTGGCCGAAGACCTACGATGCTCTGACCCTTACCAGTCAGGAGCTGATTGACAACCTCAACGGCAAGTATTACACTATCAAAACCGATGATGATACATCTGATATCATTTGGGAAGAAGACAACGGCGTCAAGTTTTATGAGATGTGGGGCGTTGACTTTGAAGATGAGAAGTGGGACGAGCTCATCAACAACATGACTCTTGAAGAAGCCCAGTACCTCGCTACTTATGGCGGTCCCTCCATTCCCGGAGCAAGCACGATCGGCACGGTTGAGACCTATATGACGGAAAACGCCGGCAACGGTGTTGCTGTCAATCTCAACGCCTCTAAGGATACGATGGCCCCCTGGAACATTGCAGCTTCCGATCCCAACGGGAACTGGCATCCGGAAGTGTTCGGCAACAGTCCGCTGACAGCTTCCTCCTTTAATCCGCAGCTCTGCTATGATCTCGGTGCCTTTGTCGGCGAAGAAAGCCTCTTTACAGGAATTCCCATCCTCTGGGGACCCGGTCTGAACACCCATCGCCATGCCTATAATGGTCGCAACGGAGAATACTATTCGGAAGATCCAATCCTCTCCGGTGTTACGGCCATGGAATTCGCTGTTGGCGCTCTGAAATACGGCCTGATCGCCGCACCGAAGCACTATGCCTTCAATGACCAGGAGACCAACCGCTCCGGTGTAGCCCCTTACATGACCGAGCAGCGCGCGCGTGAAGTTGAGCTTCGTGCCTATCAGTATGCTTTTGAGGCAACCAAGTATGATACGGACGAATTTGATCAGGGAATGCGCGGCCTGATGATCTCCTTCTCAAAAATAGGCTCCGTTGAATGCACGGCTTCTGTCGGTCTGATGACAAATATCCTGGCAAAAGAATTCGGCTTCCGTGGTTATGCCGTCACCGATATCTACGATGATTTCGATATTTACGGCGCAGTTTTGACCTCCGGTACAACCTGTTATGACACACGCGGAATGGCAGGCTTCTATTCTACCACAACGCTTGACGGCGGCCGTTTCGCTGATCAGGTTGACGGCTCTGTTATTGATGCGCGGGTGTTCTCCGGTGATGCCACCGCTCAGAATGCCATTAAGGCATCTGTGCATAAGATTCTTTATGCGATGAGCCAGTCTAACCTTATGAACCGTTATGATGCGTCCACCCGTGTGGTGAAGCTGCCTGTGTTCTGGCGTACCGCATATCAGACTGCAGAGTATGCTTTCGGCGCTCTGATGATCTGCTCCGCTGCCCTGTATCTTGTTGCCAAACTGCGGAAAAAGGAGGAAAAATAAGATGCTTAAAAAGCTTACTTTCGGTTCCTGGTTGACCCTGATTGCCGCTGTTGCCGGTATTGTTGGTGTCGTTGGCATGCGGACCTCCAGCAGCATCGATTCAGCGTATGCTTACAAAACGGTCAGTACACTGACGGTGATGGGCGTCTGCGGTGTCCTTCTCTGTCTGGTTGCGGTATGGACTCCGACCCGCTTCGGGAACCATGACATTCTCAGCACATTCGGAACCGTCGGTGCAATCGCTCTTTTCATGGGCGTTGTCGGAACTATGATTTCTGATCGCGTCCTGATGATCGCCGGCCTCTTCTCCTACAACTCTCAGAATATGGTTGGATGGCGTGTGTTTTATGCCACCGTCACCGGAGTTGTCGGGTTTGTTTTGGGGTGCCTGCTGCTGATCATTGCTTCCTTCATGAAGAACGCGAAAACCGCGAAATAAACAGTTTTGAATCATACTCCGGCAGCTCCTGCTGGAGTATGATTCTATCGGAGGGAATATGAGAACGATAATTAATCTGAATCAGGACTGGCATTTTAAAGGTCCGGCCGGCACGGTAGAAGTGATCAGTGTTCCCCACACCTGGAATGCAGTCGACGGCCAGGATGGCGGGAACGATTATAAACGCTGCCTATGCGGCTATGAGAAAACGTTTGAGAAACCTGCCTATGCGGATTCGGAACGGGTCTATCTTCAGTTCCACGGGGTCAACTCCGAATGCACGGTTACATTGAACGGAAAAAAAGTGATGTCGCATGAAGGCGGTTATTCCACGTTCCGTACAGATGTAACAGATGTTCTTTCCGAAGAGAATGTGTTATCCGTATCGGTTTCCAATGCACCGAACGACAGTGTATATCCTCAGAAGGCCGATTTTACTTTCTATGGCGGAATTTACCGCGATGTGGAACTGCTGATCGTTCCGGAGAAGCATTTTGACCTCGACTATTACGGCGGATACGGTCTGACGGTAACGGCAAAACCTCTGGAGGGCTATGATCGTGCAGAGGTTTCTGTAAAGACCTTCCAGAACAGTGAAGAAACTGTAACCGTCACCCTGGTTGATGCGGATGGAAGGGAAGTAGCAGCTGGAAAAGGATCTGAACAACTTCTGTATATCGAGAATGTACACCTTTGGAACGGTATTGAGGATCCCTATCTCTACACCTGTATTGCAAAACTATCATCAGGAGATGAAGTTTCGGCTCGCTTTGGTGTGCGCGATTTCCACTATCATCCCAAAACCGGTTTTTATCTGAATGGCCGCAGATATCCGCTGCGCGGTGTGAGCCGCCATCAGGACCGTAAGGGGGTGGGAAACGCGATCACCCGGGACATGCACAGAGAAGATATGGACATCATTTGCGAGATGGGGGCAAATACAATCCGTCTTGCCCATTATCAGCATGATCAGTACTTTTATGATCTCTGCGATGAACGGGGTATGGTTGTCTGGGCCGAAATACCCTATATCTCCGAACATATGCCGAAGGGCAGGGAAAACACCATATCTCAGATGAAAGAGCTGATTGTACAGTGCTATAATCATCCCTCTATTGTCTGCTGGGGAGTGTCGAATGAGATTACAAACTCTACCAGAGACAAAAAAGACATGCTGGATAATCACCGTGTTCTGAATGATCTTTGCCATCGCATGGATCCGAACCGCTTTACGACACTTGCCTGTTATGCCATGTGTGGCCCTTTTAACCCGGTTGCCCATATAACAGATGTGGTCAGCTGGAATCTCTACCTTGGCTGGTATGTACCGGGCCTGTGGCTGAATGACGTCTGGATGCGCTTCTTCCATACCGCTTATCCCGATCGCTGTCTGGGCTACTCCGAATATGGCTGCGAAGGGATACCCAATCTGCATTCTTCTCATCCGCACCGCGGGGACCATACGGAAGAGTATCAGGCCAGATACCATGAGTATATGCTGGCGTGTTTCGAACGCAACCCGTATATGTGGGCCACCCATGTCTGGAATATGTTTGACTTTGCTGCAGATGCCCGTGATCAGGGAGGGGAACCGGGCATGAATCACAAGGGCCTCGTCACCTTTGACCGGAAGACTCGCAAAGACAGCTTTTACCTGTATAAAGCATACTGGTCCAGAGAGCCGTTCGTACATATCTGCTCCAAACGCTTTCAGGACCGCACGGAAGAAAAAATTGAGGTAAAAGTCTATTCCAATCAGAATGAAATAACGCTCTATGTCAATGGTGATAAACTTGAGACTAAGCATGGCGAACATATCTTTACCTTTATGGTTCCCATGGGCGCCGAAACCAGAATACGCGCGGCTGGCGGTGAAGTGGCCGATGAAGCGGTCTTTTACAAGGTCTCCAAACCGAACGCTTCCTACACGCTGCAGGCAGCAGGGGACAAAGGTGCTAATTGGGTTTGAGAAAGGGATAACACTATGGAAAACACAAGCAACACACAGTTAAACCGGGCAAAGTTTTACCAGCTTGCGCTGTTCCCGATGAATAACGGTGCAACCAACGTTTATTATGTCCTGATTCTGACGTATATTGCTACCTTTGGCAGTGTCGTGCTGGGAATCGCAACGGTTTTTGCGTCCTTTATGGTCACAGGGATGCGTGTTTTTGATGCCATTACAGATCCGATTATCGGTGCACTGATGGATAAAACCAATGGCCGTTTTGGCAAGTTTCGGCCATTTATGATTATCGGTTCGGTCGTTATGGCTGTTTCTGTCATCCTCCTGTATGTGTTTACTCCTTTTGTGCCGGCAAGCATGATGTGGCTGCGGTATGCACTCTTTATCCTGCTTTACGCAGTATGGGTTATCGGTTACACCTTCCAGACCTCTGTCACCAGAGCGGCGCAGGCAGTTTTGACCAATGATCCGAAACAGCGGCCGCTGTTTACAATTTTTAATACGATCGGCTCTCTTGCGGGTATGGGCATCATGCAGTTCATAGGTCCCATCCTTGCCCGTGACAGCATCTTCGGTGATTACAACCAGAGCTGGTTCGCTGCCATGACCCCAATTGGAATCGGCATATCTGTTCTCCTCACGATTCTTGCCATCATTGGCATCTGGGAAAAGGACCAGTCTAAATACTTCGGGCTGGGTGGAAGGCAGGAAACTGTCAAAGTATCTGAGTACATTCAGATTATGAAAGCGAACAAACCCCTGCAGCGTCTTATGATTGCAGGTGGCGGATGCAAGCTGGCACTGTCCGTCGCAACAAATATTACGGTTCTGATTATGCTTTACTCCTGTATGATGGGGGATTACGATGGGCTGTACCTGCCGATGATGATCGTGGGCTATGTCTTTGCTGTCCCATTTTTTGGCCTTACTGTGCGTACCAGCCAGAAAAAAGGACAGAAGGCCTCCCTCATGCGTTATGTTGCGGTTGCGTTGGTTTGCTATGTAGGCGTGCTGGTTTTGCTCCTGCTGTGGAACCCGAATACAGCCATGCATATGTCCTTCATGAAGGACGGAAAATTGGCAGTTAACCTCTATACGGTCCTCTTTGTCCTGTTCTTTGGGGTGGGATATGGTGCCTACTACGCGACGGCTGATATGCCCATTCCGATGGTCGCCGATTGTGCTGACTATGAAACCTATCGCTCCGGAAAGTTTATTCCCGGCATCATGGGTACACTCTTTTCTTTGGTTGACAAGTTGGTCTCTTCTCTGTCCGCGACAATAGTCGGTATTGCAGTTACGCTGATCGGACTGGATGCACTGCCTACCAAGACAACTCCTTATACTTCCGGTATGAATGTGGTTGTCATTATTCTCTTCTGTATTCTGCCCATGTGCGCCTGGGCTTTGACGCTCTGGTCCATGCGAGGCTATGAACTCGACGGAGAACGTCTGAAGGAAATCCAGGCAGTAAATGCACAGCGAAAATTAGCTGTTGCGGACGGACTCAGCATAGATGAGGCAATGGCTAAATATCCCTCAGTTTTAAAGAATTGATACGGAGATCTACCTGACAACAGAGAAATCTGGCCAGAAACATGGTCTGGATGATGAAGTGCTTCGAACTGGAGCGGCAGCAGGGGATTCCTTATCCTGAGACGGAATGGGACTCCACAACGAATTTCATCAGATAACAAAGCATCTGAATAGAAAAACACCGGGAAATGAAACATTTCCCGGTGTTTTTATGTGGCGCAGAAGGAGGGATTTGAACCCTCGCGTGCTTTTTAGACACCTACTCCCTTAGCAGGGGAGCCCCTTCGGCCTCTTGGGTACTTCTGCAGATCCGAATGCTCAGCTATGATAGCACAAGCACAGGCTCCTTGTCAAGGAAAAGCTTCGAAACCGCAGAAAGATTTGTTCCCGTTTACTTAAAAGAGGGCGTGGTGTCCTTCTGGATGACATCGTGTGCGCCGCCCTCGACAATGCTGGTGGAAGAGACCAGTGTGAGTACGGCCTTTTCCTGAAGTTCCGGAATGGTGAGCGCGCCGCAGTTGCACATGGTGTGACGCACCTTGCTGAGCGTCAGCGCAACATTGTCCTTGAGAGAACCGGCGTAGGGGACATAGGAGTCGACGCCTTCTTCAAAAGAGAGCTTCTTGTCGCCGCCCATATCATAGCGCTGCCAGTTGCGGGCGCGGGCTGATCCTTCGCCCCAGTACTCTTTGTAATAAGTGCCGCCGATGTTGACGCGGTTCGTCGGGCTTTCGTCGAAACGGGCGAAGTAGCGTCCGAGCATGACAAAGTCAGCGCCCATTGCCAGTGCCAGCGTGATGTGATGATCGTAGACGATTCCGCCGTCAGAGCAGACCGGGACATAAATGCCGGTTTCTTCAAAATAGCGGTCACGCTCGGCACAGACCTCGATGACCGCGGTTGCCTGCCCGCGTCCGATTCCCTTTGTCTCACGGGTAATACAGATGGAGCCGCCGCCTATGCCGACTTTGACGAAGTCTGCGCCGCAGTCTGCGAGGAAGCGGAAGCCCGCGGCGTCAACAACATTCCCGGCGCCAACCTTGACGCTGTCGCCGTAGTGCTCGCGGATCCATGCAAGGGTAAACTTCTGCCAGTCGGTATGACCTTCGGAGGAATCGATGCAGAGAACATCCGCACCGGCCTCGATCAGAGCGGGAACACGGGTGGCATAGTCCCGGGTGTTAATGCCGGCACCGACGACATAACGCTTGTGAGCATCCAGCAGCTCATTCGGGTTCTGCTTGTGTGTTTCGTAGTCTTTCCGAAACACAAAATAGCAGAGACGCTGGTTTTCATCGATGATTGGGAGCGCATTGAGCTTGTGATCCCAGATGATGTCGTTGGCTTCTTTCAGGGTGGTGCCTTCTTTGGCCCAGACAAGTTTGTCGAAGGGAGTCATGAAATCAGAAACCCTGGTGCTCAGTTCCATGCGGCTGATGCGGTAGTCACGGCTGGTAACCATGCCGACCAGCTTTCCGTCCGCCGTACCGTCTTCTGTGACGGCTACTGTAGAATGGCCTGTTTTTTCTTTCAGGCGGAGCACGTCAAGGAGGGTGGCATCCGGGCTGATATTGGAGTCACTGCGGACAAAACCGGCTTTATAGCTCTTGGCGCGGCGCACCATGGCTGCCTCGTCCTCCACCGTCTGTGAGCCATAAATAAACGAAATGCCGCCTTCGGTCGCAAGCGCAACGGCAAGCCGGTCACCGGAAACGGACTGCATGATGGCGGACACCATCGGAATATTCATAGTTATAGCCGGAGTTTCCCCTTTGCGGAATTTGACGAGGGGGGTCTTCAGAGAGACGTTTTCAGGGACACACTGTGAGGAGGAGTAACCGGGAATCAGAAGATATTCATTAAAAGTATGCGCAGGCTCATTGATAATTCTTGCCATGGATGCTCTCCTTTCCAAAGTGGCCGCTTGACGGCGTTTTGCTCATTATAGAGATACCGCCGGTTTTTGTCAACCCGCAAAAAGCTTTAAAAAACTGAGTTTCTTTTCAGCGTTTTCGGCAAACTTGGTTACCTGTTTTCCGGAGCCGCGTGGTAATTGAGCGGAATCTGTCAGGAAAACCGGGATTGTCAAGAATTAAAGCTGCCGGAAAAACCAAAGACCGCCGATTTTCATCAAATCGACGGTCTTTTTTATGGCACGCGATAAGGGATTCGAACCCCTGACCTTCTGGTCCGTAGCCAGACGCTCTATCCAGCTGAGCTAATCGCGCATGACTCTTTCTCAAGAGCTCAGTTATAATAGCACAGTTGCATGAAAAATGCAAGACTTTTTTCCATGCGGTTTTCTTATTGCTTGATTTTTGTCGGCAGTCGGGTATAATAAGAAAAAATACTTTACAGGAGGGTGCACATGAAAGCGATTGTAAGCGTTTTTGCCAAAGATGCACGCGGCATCACAGCCTATGTGACGGCGCTGCTCGCGGAGCAGAATATCAACATTCTGGATATCAGTCAGACCCTGATGCAGGAATATTTTGCCATGATTATGCTGGTTGATCTGGAAACCTGTCCGATGCCGTTTCATGAGCTTGCCCGGCATCTGAAGGATAAGGGGGAAGAGCGCGCTTTGGATATTCATATTCAGCGTTCGGATATTTTTGAGGCAATGCATCGCATATGAGCTATTTGATGAACAGCAGTGAGATCCTTCAGACCATCGAGATGATCGATCAGCAGCATCTGGACGTGCGTACCGTCACAATGGGCATCAGCCTGCAGGACTGCGCATCAGAATCCGTTAAAAGGTGTTCTGAGAAGGTCTATGACAAGATATGCCGGAAAGCGGAGCAGCTGGTTCCGGTCTGTACAACGATTGAGCAGGAATTTGGCATTCCGATTGTCAATAAACGGGTTGCCGTGACACCGGTCTCGCTGGTTGCCGCGTCATGCTGCGAGGAGGATTATGTCCCCATCGCGCTTGCAATGGACAGAGCCGCCAAATCGGTCGGCATTAACTTTATTGGCGGATTCTCTGCTCTGGCGCAGAAGGGCTTCACCGAGAGCGATATCCGCCTGATTCATTCCATGCCGCAGGCTCTCACAGAAACGGAGATGCTATGCGGCAGCGTTAATGTCGGTTCAACCCGTGCCGGCATCAATATGGACGCGGTTCGGCTGATGGGGCAGACCATTCGGAATACAGCGGATCTGAGCCCGATCGGCTGTGCGAAGCTGGTGGTATTCTGCAATGCTGTAGAGGATAACCCCTTCATGGCCGGTGCTTTCCACGGTGTCGGAGAGCCGGAGTGTGTGATCAATGTCGGTGTTTCCGGGCCCGGCGTGGTTGCGCATGCCTTGAAAAGCTGCAGAGGGGAAAAAATCGACCTTGTTGCGGAGACCATTAAAAAAACAGCGTTCAAGATTACACGCATGGGTCAGCTGGTTGCGCAGGAGGCGTCCCACAGACTGCATGTGCCTTTCGGTGTGGTCGATCTTTCTCTGGCGCCGACACCGGCAATCGGGGACAGTGTAGCGGAAATACTCGAGCTGATTGGTCTGGAACGCTGCGGAACACACGGGACGACGGCAGCACTGGCGTTGCTGAATGATGCGGTTAAAAAGGGCGGCATCATGGCGTCCGGCCATGTCGGGGGACTTTCCGGCGCGTTTATACCGGTTTCGGAAGACGCTGGTATGATCCGGGCGGCAGAGGAAGGCGTCCTGACCATCGACAAGCTGGAAGCGATGACCTGCGTCTGCTCGGTCGGTCTGGACATGATTGCGGTTCCAGGCGATACAGACGCGGATACCATTTCTGCGATCATCGCGGATGAGGCAGCGATCGGGATGATTAACAACAAGACTACTGCAGTGAGGCTGATCCCGGCTGTCGGCACCGCTCCGGGGGAGAGGATCGAGTTTGGCGGTCTGCTCGGCTCAGCGCCCGTCATGCCTCTTCATACCGGTTCAGCGGCTGAGTTTATCTCGCGCGGGGGAAGGATCCCCGCCCCGGTACACAGCATGCGAAACTAAAAAAGAAATAAAAAGAACGGCTCTGATCTACGGAGCCGTTTCTTGCTTTGATAATAGTGTCGGATGAGCTTATCTGCCGGTAAGACGGGCGACCGGGGAGCGCTGCACCTTCATTGCGCCTGTCGGGCAGAATTCC
>JAFSLL010000157.1 GCA_017448455.1 Oscillospiraceae bacterium | reverse complement strand
TATATCCACAATACCCGCTTTCCCGGCTTCTCCGCGAAGCAGAGCAATCTGAATCAGAGAACTGACACCGGGAGGAGGATCCCCAAAGCGGTCTATCAGTTCGTCGAGAAGATCGTCAGCTTCTTCTTCAGACCGCAGCAGCGCAATCTGCCGGTAGACATCCATTCTCTGTTCAGAGGAAGGAATATACCGTTCGGGTATGTTGGCGGCGACAGCGAGATCGGCGGAGCATTCCGCTTTAGGAGGCGGTGCAAACCCGCGCTCCTCCAGAACAGCTTCATTCAGGAGCTTCATATACATATCATAACCAACATCCTGCATATGCCCGGACTGCTCTGCACCGAGCAGACTGCCGGCACCGCGGATTTCCAGATCGCGCATGGCAATTTTAACACCGGAACCGAAAGCCGCAAAATCCCGGATAGCATTAAGGCGTTTTTCAGCATCTTCTGTGAGCACCTTATCACGGCGGAACGTCAGATAGGCGCTTGCACGCCGGGAAGACCGGCCGACTCTGCCGCGAATCTGATGCAGCTGAGCCAGACCGAGATGATCGGCATCTTCAATAATCAGAGTATTGACATTGGGGATGTCAATTCCGGTTTCAATAATGGTTGTACAGACCAGAATCTGGATATCTCCGCTCACCACGCGATCCATCACATCGGTAAGCAGCTGCTTGTCCATCCGGCCGTGAGCAATACCGACCGTTACCTCACTGCCGAGCAGAGAGGTTATTTTGCGGGCTGTACGCTCAATGTCATCAATACGGTTATGGAGATAATAAACCTGGCCGCCGCGCTGAAGTTCCCGCACCATGGCATCTGCCAGAATATTCCAGTCATGTTCCAGAACAAAGGTCTGAACGGGGAGACGGTCTTCCGGAGGCTCCTCAATGGTGGACATATCCCGTATTCCGGAAAGGGCCATATTCATGGTTCTGGGGATAGGAGTGGCAGAGAGCGTCAGAACATCCACACCGCGGGAGAGTTCCTTGATGTGTTCCTTATGCGTAACGCCGAAACGCTGCTCCTCATCCACGACGAGAAGACCGAGGTTTTTAAAAGATATATCTTTGGAAAGAAGGCGGTGTGTACCGATCACAAAATCGCACTTGCCGGAGGCCAGATCTTTCAGAACAGCGGCTGATTTGGAGGCGGAAGTAAAACGGCTGAGCACGGCAAGATTGACGGGAAAACCGAAAAAGCGCTGAAGAGCTGTCTGGTAATGCTGCTGGGCAAGAACTGTCGTTGGACAGAGCAAGGCAGCCTGCCTGCCGTCCAGAATACATTTCATCACGGCACGGAAAGCAACTTCTGTTTTTCCGAAGCCAACATCCCCGCACAGAAGCCTGTCCATGGGAACAGAGGCTTCCATATCCTTTTTGATTTCAAATGTACAGCGCAGCTGGTCATCGGTTTCCGTGTAAGGAAAGTTTTCCTCAAATTCACGCTGCCACTCACTGTCCGGAGCAAAGGCATAACCAGGAGTGCGGAGACGGTCGGCATAGAGAGCTATCAGCCGTTTTGCCATTCCTTTTGCTGCCTTTTTTGCACGAGAACGCCGCTTTTCCCATTCAACACCGCCCATTTTGGAAAGTTTGACAGAAACATCTTCTGTTGCTGCGGTATACTTGGTTACGAGATCAAGCTGTGTGGCAGGGACATACAGAACATCTGTCCCGGCATATATAATTTTAACATAATCCTTGTCATATCCGTCCACCTGCATACGGATGACACCGGAGAAGCGGCCGATGCCATGGGTTTCATGGACGACGTAGTCACCGACGGACAGATCCGAATAGGAATTGATTCTCTGACGGCCTGCGGGAAGCTTTCGATGAGAGGCGGACTTTTCCCGGCGGCGGATCAGCTGCGAGTCACTCAGAATGGCAAGCTTCAGGCCGGGATATTCCATTCCGGCAGATACGGAGCCGATGTAAACGGCGCATTTGCCGGGGGGCGGCAGCATCTGATCATCCGGGGAAAGCAGAGCAGGGACATTATGTTCGTTGAGGAAAGAACAGAGAACGTCTGCACGGCGCGCATCTCCGGCCAGAATGGCAAGAGAGCATCCTGCTTTCAGGAGCTGTCTGGCATCGTCGGCCGCTGTCTGCGCATTGCCGGCGTAGGAAGGCAGCTGCTTGGCGGGGATACTCAGAAGAGTGCGCGGAGCAACAGGTGTTCTCCCGACTGTGAAAGCGTCCGCCATATAGAGCGGGAAATCGTCAAGACGGTGCAGCAGAGCATCAAAGGAAAGGAAAAAGGCATCCTCCTGGGCGGCAATCAGGCCGCGGCGACCGAGCTCCCGGATATCCTCGGAAAGCCTTTTGGTATATTCACGGGCTCTTTCCGCACAGCGGGAAGGCTGATCCAGAAACACGACAGCATCTTCCGGAATATAGGAGGCAGCGGAAGCCATGGGATATAGCTGAGGGAGGTAGCGGTCACTGTCTGTCGGGAGAATACCGTTGCGGATACGCTCCGCATCGGAACGCAGAGCGGAGGCCAGTACAGAGGCATTCTGGGAACTGCGGCGCTTTTCATAACGGTCGGCGAGGGCATCCAGTTCACGGGAGAAAACAGAAAGCCCGCCCGGGGAAAGCGTCGGAAGTGTTTCCGCTGCCGGAAGAATCCGGCAATGATCCACAATATCATTGCGCCGCTGAGACTGAATATCGAAGAATGAAAGAGAGTCTATCTCATCTCCCCAGAATTCAATGCGGACAGGATCCCGGACTGAGGGAGAGAAAAAGTCAAGTATACCTCCTCGGCGGGAATACTGACCGGGGCCTTCCACCTGTTCCGAACGGGAATATCCGCAGCGCAGCAGAGCTTCTTCAACGACTTCAGGAGAAACGGAACCTCCATCCCGGATTTCAAAAGCTGCTTCCCGCAGATAATCCTGAGGGATCGTCCTTTGTATCAGACCCGGTACAGAAGCAACATGAATGCGGACGGAACCATCTGTCAGAGACCAGAGAGCTGCAATACGCTTCTGCTCTGCCTGCCGGGAAGCGGCTTCTGTGGGATAAAATGTGAATTCACGCATGCCGAGCAGGTTCACCGGCTCGTTCAGCATGGAACGCAGATCGTTGGCAAAATTTTCTGCAGACGTGTCATCCGGACAGATGACAAACAGCTTTTCATCTGGTGATTCTGCAAGCGCAGCAGCGAGATTTGCCCTGTGAACGGCAGAAAGACCGGAAATAAGCGCAGGAAGCCCACCGCTTTCCCGAAGGAGGGGGAGGGCGGCTGCTTCCTTGTTGTTCAGAATCTGGCGAAACAAAACATTCATTAAAAGAAATTATAGCATTTTCCCCGCCTCCCGTCAAACCTTACTTATGAGGAAATAAGCCTGATCATCAGAAACCGCAGTACCTTATGGAACAGCCCTGCAGACTGAAGCCTGCAGGGCACTTTTACACATCAGCGATTTACTTTCCCGTTTTCCCTCTTTCCCTGTTTCCCTCGCATAATATGTTTTTTAAAAAGGGAAAGTAAACTGTATCCCGGAAAGCGGATGTATCAAAACAGAATATCTTTAAAACAGAGCATCGGTTTGCTGCTGTCGTAATCCCAGCTGTGATGGGCATCCCCGCGGCAGCGGTTTGCATGAGGGCAATCCCGGCAGAATTCGGAAGACTCCGATAAATCCCTGCGGAACAGCTCAAAGCGGTTTTCCCAGATATCCCGGAAACGGGAGTCCCGGATATTCCCCTGAATGGTTTCCGGCCTTCTTTCTATATCCAGGCAAGCCCCGATATCTCCGTTCGCCATAATGCTCGCTGTATAGATACCCGCATTGCAGAGCCAGTACCAGCCACGGAGTTCTCCCTCAAGGTCCGGGCCGAGATAGTGGCTGCATCCGTATTCCACAGGATAGCCTGCAAGGCGCTTTTCACGGATAAATGCAAAGAGCGTCTTATAATCCTCTTCCGTAAGCATTCTGGAAGGCCACTGAAGTGCTCTGCCGATCGGTTCCAGATTGATCACGCGCCAGGAGTCGATATCCAGGCCGTCCATGACGCGGAAGAGGGCGTCCAGCTCGGTGATATTCTCATGGTTGATGACGGTGGTCACCTGGACATTCTGAAAGGCGTGTTCGTCAATAAGATTCTGAATGCCCTGCATGGCGGCATCGTAGCCGCCCGGCAGGCCGCGCAGCCTGTCATGCGTATCCGGAAGACCGTCAACAGAGACAGAAACAGTTTTCATACCGCATTCCGCCAGCTTATGCGCAACGTCTTTGGTGATCAGCGTTGCGTTGGTCGTCATGCCCCAGTGATACCCAAGCTTATTGGCGTAGCCGAGAATATCAAAGAAGTCCGGGCGAAGAAGAGGTTCACCGCCGGTGATGCAAAGAAAAAGGCGGTGAAGGTCAAAATCCTCTTTTACCTCATCCAGAATGCGCCGGTATTCGGAAAGAGACAATTCTTCACCGGCGTGGTGCATGCAGTTGCTGCCGCAGTGAAAACAGTGTTCGTTGCATTGCAGCGTGAGCTCCAGAAAGAGCTGCCGGAGCTCAGGTTTGCGGTATAAACCGCGGACATAGTCCGCCAGGATATCCATCCGGCGGTCTTTTAATGTTTTCATCCTATCCCGGCTCCTTCGGCAGGGATTTCCGACTCTTCCACTTCCTCGTATGGCAGCGGCGGGCCGTAGACATCAACAGGCTCATTTGTTTCCGGCGTGAAAACGGGGACAGGCGTTCCCGGGGGAGGTCCGTACAATGCCGGCACGGGATCCGGGGAAGCTGCTGCCGGTGTTTCCGGGGGAGGGCCATACAGGGTGGCGGCCGGCACACAGCCTGTAACGGCAGCAGAAGCAATCATGATTCCTGCCGTCGCAGCAACGGCTTTTTTACTGATTTTCATATCGGCTTCCTCTTTATATTAGTGCTATTTATTTTATCAGGGTCTGTTCTGCGGGTCAATAAAAAAGTAATCCGCCAAAAGGACCGGGAACCCCTGTATGAATCCATAACTGAGGGAAAAGTGAGGACGAAAAGTGTGGAACTTTTTGTTGATTTCTCACAGAATCTGTTGTATGATAACAGCAGTTAAGGAATTGGAGGATAACAAATGAGCGATTACAACAACGACGGCGATCTGATCACGATCGTCGATGATGACGGCCAGGAATTTGAACTGGAATACATTGACGAAATGGATTACAACGGAAGCACGTATGTGTGCTTCCTGCCTGCGAACATAGACGAAAACGATCCGGATTACGGACTGATCATTCTCCGCAGCATTCTGGACGAGAACGGTGAGGAGCTGTTTGAATCAGTTGATGATGATGCGGAACTGGATGATGTCTACAACAAATTCATGGTACTCCTCTTTGATGACGAAGACGAAGAGGAAGAAGAAAAAGAGGAAAAATAATCTCTGCCCGCATTGCCCGTGTTGCCTTTCGAGGCAGTACGGCTCGTTAAACCCACATCTCTTATAAGGGATGCCGATTTGAGTCTGCGGATTGCAGGCCTCCCGGCTTATGCCGGAAGAAGGAAGCGCGAAACAGAACTTAGGCGACCCACCTGCTATTATTGTGCAGGTTATAATTGGGCCGGCACGGCAAAAGTGGGATATCCCCCGGATCACTCCGGGGGATATTTATTCCCTGTGTTTTTCCTTTACAAGGTTTTTTTTAATTGATATAATCAAGATAGTTAAATTTGTGACAGTATTGTGATAATTCAAATGATATACTTATCATGTAAACTAAAAAATTATTACAGGAGGCAAAAATCCATGAAAGCAAAACGAATGATAAGCTGTATACTGATGCTGCTGATGCTGGTATCGCTGATGCCTGCAGGATTTGCAGCAACAAACGAACGCGACCCATACGGCACCGGCGTATATCCCGACGGGCAGAGCGCGACGGGGCAGCAAGGTACAACTCCCGCACAGCCTTCGGGAGGAAATTCCGGAAGCGGCTCTGTGCATACACACAATTTCGGCGAATGGCGGACGGTAAAAGAAGCGACCTGTACGGAAGAAGGCATCATGGAGTCACAGTGTTCCGGGTGTGGTCTGAAGGGTCAAAAGAAAACTGACAGGATTCCACACGACTATACCGAATGGGAGATCACGGTGGAACCAACGGCTGACAGCGCCGGAGAGAAGCAGCGCATGTGCAGGATGTGCGGCGATGTACAGACCGAAAGCATCGATCCGACGGGTACCTCCCGCTCTGACAAACCGGGAGATGAAGTAACTTCTGCCGTCACCCTGGTTCCCGCTCCGCAGCGGGAGATCGAATCCGGCATCAAGGTCACCAAAACAATAACCTCGAGCCCCGGCGGCGGCAGGAGCTATTATACAAAGGATGAAGTGATCGATTATCTGATCGAGGTTGAGAACACCGGGAACACCCTGATTATCGAAGCGGTAGTCTATGATTCCATAAACGACGGACCGTCTGTCGAAATCGCCTCTATTGATAACTTCTATCCGGCCAGCACCAGACAGTACTATTATCACTATACGGTGACAGAGGCCGATGTCAGCAGCGGATTCGCAACAGTCAAAAATTCTGCTTTTGCCGTCGGCACGGACGAATACAACAACGGCGTCTACGGAGATGACTTTGCAGAGAGCAGAGT
>JAFSLL010000156.1 GCA_017448455.1 Oscillospiraceae bacterium | reverse complement strand
GGTTCTGACCCTGTTTTTTTGAGTTAAAATTGGGGGAAAACGCATTTTCGAGGTGGTTTTGAGTTAAAAAATGGGGGAAAATTTAGCCTTCTGAGCCGATCAAAATGGCATCTTGAAGGTTGTTTTTTTAGCCGCATTTTCTTCGTCCATTTCTTTTGGCAGGGCCGTTTGAATATGTCCTGATTTGACATATCTGAATATAGTTTATCGTACATGGCGCGTCTGTTACCCAAAGTGACGCATTGGGTTGGCAGACGCGCTATTTTTTTGCCCCGACGCGGGCGGAAGGAGGTGTAAGCGTGAGAGCGTATGGCAAGTCGTGGGACTACAACGTATATGACTGCCGGTACTGTCTGTACTGGAAAGGCAGGAAAAGAGGCTGCGTCTACCCTGACGGCTGCTGCTGTCCGGTAGATCAAAGGGATGCAGTTCAGTTCCGCGACGATGAAGATAAAGAGAATACCGCACCCGTTTCGGAGTGCAGAAATTGTCCCTACGGGCGTGATTCTCCCTGTATCGGGTGGTGTACCAAGGAGGTCATGCGCGCCGTGGGACTGCTGAAGGAGCGTGACGGCCCCGATGTATGACTACTTCTACGGCGCGGAGTCGGAACAGTTCTCTTTCTACCGCATCCCCAAGGTGCTGTTCACGGAGGAACAGTTTAAGAATATCTCCGCAGAAGCCAAGGTGCTCTACGGTCTTCTGCTTGACCGCATGAGCCTTTCGGCAAAGAACGGCTGGCAGGATAAAGAAAACCGGGTGTATATCATCTTCACCATCGAGGACATCATGGAGGCTATGGGCTGCGCCGATCAGAAAGCCGGAAAGCTGCTGCATGAGCTGGAAAGCAAATGCAGACTCATCGAGCGAAAACGGCAGGGTCTCGGCAAACCCAATCTCATCTATGTGAAGAACTTCGTTACCCCCTCGGAATCACGTTTCTTGAATCGTGAAAATCAAGATTCTGGAGAAGTGAAAATCACGGATCAAGAACCGTTAAAATCACGATCTAATAATACTGAGTATAATAATACTGATATTAGTGATACTGATTCTTTTCCCTTCACTTCGTTCAGAGAGAGACACGTCCGGGAAACGAAAAGAAGCGATGCAGATCAGAGAGAACGATACAGAGAAATCCTTTCGGGGAATATCTCGTATGAGATTCTCTTGCAGGACTATCCGCTTGACCGGGATATTCTCACGGAAATACTGGAGCTCATGGTCGATACGGTCTGTACAACCCGAAGCACCGTCCGTATCTCAGGGGATGACAATCCAGCAGAGGTCGTAAAGAGCCAGTTTTTGAAGCTGGACAGCGAGCACATCCGCTTTGTCATGGACGGTCTGAAGGACAACACCACCCGCATCCGCAACATGCGTCAGTATCTCTTAGCAACCCTGTATAACGCCCCTCTGACCATCGGGAACTACTACCGAAGTCTCGTCAGCCACGATATGTCGGAGGGCTTCATCTGAGCCGTAGGCAATGCCTGCGGCTTTTGTCATTTCAAGGAGGAGGTGAAAACAGTGCCAAAACAGGAACCCCGGGAACAGGTGCAGCAGATACCGCTGTCGGAGATTCATCCGTTCAGAAACCACCCATTCAAAGTGCTGGACGATGAGCTGATGCAGCAGACGATAGACAGCATCATGCAGGTGGGGATTCTCAATCCCGCCATCATCCGTCCCGACCCGGAGGGCGGATATGAAATGGTAGCCGGACACAGGCGGCTTCATGCCGCAGACCTTGCAGGGCTGAAAACCATCCCGGCAATCGTCCGCAACCTTACCGACGACGAGGCGGTGATCCTTATGGTGGACAGCAACCTGCAACGTGAAACGATCAGCCCCATGGAACGGGCGCAGGCTTACAAAATGAAGCTGGAAGCGCTGAAGCATCAGGGGAAAAAGGTTGAATTGCAGGCTGATTCAACTTCTCCCCAACTTGGGGAGAAGTCGTCGTGGGCAGTAAGCATCGTCGCAAATGACGCCAACGCAAGCCGCAGTCAGGTGCAAAGGTTTATCCGCCTCACCGAGCTTTTGCCCGAAGTACAGGAAAAGGTGGAGAGCAAGGAGATCGCGTTCAGCCCCGCCGTGGAGCTGTCATATCTCACCCATGACGAGCAGAGGCAGTTTCTTGACGCGATGGACTATTCGCAGAATACCCCCTCTCTCTCCCAGGCACAGCGGTTAAAAAAGCTCAGCCGCGAGGGCAAATGCACACAGGAGGCCATGTTCGCCATCATGTCCGAGGACAAGAAGGACGACCTGACGCGCATTACGCTGGATAACGATGTGCTTCGCAAATACTTCCCCCGAAACTACACGCCCCTGCAAATGCAGCAGACCATCATCAAGCTACTGGAACAGTGGCAGAAAAAACGGCAGCGCCAGAACGAGCGCTGAGAAAGGCAAGGTATTCCATGAATGTAAATATCACAATCAACGGCAACATCCATATCCACTGCGGTTGCTGCGAGGACTGCGACTGCTTCTATGAAAGCAGCTTCGATGAAGCGTATGAAATGCCGGATGAGGATGAAGGTGAAATCACCGAGCTTCCCCCGGAGGAAGCCGAAGCCGTGCTGAAGGCGGTCGCGGAGCTCATCATTCCGCTTTTGCAGGAATGAGGTGCGGCGTATGAAGGAGTTTGATGTAACGATCACCGAAACGCTGAAGCTCACCGTATCTGTGGAAGCCTCCTCCAAGGAGGAAGCCGAGCAGATGGTAAACGACCAGTGGCGCGCCGGAGATCATGTGCTGGATGCGGACAACTTCGTGGACGTGGAGTTTGAGAGCAACGACGGCAAGGAAATCTCCGCTGAACGAGAGCCGGACAACACCATCGAAGTCCTTATGGTGGAGCCGGGACAGTATCCGCGCATGGAGCGGATCGGCGCTGATCTTCGCTCCTTACAGAAAGCCGTGGACGGAGATATTCAGGCGGTTTACCCGTATGACGACGCCGTGGCTTTGATCTGCGGAGAAGAAGCCAAGCTGGAGGGCAAGCCTCTGAACCGCGCTCTGCGGGATGAAAAAGGCGAAATCTATGATATTGTCGCCGGAAAGTTCTTCATCTGCGGTCTGGGAGAGGAAGACTTTGCCTCGCTCCCCAAGGAGCTGCAAAAGAAATATGAGGACAAGTTCCGTCAGCCGGAAGCCTTTTTGAAGATGGGCAGCAAGATCATGGCTATCCCCACCGAGCCCGCAAAAGCCTCCGCCAAAGGCAAATCGGCACCGGCAGCGGAACGATGACGATGCTTCTGTTATTTCGCATGAAGGGAGGGATGTCTCATGCAGGAGGAAGTTGAACACAGAGCCGTTACCCTGATGGTCTCCGCCGCCAAGCTGACCGGCAGAGAGCTGAAAGCGGCAATCAGCAAATATCTTGCCAGCCGCAAGGCGCATAAACAAAACAAGGCGGAGGTCAAGCCAAGCGGCAGGCAGACGGTAAAACAGCTCGTCGGACAGAATCAGGGCGTGTCCAACATCGAAGTCACGGAAAGTAATATCAAGGGCTTTGACCGTGTGGCGCGGAAGTACGGTGTGGACTACGCCATCAAGAAGGACAAGTCCGGCGAGATTCCCAAGTACCTCGTCTTTTTCAAGGCGCGGGACGCGGATGCGCTTACCGCGGCATTTACCGAATACAGCGGCAAAAAGGCCAAGAACAAGGATAAGCCGTCCGTTATCAAGATGCTCAGAGCGCTCCGTGCGCCGGAGATCGCAAAGGATATTGCGAAGGTACGCAACAAGGACAAGGGGCTGGAGATATGAAGAAGCCGCTGAATATAAAGAAGATCGTGCTGCCCAATCTCCCGTATGCGTTCATCGCCCTCATAGCGACAAAGCTCGGACAGGCATGGCGGCTGGCGGAGGGTGCGGACGCATCCGCAAAGGTTCTCGGTTTCCTCACGCAAGGTCTCGGAGAAGCCTTTTCCTCGCCGCTGCCCAGCTTCCACCCGGCTGACCTGCTTGTGGGTATCGTGGTAGCGGGTATCATCCGGCTGGTCGTGTACGTCAAAGGGAAAAACGCAAAGAAATTCCGGAAAAATATGGAGTACGGGTCAGCCCGTTGGGGTACGGCAGAAGATATTGCCCCCTACGCCGATCCGAAGTTTGAGAACAACGTCATTCTCACGCAGACGGAACGCCTGATGATGTCCAACCGTCCGAAAGACCCCAAGACGGCACGGAATAAAAACGTGATGATCATAGGCGGTTCGGGAAGTGGAAAAACACGGTTTTGGCTCAAGCCCAACCTGATGCAATGCCATTCTTCGTATGTGGTTACTGATCCGAAAGGCAGCATAGCGGTCGAGTGCGGACGCCTGATGCTCCGCAACGGGTACCGTCCGTGATTTGCCGCCTTATGTGTTCGTCATGATCGGGCTCTATGCCGGTCTGCGGCGGGAGGAAATTCTTGCCCTCAAATGGGACTGCATTTTTCTGGATGGAGAGGTTCCCTATATCTCTGTCAGACGGGCATGGCGTTCTGAACATAACCGACCGGTAGTATCGACAGAGTTGAAGACCAAAGCGGCAAAGCGGGACGTTCCCATTCCGAAGTGCCTTGCCGATTGCCTGCGGGCAGAAAAGGAAAAGGCCGCTTCAGAATACGTCATCGCTGACAGTAATGGCGAACCGCTGGCCTATTCGCAGTTTCAACGCAT
>JAFSLL010000155.1 GCA_017448455.1 Oscillospiraceae bacterium | reverse complement strand
TATCATCCCTTTCTCACTGCCGGCAATACCCCAAGTCTTGGTGATCTTATCAGTTCTCCTGCCCGTAAACCCGGATAAAATGCCGACTGAAGGCTTCTGCCTGCCTGATCGCTTCTTCTGTCTTCTCCGGCTCACGGTCACACAAATGGATCAGAGCAGAAATCGGCGCAGTATAGGCAAATGCGAGCATTTCAGGATCGTCCTTCCGGAGCAGGCCTTTATCCATCATACTTGTAAATATCCGTGTGAATATGTCTATAAGCCCTGTGAGAAAGTGCTTCGTCGCCAATTCCCGCGCACGTACGTCACGGAACTGCTCAAGCGTCAGAACCTTCCGCGTCATGATGACTTTTTCATCACGCACAGTGAAGCTCAACATCTGCATCGTCATCGTGACAAGCCCTTCCAGCGAATCCGGTACAGGCGGCAGATGCTCTGCCGACCCAAAGTGGTCCGCATAATAGGCGATCATCTGATCCAGAAGTGCGTTCCAAATCGCTTCCTTGCTCTCAAAATGCTTATAGACCCCGGACTTCACAAGCCCGAGAGACGCGCTCAGTTCCCGAATGTTTGTCCCCGCATAGCCGTTTTGTGAAAACATCTCCAGCGCGGCTTCCAGTATTCTCTCCTTTGTGTCGTTCGCCATAAAAACCCCCATACGCAGCAGGTGACCTTTCGTTCACTGCTATTATAGTGAACGAAAGGTCACCTGTCAAGGCCTTACTTATATTTTCATTCCGTTCTTATCAATAATTGAGACGCATAAACAAAGAGACGCGCTTCGGAGAGAAGCGCCTGTCAGGGCAGCGGAAATAGGGGAGAACAGGGGCCCGAAAACGGCAAAGCAACGTGCTCTTTGCCGTTCTTGTCTCCGTTTGCTCCGTGTCAGCATTTCCGCTAATACTGAACTCCCATCGTAGCGATAACTGTTTCGCCCGACATCAGATTTCCGTTTAGATTAACCATGACGGCCTCTTCCTTCCTTATGAGATGAGGCGATAGTACCATGTTCTTTTGTGGAATACAAGCATTTTACGATAAAAAGGTAGCGGTTGCAAAATTGAGAAAAACGTGTATAATAAACCATGATAATTACACGTCGGATTCCTTGATTTGACAGGGACGGGAGAGAAAATGAAACGGAAAACAGCAAAAGAGATCCTCGCAGCTTCTTTTCAGGAGCTTGCGTCGGGAAAGAGCATCGATAAGATCACGATCCAGGAGATCGTGGACAACTGCGGGTATTCCCCGGCGACCTTTTACCGGTATTTTAAGGATAAGTATGATCTGATCGCATGGGAACACACCAGAGCGGTTGCCGAAATCGTGGATCAGACCGGCGCGGAGGATTATGTATGGAAGCAGACGCTCTATGACGGAGCCCGTTTGTATCATGAAAACAAGGACTATCTGGCAAACCTGCTGCAGCACACTTCGGGCCATGATTCATTTATGCGATATATGACGGAGATCGATTGCGCCGCGCTGGAAAAATACATTCTTTCTGTCAATGGGAATCAGAAGCTGACCCATGAGGAAATGCTGTGTGTCAAAATGTATTGTCACGGCCTTGTTGGTCTCGCCTGCGAGTGGATCATGGGACAGATCGATACGACCCTGGAGGAGATCGCGGAAGTCTATGAGCAATCGATCCCGGAGCCGCTGAAAAAATATCTTTTGTAATTAAGAGAATTACACGTATTTCTCTCATTGTGAGAGAATATCGCAGGATTCTGAATTGAAACGTCTCCCTCCTCGGATATAATGATATCAGTGGTTGCGCACAATGATACAGCACACAGCCACAAAATAATTATTTGATGACGGAGGACGATCGCGATGACAAAGATTGAGTTCTTGAAGTATCTGGCAAAGGGCTGGTTCGCCACTTCCCAGCAGCATTCCATTCATGCGCAGCTTTTGAAGGCCCGGGGCCTGAACAAGCTGGCGGACAAAATCATGGAGGAATCCGATGAGGAATGGGAAGAGGCGAAGAAGGTCAACGCCCGCCTGATCGAGCTGGGGGAGACGCCTGCCGTTGAGATCGAGGCGTATCCGGTGATCACTGATATCAAGGAGATGCTGGAGTTTGACTGCAAGGATGCCGCGGAAGCGCTTCCGATGATGAGCAAGGCGCTCTCCCTGTTCGACGACGACTATGTGTCCAGACGTATGGTCGAGGACTTCATCATCGGCGAGCAGGAGCACCTCAACTGGCTCAAGGGCCATCTCTGCCTGATCGAGCAGATCGGCAAGGAAAACTACATCATCGAGATGCTCGGCTGAGAAAGTCCTGTCATGAATGAAAAGGAACTGATTTTAGAGGCCATGAGAAAGGCCGGGGAACCCCTGAACGCCGGGAAGGTCGCTGAATTGACCGGGCTGGACCGGAAGGTCGTGGACAAGGCCTTTGCAGCGATGAAGAAGGAAGGCTCTATCGTTTCCCCTGTCAGATGCAAGTGGGAGCCGGCTGTAAAATGACGGCATAGACGCCTGAAAAACCGGCATACCTCCGATCCGACGAGGCATGCCGGTTTTTGGCTCGAGCACGGAAAGAAGAGGTCAAACATGGAGAATGTCACCCACGATCCATACGATTGTATCCGGCTGGGGAACCAGGTCTGCTTTCCTCTCTATGCCTGCGCGAAGGAGGTCGTCCGGCAGTACCGGAAACCGCTGGAGGATTTGAACCTGACCTATACGCAGTACATCGTCATGATGGCCCTGTGGGAATTCGGAGGAATGACGGAGGGCGAGCTTGGGAAGAAGGTCCATCTGGATTCCGGAACCCTGGCTCCGCTGCTCAAACGGCTGGAGAAACAGGGATATATCCAACGCATCCGACCGAAAGACAATGAGCGCAAGCTGTTTCTTTCCCTCACAGAGCAGGGTGAGGCGCTGAAGGAGAAAGCAAAGGCTGTTCCCGCCGCCATGCAGGGCTGCATCCCGCTGGAACGGGAAGAGCTGATGCTGCTGAAATCGCTGCTGGATCAGGCGCTGATCCGCATGAACAAACAGGAATGAACGGAAAGGAGAAACCCAAATGAAAATCGCAGTCAGATACTATACCGAGACGGGAAACACGAAAAAACTGGCCGACACCATCGCCGCGGAGCTTGGCCTCGAGGCGAACCCCATCGACGTCAAGCTGGAAGAGGATACCGATCTCCTGTTCCTCTGCAGCAGCGTCTATTGGGCAGGCGTGGACGGCAAAG
>JAFSLL010000154.1 GCA_017448455.1 Oscillospiraceae bacterium | reverse complement strand
TTCTGTGTTCCACGGCGATGAATACCGCATACAGCGATCCTGCCGTTTTTGCAAACTGGGAAGCCCTTGCGGAACAGAAAAACGCAGCCGCGCTGATGGCCGCATTCGGAGAAAGCGTCTACACTCCTTCATTTTTTGCTCAGTACAAGGATGTGATCATCGCCTCCGGTAAGGGAACAACTGACCTGGATTACCGAAATTTTCTGATTTCCCTGAAAGCAATCAAAAGCTTCGATATCCGAAACGAGGTGCAAAAGATCACCTGCCCGGTTTTTGTGATCGGTGCAGGGGAAGACTGTGTGCTGGGCGCCCAGGCATCTGCCGACCTGATCGAAGCGCTGAACTGCGAGTACTACATCTATGAAGGATACGGACACGGTGTTTACGACGAAGCGCCGGATTATCTGACCCATATCAATTCTTTTCTCAGAGAGAAGGGCTCCCGTTAAGATTTTCCGTTCCGGACTTCTGCTCCGGTTTGAATTGAAATGCTGCTGTAATGCAGAAAGGAGATGATGAAATGGCGGTAGACCCCGCTTCCCTGGAACAGATTTCGGTGCGCACGAGGCGCCGCAATCTGTTCCGAAAACTGAGCAACCTGATGCTCTGCCTTGTCATTGTGGTTTTCGGCATCGCCTCGACGGCCTACAAGGTCCGGTATGAGGGCGGTTTCCTGACCTGTTTCCGTGAGATGACGGTCTGTGCGACGGTCCTGACTTCGGTTACCAGTGCCGCCCTTGTTTTCCAGATCCTTTATGAAATCAGAATCGGCAGTGAAGTCACCTCCAGCATCCTGTATTACTGGCGGCTTTCTTCAGCAGTCACGGAGATGATGGTTCTGCTGATTGTTCTGATCGGTTATCTTCCCTTCTTCACCGATAACCCGGTTATCAGCCGCTTCGATATGATCCACATGCACGTGATCATTCCGCTTCTGACCATTGCGGCGTTCCTGTTTTACGACAGCCCCATCGGCAAACTGCCCAAGCGCAAGCTTCTGTATGGTCTGCTGATCATCACGGTGTACGCGGTTTTCATTCTGACACTGATCCTCACATATATAATCCCGGAAAACAAAATCCCCTATTCCTTCCTGGATGTGCGGAATCAGCCGTTCTGGTTTATTCTGCTTGCCGTTATCGTGGTCTACGGCGGCGGATACCTGCTTTCATGGCTGTTCTACACGCTGAACCTGAAGCTTGCCTGGATCTGGTACCGGGATATCGCCCATTCTCCGGAGCAGGAAGGGAAATAACTGTTGCAATCCGACAAGGAATACCCGCTATGGAAACAGGGAGGCTTTTCAGCCTCCCTGTATTTGTTTTGCCCGTTGTTTTGTCTTATGAATCCCGAAACGCAAAATCGGTCGCCGTCTGCCGGAATGTGAAGATCTCGGAGTTTTTGCACTGCGCGATGGAACCGATCGCATCAAAGTCCATAGGTTCCTTCAGCCAGACCTGAACCTTGGCCGCGCCGAACTCCGGATACGGAAATTCCCCGACTTCGATCCACTTTCCGTCGGATCGGACATAGATCTTCCGCGGCCCGAGAATGTTGTCCCAGTACGGTGTATTTTCCGCGATTAGCTGATACTCAAAGGTAAACCCGCTGCAGTTTTTCACTTCCTCTGACAGGATGGAATAGCTCTGGAAGGTTGTCAGCCAGGGTATTCCCGCCTGCGACCAGGTCAGTGTGATGTCGTCGCGGAAACTGAGCTCCCCGGCGGGTTTCTCCCCGACGGTGTACTGCTCCCCCGGGAATTCTTCCAGAAGGCGGATGCTCCGGATCCAGCCCACATACTGCTTGTTGTTGTTGCTGCGGTAAATGATGCAGGACATGTCGTTTTCTTCCGCAACAGCGGTTACTTCGACGCCCTCATACAGATAATGCAGGCTCGGGAGCATGCTCGGGTATTTCGGGATCGGCTCCACCGCCAGACAGGGCGCCTTGAACGCTTTCCTCGCATACAGCGTCTTCCATTCGCGGAGATAGCTCTCCTCTTTCGGGAGCTGGATCCTGTCCGCCTTCCCGGTCGCCTGAAGCGCCGCGAGCCCGCGCTCGGCAGCAGTCAGTGATGAGGCCGCATCCTGGTTGTCGGCAAGCACGGTGCACGGAACGGATGCGAGCAGCAGGATAATCAGCAGCAATGAAACCAGTTTTTTCATAACGATTTTCTCCGTCATGTTTCGTGAGGCTCCGCTTACCAGACAAGCTCGGAAGCGTGAAGCGGCTCCAGGTTGATCTTCACACTGGAGACCACGCCGTTCTTCAGCTTGATGACGCGGTTGGCCATCTTTGCAATCTCCGGGTTGTGGGTGATCATCACCACGGTGGTGCCGCGGTTTTTCACGATCTCTTCAAACACCGACAGAACCTCGATGCTGGTTTGATAATCCAGGGCCGCGGTCAGCTCGTCGGCAAAAATGATCTTGGGGTTCTTGACGATTGCACGCGCGATGGAAACGCGCTGCTGCTGGCCTCCGGAAAGTGCGGACGGATAATTGTTTGCATGCCCGGAAAGGCCGACCTTTTCAATCGCATCCGCCGCGGTCATAGGCTCCTGCGCAATGTCGGCAATGAACTGTACGTTCTCTGTCGCCGTCAGGTTGGGCATCAAATTATAGCTCTGGAACACGAAGCCGAGGTATTCCCGCCGGTAGGCAGTCAGTTCCTTGTCCGTCGGGTGGGAGAAGTCCTTCCCCTCCACCTCCAGGGTGCCGTCGGTCAGGTTATCCATCCCGGCGATGATATTCACCATGGTGGATTTGCCGCATCCAGACTCGCCGAGAATAACAAGGAACTCTCCCTTGTATATATCCAGGTCGATCCCCTTCAGCACACGCGAGATCATTTCGCCGTTCTGAAATTCCTTTGTCACCCCGCGCAGCCGGATCAGAATCTCCTTCTTGTCCCCGGCACCGACAGTCAGGCCTTTCTCCTGAATGGTCAATGCTGCCAAAGCGGCAAGCCGTTTGCACAGGGTCAGGTCGTCCTCTGAAAAGCCGGATTCATTCCGGCTGTTGATCAGCTGCATACAGCCGACGTTCTGTTCCAAGTCGTTCAGCGGAACACAGAGCATGCTCCTAACCGCAAACCCGTACTGATCCAGAAGGGTTCCGGCAAAGCGCTTGTCGCCTGCCACATCCGTGAGAAGAACGGATTCACCGCTTTTGGTCACAAAGCTTTCCAGGTCCTCGCCGAGCCCCGCCCGGAAATTAGACAGGTCAAGCCGCCCTGTGTGAAACATTGGAACCAGTTCGTTCGCATTCCGGTCGAGGAGCCAGATGACGCCCTCCTCGCTATGAAGCGCCCGGACCAGGATTTCCAGGCTGCGTGCCAGTGCGGTTTCCAGGTTGTTTTCTTCCAGAAGCTCCTCAAACAGCTCCCATACGACGTCGATATAGCGCTTGTTCTTCATTCGATCCTCCTGCTTCTGAGCGTCCGGCCTTTATGCATTCTCTGCACAGCTGAATGCACTCTGTATAATTAGATAATTATACCATGTTTGAATCCCCTGTCAATTCTCAAAAGTGCTGTGTCACGACTCAGC
>JAFSLL010000153.1 GCA_017448455.1 Oscillospiraceae bacterium | reverse complement strand
CCTGAGCCAGGATCAAACTCTCAATAATCGTATCTAAACTGTGGCTTCCACCACAGCTCAAATCTATCCTATTGATTCGCTTTCCAGCTCTCAAAAGAATTTCGGAGTCATTAAATGCTCCATTTAAAAACCCGTTCTGGTGCGCTTATTTGCATAAGCTTTTTCTTGCATTGTTCAATTTTCAAGGTACATCCGCCGTCTCGCGACAGCTTGTATAGATTACCACAATCGAAAACAAAAGTCAAGAACTTTTTTTGAAAACTCTCAAATTTTGTTCGATTGTTAGAAATCAATCGGCCGTCTCTCAAGCGGCTTGGCTAATATAGCACCCGAAAACACAAAAGTCAAGCACTATTTTTGCTTTTTTTCCATCTTTTTTTGCCGTACAACATCTTGTATGCTGTTTGCATCATAAACGCCTCTTATGGTGGTTCCGGAATCCGTGTTTCGGCAACATGCCCATGCGGCAAAGACCGCTGCTCCGCAGAGCAGCGGTCATTCCTCTATGCAGGTCTTTTTTTGTCTTAGCCCAGGAGCTGTTCCAGTGCCGCAAGACGCAGGCTGATGCAGAAGATCTCCATCGCCTGCCGCAGTTCCTCTACGGGCGGGAGGCTCGGGGCAATGCGGATATTGCGATCGCGCGGGTCTTTGCCGTAAGGGAACGTGGCGCCGGCACCGGTCATCACGACTCCGGCTTCTTTGCAGAGCGCCAGTGTGCGTTTGGCCAGCCCGTCCGCCGTGTTGACGCTGACAAAGTATCCGCCTTTCGGTTTCTGCCATTCGGCAATGCCGAGAGGGGCAATCTCCCGTTCCAGGGTATCCAGAACCATCTCAAACTTCGGTTTTAAAATGGCGGCATGCTTCTTCATCAGAGAAAGTGTTCCTTCCCTGTCCTTCAGATATTTCACATGGCGCAGCTGATTCACCTTGTCGTAGCTGATCATCTGGACACCCATCAGCTTCTGCAGATACTTCTGGTTGGCTTCGCTCGTGGCCATAACGGAAATTCCGGCGCCGGGGAAGGTGATTTTGGAGGTCGACGCGAATTCGTAGACCATGTCCGGGTTTCCCGCCTCCCGACACAGGCTGAGGATGTCGTCAAAGGGGAGGAAGTCCCCGTCAAATTCGTGGACACAGTAGGCATTATCCCACATCAGGGCGAAGTCCGGCGCCGCGGGTTTGAGGTTTGCAAAGCGGGATACGGTCTCCCGGCTGTAAACGATGCCGTCCGGGTTGGAATATTTGGGAACACACCAGATTCCCTTGACTGCCGGGTCTTTGACCAGCTCTTCGACCAGATCCATATCCGGACCCGTCGGTGTCATCGGAACCGTGATCAGCTCCGCGCCAAAACTCTCGGTAATGCGGAAATGGCGGTCGTATCCCGGGGCAGGGCAGAGGAACCTGACTTTTTCCAGTTTGCTCCAGGGCTGCTCGCTGTGGAGCAGGCCGTGCGTATAGGCTTTGGAAATCGTATCGTACATCAAGGTCAGGCTGGCGCTCCCGCCGATAAAACACTCCGACGCTTTGCATCCGAGAATCTCCGCAAACAGCGCCTGCGCGCTCGGAAGACCAGCAAGGACGCCGTAATTGCGGACATCCATGCCGTCCGCCATGCATTCTGACGGATCGGACAGGACCGTCAGAATATCACTGACCAGATCCAGCTGCGCTTTTCCGGGCTTTCCTCTTGACATGTCCAGTTTCAATCCTTTGGCTTTCTGCGCTTCAAATTCCGATCTGCACTTCTCCAGCTCTGTCTGAAGAGCTGCTTTGTCCATCTCTCTGTACTGCATGTGCCCGCACTCCTTATATGATAATTGATGACGCTTGGACTCTGTTCAAAGTATAGCGCCGGGAAGAAGATTTTTCAACCGTTTTCCCTTTGAAAAGCATCGTGAAGTTTCGTGTTCCCTCTCCTTTTTTGCCGCACTTTTTATGCGGTGTTTCAGCACACATCAAATGCAGTCTGCATTCTTGACAAGCCTTCTGTTCTCATGTATGATGCGCACACGTGACATCTTCGTCACAGACAAATTCCTTTCTTCGGGAAGCGCCCTGTTTCCGTTACCTCGGCAGGGCGCTTTTCTTTTTTGCTTTTCAGGAAGAAATATCCTTCGTGTTCATACGCTGCTCCCAAAAAGAACCGAGGAGTCGTCCCTTGGTAAGTTCGGGAACGATCTCCTCGTCCTGCCTTCTTTTCTTCGCAATCCTATGCCGGCTGTAAACTCCGTCATCCGGTGATGTTCTGTTTCCGGCGTTACTCCACCGATTTCAATGATTCTGCCATATTGATTTTTTCGAGCTTGGTTCGCATGAACAGATTGGTTAAGATCGCAAAGAGAAGCGTTATGACAAAGCTCAGCACAAAGCTCAGCATCTTGATGCGCATGTCGCAGCTCAGATAGTCCACCTGGATCATCCCGATCACAAAACGGTGGAGCAGTCTTCCCAGTAACAGTCCGGCAGCTGCGCCCAGAAACGCGAGCAGCAGGTTTTCGTTCAGGATATACTCCGCGGTCTCTCCGGGCGTGAAGCCGAGCACCTTGACGGTCGCCACTTCCCGCACGCGTTCCATAATGTTGATATTGGTCAGGTTATAGAGAGTAATGAAGGCAAGGGCACCTGAACAGAGCACCAGCATCAGCACCAGCAGATCCAGGCTTGCCATGGAGCTCTCCATCGTCTCCCGCTCCTGCTGCGTCAGGCTGACATAGGCCACGCCCTTTTCTCCGCGGAGCTTTGCGGCAAAGCGGCCATGGTCCACGTCCTCTTTCAGCCGGATCAGCGCCTGATTGGCCGCAGTATCGGAATAGCCTTCCCTGGAGGCAAAAATCGCGTGTCCGATATAGTATTCGCACACCGCTTTCACGACCGCACTCTTCTCCTCTTCGTTTTCCAGGAGAATCGTGACCCTGTCTCCCCGTTTCAGAGAAAGCAGGGCGGCGATGCGCGTCGTAACGACCACTTCTCCCTCACCCGGCCAGGGGATCTCGGTTCCGTCTGATTCATGCAGGGAGAGCAGCGGCGAGATCTCTGCTCCGTCGGCCAGAATCAGGTCGGTTTCTTTCTCGCCGTCTCCCACCAGAAGCCGGATCTCTTCTCTGTGGGTCAGCGCGCTCGCCTCCGCCTCTTCTTCCCAGAAAGAATACAACGTGCTCTCCGTCTCGTCCGGATCCAGCGTAACGGACAAATCATAGAGCGCGATTTCTCCGAAATGCTTTCCCGCAACATCGGCGAGAGAGTCCTTGATTCCGAATCCGGCGACCATCAGCGCCGTGCATCCGCCGATTCCGAGGACCATCATCATCACACGGCTCGGATACCGGAACGCATTGCGGATACTGACTTTGCTGAGGAAAGAGAGCCTCGACCAGATCGGTGTGACGCGCTCGAGGAATACCCGCTTTCCGACGGCCGGCGCTTTGGGCCGGATCAGCTCCGCCGGCTTCTCGGCAAGGACACTCCTGCACGCCAGCCAGGTAACAAACAGACTCCCGGGTACGGAGACCAGAAAACATCCCGCAAACAGCAGGGGATCAAAACGGTACAGCAGTGCGGAGTAGCGGTACATCATGCTGTAGGCGCTCCACACGACATATGGCAGGCCGGTACAGCCGAGGAAAAAGCCGCCGACACAGCCAAGCAGGGAGGAAAGCCCCGCATAGAGCAGATATTTGCTCATAATGGTACCGGAGGAATATCCCATCGCCTTTAAGGTGCCGATCTGGGTTCGTTCCTCATGGACCATGCGCGTCATGGTCGTGGAGCAGACCAGCGCCGCAACCAGCACGAAGAAAACCGGAAACGCCACCGCGAGCGCGTCAATAATCTCGGTGTCGTTTTCAAAGGTCACGCAGCCTGGATTTGAGCTCCGGTCAAGCGTATACAGATCCAGCTGCAGGGCTTCCTCCGCGTCCGCCGCCGCGTCCAAAAGTTCCTGTTCGCCGTCTTCCAGTTCCTGAAGGGCCTCATCCAGCTCTTTCTGAACTTCTTTCTTCTCGTCGCTTAAAACAGCCCAGCCGACAGCGAGTTCAACCTCGCTGCCCGCAAGCTGTAATTTGCCCTCTTCGATCTGCAGCCTTGCTTCCGGCAGGGAGGCAATGGCAGCTTCCAGCTGGCCCTGTGCCTCGATCAGCGCCTGCCGGGTCGCCGCGATCGTAGCCTCCGCAGTTGCCAACGCAATCGCGCGCGGCATAAAGGCCTCCACATCCGCCTCGAGCGCCGCCTGTTCCTGCAGAAGCGCAGCCTGCTGTCCGCCGTACTGAACCGCGACATCCGCATATGCCTGGTTGAGCGCTGCCTGTGCTTCTTCGGTTACGGTCTGCTGCGCGGAGATCTCTTCCTCCAGGGCAAGTATTGCTTCCTCCGTTGCGTCTTCGCTGTCTTTGAGGAGGCTCAGCTCGAGCTGAAGTGCTTCCAGTTTCGCCGCTTCCGCGGCGGCAGCGGTTTCATAGGGGAGAAGCAGCGCGGTAATCTCCTCCTGCAGCGTCGTTGCGCGCTGTTCCAGCTCTGCCCCGCGCAGCTCCAGCGCCGCCTGCGCGGACCGTTCACTCTCCAAAGCCGCGTCCTGCTGTTCCAGAGAAAGCAGTGAGGCTTCTACTTCCGCCAGTTTTTTCGGAAGGCTTTCTTCCTGCTCCGCCAGGGCCGCTTCGTTCTCCTGAAGCAGCGCGCGGGCGCTTTCCAATTCTTTTTCGCCGTCTTTCAGTTCCTGCTCGGCGTCTGCAAATTCCTGCTCTGCCTCCCGCTTTCCGTCTTCATATTCCGTCCAGCCGTCATCCAGTTCTTTTCGCGCTTTTTCCAGCTCCTCATCCGCCTCCCGGCGCAGCTGGCGATAGCGGAGGTTGCCCCGTTCCTGCAGCAGCCTTTCCACCAGCGGTTTCTGATGCCGCAGCGAAGCGTGATAGGCATCGGAATAGAGCTCTCCGGCAAAATGGCAGCAGAGCAGAATCTCATGATACACTTCATCAGCAAACGCGCTCTCCGGGACAAAGAGAAACGCGCGCGGTTTTCCCGCGCCGAGCTCGCTGCTTCCACGGTCTTTGGAGATATAGCGCGGGCTGCGCGCAAGCCCGACGATGACAAAACGGGTAACGGAGAAATGATCCTGCGTATCCTCGTCATTGCTCTCCGTCAGAACAATTTCCCTGCCGAGATCCGCCCCCGTAAACACTTCCGCGTCCGCCAGGCATTCTCCCGGGCTGTCCGGCATCCGGCCGGCGGTCAGCACAGGTTTTGCCACCTCCCGGGTGATGCTCAGGAAATGATAGACGCTTTCCTCTCCCGCGTCCAAAGCCGCGTAGGCATCCGCGAAGAATGCGCCTTCCGCTTCCGTGTTTTCCAATGACCGAAACGCGTCCACGTCCTCTTCGGTCAGGCCGAGACTGCTCATCAGCTGAAAATCGTACATGTTCTGCTCGCGAAAATACACATCGGCAGAATGCAGCATGTCCGGCTGGGAACTTTTGATCCCTGCGAAAAAGCCCACGCCGAGCGCGACAATCGCCAGAATCGCGAGAAAGCGGCCGAGCGAGTCGCGGATGCCGCGCAGCAGCATTTTCCAGCTCTGTACGTTCATCGCCTTACCACTCGATTTCTTCGATCGGCGTGACGGTCTCGTTCCGGGTGACGGACAGGATTGTTCCGCTCTTTACCCGGATGACCCGATCCGCCATCCCGCAGAGTGCCTTGTTGTGCGTAATAATAATGACCGTCATGCCCTGCTCTCTGCTGGTGTCCTGCAGAAGCTTCAAAATCGCTTTGCCGGTGTTGTAATCCAGTGCGCCGGTCGGTTCATCGCAGAGGAGAAGCTTCGGGTTTTTCGCCAGTGCCCGCGCGATTGCCACCCGCTGCTGTTCACCGCCGGAAAGCTGCGCCGGGAAATTTCCCTTTCGTTCCTCCAGTCCCACCGCCTCCAGTGTTTTTCCGGCATCAAGCGCCCGGGGAGAAAGCTTCGCCGCAATCTCCACGTTTTCCAGCGCTGTCAGGTTTGGGATCAGATTGTAGAACTGGAAGACAAAGCCGACTTCCGTTCTCCGGTAGGCGGTCAGTTCTTTTTTGTTGAAGCCGGAGATCTCCCGCCCATCGACCAGAATGCGGCCTTCTGTCAGGCTGTCCATACCACCGAGAATGTTGAGCAGGGTTGTCTTTCCCGCGCCGGATTCGCCGACGATGACACAGATTTCACCTTTTCCGATCTCAAAGCTCACATCGTAGAGCGCTGTAACGGCGACCTCTCCCGCCTGATATACTTTTTTCACATTCTCAAAGCGGATAAAGCCCTCTTCCATCTGACAGCCTCCTTTCCCGATATTTTACAAACAGCCCGTCCTTTTTTGGGCGGGCTGCAGCGCACGCAGAAGGATCTGCGCTTTTCTTTTGATTATTGCCGGATCTCTTCCAGCAGGCTCTCCACGCGATGCGCCAGCGTTTTCAGCGCGCCGGGGCTGAAGGGAGAGGGGAATCCCGCTTCTTCGAGCAGGTCTGTCCAGACCTTTTCTCCGCCCTGACGGCTCAGGCGCAGATAGCGCGCGAAGGCGTCTTCATAGTTGTCTCTGGATGCCAGCAGAAAACAGAAGGCCGCGGTCTGCGCCAGGCAGTAGTCGATGTAGTAGAAGGGGCTCTCGTAAATATGCATCTGATACTGCCAGCGGGTGCCTTTTTCCAGATAGGGCATGCCCTCGACCGAGATGTGCGGACGGAACCGATGTTCCAGTTCCAGCCAGGCCTGATCGCGTTCTGCGGGCGTCATGTCCGGGTTTTCGTATACGATGTGCTGGAAGGCATCTACGATGGTCCCGTAAGGCAGGAAGGAGAGGGATTCCAGCGCATGCATATACTTATATTTTTCAGCGTCTTTTCCGAAGAAGTGCTCCATGTAAGGCCAGGCAAAGAACTCCATGCTCATGGAATGGGTCTCCGCGGTCTCCATGCCGCCGCAGCCGAGCTCCAGCGCGAAGCGGTTATCTGCGATGAGGTAAGCGTTCAGGGCGTGCCCCGCCTCATGCGTGACAACATCGACATCGCCGGCTGTCCCGTTAAAGTTCGCGAGAATAAAGGGCTGCTTGTATTTTGCAAACTCTGTGCAGTAGCCGCCGCCCCATTTGTTTTTACGGCTGTCCACATCAAAGGCTTCGTTCTCCAGCATCATGTCGATAAAGGCGCCGGTCTCCTCGCCCATGGCATGGTACATCTCCTTCGCGGCAGCGAAAATCTCCGCCTTTCCGAAGGGTTTCGGATCACCGCCGGGGATAATGACGCCATCATCGTAGAGTTTGTAATCCTCTACGCCGAGACGCTTCGCGTTCTCCCTGCGGAGTCTGGAAACAACGGGGACCACGTCCTGCAGGATGTTCTCGCGGAAGACGCGGACCTTTTCTTCGTCATAGCAGAGCCTGCCCATGCGGTGGTATCCGAGCTCGACGAAGTTCCGATACCCCATCTTCCGGGCCATCCGATCCCGCACATGCACCAGCCGGTCATAAATGCTGTCCAGCTCTTCCTGATGCGCTTCCAGGCCGCGGCCGAGCACCTCATAGCATTCCCGGCGGGTTTCCCGGTCTTCCGACTTGGCGTACTTCATCAGCATCGCCCGGGGCATCGTCTCTCCGCGGAAGGTAAACTCCAGTCCGCTCATCAGGTCGGAATACTCGCGCACCAGTTTATTCTCTTCGACCATATCCCCGATAATATCCGGGGACATTGCCTTCCGCGCCACTTCCATCGACTGAAAAAGGACCGGGGAGAGCTTCTCCTCCAGTTCCGGCCGGAAGGGGGAATCCAGCAGGGCGCAGGCATACTGTACCTGGTAGTTCTGTACGGCCGGTCCGATTTCATCGTAATACTCGTTCTCCGCCACATAAAACGCATCCACGGTATTGATGGAATAGCGCATATAGGCAAGACTCGTGTTCGTCTGATATTCCAGGTTCAGCTTCAGGTAGTCCTCTCTTGCCTGCAGAATCTCTTCCACGGTCTTCGCGCTGCGAATGCGGGGCAGCACATCTTCCATCACCGCGGTGACTTCTTCCAGTGTTACGCGGCGATACGGCAGTTCCGGTACTTTCATCGTCTTCTCCTTCTGTTCTGAATTATTCCGCAATGTATTCCGACAGATCCGGCTCCTCATAGCCGGGCAGCCAAGTCAGTTCCATCTCTTCCGCGGTCGCCTGCAGCGTCTTGCTGTAAGCCTCATTGGCAGCCAGCATTCTGCCGGATCTCGGCGCGCCGGTTGAAGAGTTGTACTCCACAACCCGGTCCGGGGAGAGCGGAAGCCGGATAATAATATGATAGCCGTAGCTTGTCTCTACGATGTCGGAGATTTCATATTCCTCCAGCGCAAAGGCTGCTTCTTCAAATTCCGCGACCATTCTGCCGGCGGTAAAGGTATAACCCTCCGGGTAACTCTCCTTGCCGGGGTCTTCACTCAGGGTATTCATCTTCTCGAGGAAGGCCTTTTCCCGCTCCGCCGGGTCCTCGATCGCCCGCAGCTCTTCCAGCGCGGCTTCCAATTCGGCCTTTTTCGCCTCTTTGGCCTCCTCGCTGAGCGCTTCGCCGGTCGCCTCGTCCGTGGTCTCCAGAAGGATGTGCGCCGCGGAAATGTATCCTTTCTCCGTCAGCCAGGTCATCGCTTCCTCATCGCCGAGATTTTCTGCGTTCTCTCCGTAACGCGCCTTAAAGCATTCCTGATACAGATAATTCTGCAGGACGATTCGGTCGTACATTTCCCGGGAGAGATAAATTTCCCGCAGGAACTCCGCAAAATCCTCTTCCGTTGCGCCCTCCCCGCATGTGGTGACGATATCCTGCTGTTTCTGCGCTTCCATTTCCGTCAGAACCGCATCACTGAGTGTAACCTCGTTTTCCTCAGCATATTTCTCCAACGCGCTGAGTTCCACCATCAGACGTTCTGTAACATCCAGCGCCTCTTCCGCAAAGGTCGTCTCACTGCCTTCCTCAATCGGGTCGTTCCATCCGAAGACCATGCCGTAGTACGCAGCCATATTGTTAAAATAGTCTTCAATCTGCCCGCTCTGAGTATAAAACACATAGAAATAGTCTCCCCAGTTCTGTTCCTCTCCGTCAATTGTCAGGACCTTTTCGTCCGGGGAATAGCGCGCATACAGTGCGCCATAATCCAGCCTGCCCGATGCGGGACCGGCATCCGCTTCCGCTCTTGTTTCTTCGGCCGAAAGCGGCGTTTCTTCTGCGGGATCCGGGAGGATCACTTCTTCGGCAGCTTCCATTTCCACTGCAGGGTTTTCCGGAAGCGCGGCGTTCCTTCCTTGATTTCCGACCATACCGATCGCCACGGCGATCAGAAGGCAGACTGCCAGCAGACCAATGAGTAATTTTTTCATGCGGTTCTCCTTTCATCTCCGTCCCCGTTCCAGGCGAGGGCGAAGGCGCGTGCTTCATCAATCACGTTTTTCTTGGATTTTATCTTCAGGCTGAGGCAGGGCTTGGAGCCTGCCTCCACGCGAAGCTTTCCTTTATATTCCGGCTGCGCGTAGAGTGCGGACACTTTTTCCATGTCAAAGTTCTTCACGGTAAAGCGCAGCTCTCCCTGCTTCTGGGTAATATCCGTAATGCCCGCCTGTCCCGCGACACCGCGGAGAATGGCAACCTGAATCAGGGCATTGACGCCGGGAGGCGGGTCGCCGTAGCGGTCGATCAGTTCATCCAGCAGGTCGTCGGCTTCCTCTTCCTTTCGGATCAGGGCAATTCGGCGGTAGATATCCATCCGCTGTTCGGAAGACGGAATATATCGGTCGGGAATGTTTGCAGCGACCGCGAGATCCGCCGAACACTCCGCGCGCTGCGGGACAGGGATTCCGCGTTCCTCTAAAACGGCTTCGTTCAGGAGCTTCATATACATATCGTAGCCCACATCCACCATGTGTCCGGACTGTTCCGCGCCAAGCAGGTTTCCCGCTCCGCGGATCTCCAGATCCCGCATCGCGATCTTCATTCCGGATCCGAACTGGGCAAAATCCCGAATCGCTGTCAGGCGCTTTTCGGCAATCTCGGTCAGCACCTTGTCTCTCCGGAAAGTGAGGTAGGCTGACGCTTTGCGTGTCGACCGACCGACCCGCCCGCGAATCTGATGCAGCTGTGCCAGGCCGAGCTTGTCCGCGTCTTCCACGATCAGCGTATTGACATTGGGGATGTCAATACCGCTCTCGATAATCGTGGTGCATACCAGGACCTGCGTCTGGCCGTTCACGACGCTCTCCATGACACGGGCCAGTTCGTTTTTATCCATTTTCCCGTGCGCGACGGCGATACTGACATGTTCCAGCTGCTGCGCAAGCCGGTAGGCGGTACGGTCAATGTCATCAATGCGGTTATGCAGGTAATAGACCTGTCCGCCGCGCTGCAGCTCTCTTCGAATCGCCTCCGCGATAATCCCCCAGTCATGCTCCATGACAAAGGTCTGAACCGGCAGCCGGTCTTCCGGAGCTTCTTCAATCGTGGACATGTCCCGGATCCCGCTCATCGCCATATTCAGCGTTCGGGGAATCGGCGTTGCCGACAGTGTCAGAACATCCACTCCCCGGGACAGCTCCTTGATATGTTCTTTATGGCTTACGCCGAAACGCTGTTCTTCATCCACAACCAGAAGCCCAAGGTTTTTAAAGTGTACGTCTTTGGAGAGGAGCCGGTGGGTTCCGACGACCAGATCGCATTTGCCGGAAGCGAGGTCCTTCAGCGTCTGCGTATTCCCGCCGCCGCTGCCAAGACGGCTGAGACTCTCGATTTCTACGGGAAATCCGAAGAAACGCTGCAGAGCGGTCTGGTAATGCTGCTGTGCCAGAACGGTCGTCGGTACCAGGATGGCGGCCTGTTTTCCGTCCAGAATGCATTTCATGACCGCGCGGAAGGCGACCTCTGTCTTCCCAAACCCGACATCCCCGCAGAGAAGCCGATCCATGGGAACTGCCGCTTCCATATCCCGCTTGATCTCGGCCGTACAGCGCAGCTGATCGTCCGTCTCTGTGTACGGGAAGTTCTCTTCAAACTCGCGCTGCCAGCTGCTGTCCGGGGAAAAAGCATAGCCCGGCAGGCGCTGGCGTTCCGCGTAAAGGGCGATCAGCTTGCGGGCCATCTCCTTTGCCGCGCCTTTTGCCCGGGACCGGGTTTTTGCCCATTCTGTGCCGCCCATTTTGGAGAGGCGGACCTGCCGGTCCTCACCGCCCCCTGTGTATTTGGAAACCATATCCAGCTGTGTCGCCGGGACATAGAGGATGTCCGTTCCCGCATAGATCAGCTTGACATAGTCCTTTTCGGCGCCGTCAACCTGCATTTTGACAATGCCGGCAAACTTTCCGATGCCGTGCGTTTCGTGGACCACGTAATCCCCGACGGAGAGGTCCGCGTAACTCTCAATGCGAACCCTGTCCGCGGACAGCTTTTTTGCCGTCTTTTTCCTGCCTTTGCCGCGGATCAGCTGCGCGTCGGTCAATACCGCGAGCCGGAGCAGAGGATATTCCATCCCCGAAGACAGCGCGCCGATGCCGATACAGCATTCGCCTGGCTCCGGCAGTTTTTCCATTTCCGGCCGGATCAGAACCGACAGTCCGTGTTCCTGCAGAAAGCTCTGCAGAACCTTTGCGCGGCGTTCATCTCCGGCCAGAACGACCACCCGGTAGTCCTGTTTCCGGTAGATATTCATATCCTCCGCGGCGGCCTGCGCGTTGCCTGCATAAGAGGGCAGCTGCTTTGCCGGAATGCTGAGCAGGGTTTTCGGAGAAAATCCTCCGCGGCCCAGCGTAAAAGCGTCTGCCGCGTAGAGCGGATACTCCTGCAGCCGGGTCAGAATCTCATCCGGCGGAAAGAGAAAGCTGTCCGCGTCAAACGGGCAGAGGCCCTCACGCTGCAGCGCCTGCAGATCCTCCGAAGTCTGTTTCCGGAATTCCCGCGCCATTTCCAGGCTTCGGGCAGGCTGATCCAGAAAAACCGTCGCGTCATCCGCGATATAGTCAAAAGCGGTTGCCGCCGGATAGAGCAGCGGAAGCCAGCGGTCCAGGTCCTGAAGGGCGAGGCCTGCTCTGAGCCGTTCCGCGTCCGCGCGCATCGTGGCGGCAAGTTTTCCGGCCGTCTGGCTGCTGCGCCGCTTCTCATAACGGGCTGCCAGCTCTTCCAGCTTTCCGGCCGCCGTCTCCGCGCCTCCCGGACTCAGTCCGGCGAGCGTCTCCGCGGCGGGCAGAATCCGGCAGGTTTCTATATTTTCGATCCTACGCTGGCTGGAGATTTCGAATCGGCCCATGGAATCGATTTCATCTCCCCAGAATTCCATGCGGACGGGCGCGTCTTCCGCCGGGGAATACAGGTCCAGAATTCCGCCGCGGACTGCGAACTGGCCCGGGCCTTCCACCTGTTCTGTGCGTTCATAGCCGCAACGAATCAGCGCGTCTTCCACATCCTCCAGCGCGTAGTTTCCGCCCGCCGTGATGGGAAAGGCTGCCCGCTGCAGTGTTTCTTTGGGAATTGTCCGCTGCATCATGGCAGAAACCGACGCAACGAAAATGCTGTCCGTACCGGCGGCTTCCTGTTCCAGCAGGGAGAAAAGCGAAGTCATCCGCATCTGTTCCGTACGGCGGGACACCGCTTCTGCCGGCAGGAAGACATATTCCCGCAGCGTGAGGCAGAGAACCTCCCGGTTCAGCATGTTATGCAGATCCCGCGCGAAGTTCTCAGCCGCCGTGTCATCCGGACAGATCACAAACAGGGGTCGGTGGAGCCGGGAATACAGGGCCGCCGCCAGATTGGCGCGGTGAACGGCCGAAAGGCCGGAAACGAGCACAGGAAGCCCGCCGCTCTCCGTCAAATCCGGGAGGGCGGCCAGCTCCTTGTGATTCAAAATCTGTTGGATCAGTTCCTTCATGGATCAAAGGCCAGCATCTTTTCGAGCTGTGCCGGCCGGAGACAGCGGGAGTAAAAGTCAAGCAGCAGACGTCGGGCAATCGGCGCGATCTCCGCTGTACCGCGGAGCGGTTTTGCAGTCAGAATTCCCTTTGCGCCGCCAATTCGGTAAGAAAACGGAACTTCCGTATAACCAAAGCGGGCAAAGAAGCGCTTCAGCTTCCGAAGGTATTCTCCGTCTTCGCTGTCTTCAAACACCGTCAGCTCCGCAAGGATCCCCTGCCGGTCGGCATAGCGTTTGTGCAGCAGCCGCATCGCCTCGACCCCCACACCGTGATCACGGTACCAGGGGAGAATTCCAAAGTACTTCAGAAGGACATAGCCATAGACGCTTTTTGTACAGCACAGCGCGTAGCCTTCGGTGATCGAGGTCTGATCATCATAGAAGATCAGGAATTCCTGCGCGCCGCTGCGCATGGCTTTCCGAATGGAAGCCGGCGAAAAAAGCTCTCTTTCATCAAAATCCATCTGCAGCGCGCTGTAAAAGCGGGCGAGATCCGAACCGGTGCCTTCTCTCAGTTTCAGCATGTTTCCTCCTGTGCGGAAAACCGGTCGCGCTCCTGAACGGCAAGCGCGTCGCAGCGATTGTTGTAGCGGTTTTCCGCATGCCCTTTTACCCAGTGATAGTGCATGTTGTGTGTTTCCGTGAGTCCCAGCAGTTCTTCCCACAGATCGGGATTCAGCGCCGGCTGTTTATTCGACCGGATCCAGCCTTTTTTTCGCCAGCTTTCCGCCCAGCCTTTTTCCAGCGCGTCCAGCACATACTTTGAGTCGGACCAGAGCTCCACCTCGCAGGGTTCTTTCAGCGCCTTCAGAGCGGAAATGACGCCCAGCAGCTCCATTCGGTTGTTGGTTGTCTGTTTTTCGCCGCCGCTGAGCACTTTTTCCCTTCCGTTATAGATCAGAATAGCCGCCCAGCCGCCGGGGCCCGGGTTTCCGCTGCAGGCCCCGTCGGTATAGATGGTAACCTGTTTCATGTTTCCTGTTCATCCGGTCCCGCAGTTCCGTCTTCCGATTCTTTCGTCAGGTCTTCCCGTTCGACCTTCTCAAAATCGATGATGTGGCTGCCGGCCGTAGGACGCATGACCCAGACACCCTGTGAACTTCTGCTTACACGGGAAATGTTGTCTGTCGCCAGGCGGATCATGGTACCGTCATCCGTAATCACCAGGATCTCATCTCCCGGGGTAATCAGACGGACGGCGGCAACCGCGCCCGTTTTCTCCGTCAGTCTGTGCGCGGTAACGCCGTACCCTCCGCGGCTCTGGAAGCGGAACTCTTCCAGATCGGTCCGCTTACCCAGGCCGTTCTCCGTGATGCTCAGCACTTCGGAGCCTTCGGAGCTGCTTCCCGCACCGATGACATAGTCGCCTTCCCTCAGCCGGATGCCGCGAACACCGACCGCGGTTCTGCCGGTCGGTCGCACGTCTGTCTCCGGGAAGCGAATTCCCATGCCCTTTCGGGTTGCGATCAGGATCGTCTCATCGCCGTAGGTTGCCATGACGGAAATCAACGCGTCGCCTTCCTCCAGGGTAATCGCGCGGATTCCTGTTTTGCGGATATTCTTCAGCGCCTCCTGACTGAGGCGCTTGACAGTTCCGTTCTTTGTGACGAAGAAGAGGAAGCGGTCTTCTTCATAGCCGCGGGCGCGGATCATCGCACTTACGGTCTCGTTCTCCTCGCCCAATTCGATGGGAAGAATATTTACGATGTTGGTTCCGCGCGCCGTCCTTCCGGCCTCCGGAATCTGATAGCCCTTTCGGACAAAGACCCGGCCCTTGGAAGTGAAGAAGAGAATGTTATCGTGTGTGGACGCCGTGAAGACCGTCTTGACATAGTCCTCTTCCTTCGTTGCCATGGCGCGGATGCCCTTTCCGCCGCGGCCCTGTGTCCGGTATTCACTGACCGGCAGGCGCTTGATATAGCCGCCGTCCGTCAGAGTAAAGACGCACTGCTCTTCTTCGATCAGATCTTCAATGTCGATTTCATCATCGACATCCTGGATTTCCGTTTTTCTGTCGTCACCGTACTTGTCACGGATTGCCGCCAGCTCGTCCTTCAGGACGCCCTTGATCTTTTCGGGATCGGCAAGCAGCTCTTTGTAGTAGACGATCTTTTCTTCCAGCTGCCGGTATTCCTCCTCCAGCTTTTCCCGGTTCAGACCTTGCAGCTGAATCAGCCGCATGTCGCAGATTGCCTGTGCCTGCACATCGGAAAAGCCAAAGCGCTCCATCAGGTTCTGCTTGGCGTTGTCATAGCTCGAGCGGATAATCCGGATGACTTCATCGATGTTGTCCTGTGCAAGCAGGAGTCCTTCCAGCAGGTGCGCGCGCTCTTCTGCTTTCCGCAGGTCATAGCGTGTCCTGCGGACAATGAGATCTTCCTGGAAAGTCAGATACTCATCCAGGATATTCCGCAGGTTCAGAATCTTCGGCTGCGTCTGGTTGTTGACCAGCGCCAGCATGTTGATTGAGAAGCTGGATTGCAGTGCCGTCTGAGCAAACAGCCGGTTCAGGACTACCTGCGGATTTGCGTCGCGTTTGAGCTCAATGACGATGCGCATGCCGTTTCGGTCGGTTTCATCGCGCAGATCAGAGATGCCTTCCAGGCGTTTGTCGTGAACCTGATCGGCAATGTTGCGGATCAGCTGCCTCTTGTTCACCTGATACGGCAGTTCCGTTACGATAATCCGTACGCGGTTCTGCCCGTGTTCTTCAAATTCCGTTCTTGCGCGCAGCACGATTTTTCCACGGCCGGTCAGGTAGGCCTGACGGATCCCGCTGCGCCCCATAATAATGCCTTTGGTCGGAAAATCCGGTCCTGTCAGATACTGCATCAGATCCCCCAGCTCTGCTTCCGGATTCTCCAGCACGCAGATACAGGCATTGATAACCTCCGTCAGGTTGTGCGGCGGTATATTGGTCGCCATACCGACCGCAATGCCGCTGGATCCGTTTACCAGCAGATTCGGAAACCGGGAGGGGAGGACACGCGGCTCTTTCCGACTCTCATCAAAGTTCGGATCCCAGTCCACCGTGTCCTTTTCGATGTCCCGCAGCATTTCGTTGGATATTTTGGAGAGCCTTGCCTCCGTATAACGGTATGCTGCCGGAGGGTCGCCGTCTACGGATCCGAAGTTGCCATGTCCGTCTACGAGCATATACCGCATGGAAAAGTCCTGCGCCAGACGCACCATGGCATCATAGACCGACGCGTCTCCGTGCGGATGATAGTGACCCAGAACATCGCCGACACAGGTGGCGGATTTCTTAAAGGGCTTATCCGAACTCAGGCCGGATTCATACATGGTATACAGAATTCTGCGGTGAACCGGTTTCAGACCGTCGCGAACGTCGGGAAGCGCGCGTCCTACGATGACACTCATGGCATAGTCAATATAACTGCGCTGCATCTCCCCGACCAGCTCGGATTCGGTAATCACCTGATTGGGAAACAGAATATCTTCCGGTTTATAATCTCTTTTATGTGCCATTCTTCAGGTTCCTCAGATATCAAGATTGCCCACATACTGGGCGTTTCGCTCGATCCATTCCTTCCGCGGCTCCACCTCTTCGCCCATCAGGACGGTAAAGATCTGATCTGCCAGGATGGCGTCGCCAAGTGTTATTCTGCGGAGGGAACGTTTTTCGGGGTCCATGGTAGTCTCCCACAGCTCATGCGGATCCATTTCACCGAGACCCTTGAATCGGGAAATATCGATCTTGATATTCGGATTGTCTCCGCGCATTTCGGAGCTGATCGCGTCGCGCTGCTCATCGGAGTAGGCAACACGCTGCGTCTTTCCCCGTGTCAGCTTATAGAGCGGCGGGACGGCGGAATAGACATAGCCTTTCTCAATCAGAGGGCGCATATAGCGAAAGAAGAAGGTGAGCAGGAGCGTGCGGATATGAGAGCCGTCCACATCGGCATCCGCCATGATGATAATCTTGTGATAGCGGAGCTTCTCGATGTTGAACTCATCTCCGATGCCCGCACCGAGCGCGACAATCAGCGGATAGAGCTTGTCGTTTCCGTAAATCTTGTCCGCGCGGGCTTTTTCGACATTCAGCATTTTTCCCCACATCGCAAGGATTGCCTGAAACCGGCTGTCTCTTCCCTGTATTGCGGAACCGGCAGCGGAATCGCCCTCTACAATATAGATTTCGCAGAGAGATGGATCCCGTTCGTTGCAGTCCTGGAGTTTATCCGGCATCTGCCCGCTTTCCAGACCCGTTTTTCTGCGCACCGATTCACGCGCTTTTCGCGCCGCTTCCCGCGCGCGGTTTGCCATCATGGCTTTTTCCAGAATGGCTTTCGCCACCGCCGGATGCTCTTCAAAGTATTCCGTCAGCTGCTCGTTGACGATCGCGTCCACCAGCGTGCGGATATAGGCATTGCCGAGTTTCTGCTTGGTCTGACCTTCAAACTGCGCTTCCGGCAGTTTCACGGAAATCACCGCGGAAATACCCTCTCTGACATCTTCGCCGGAAACCTTGTCGTCTCCCTTAATGATATTGTTCTTCTGCCCATAAGCATTGATGACTCTGGTCAGCGCGGTTTTAAAGCCCGTCTCGTGCATGCCGCCTTCCGGCGTATGAATATCATTGGCAAAGGAGATCAGCGTCTCATTAAAACCGTCGTTATACTGCAGGGCAACTTCCGCGATGGCGTCATTCTTGCTGCCGGAAAGATAGATCACTTCATTGTGAATGGGTGTCTTGTGTTTATTCAGCCAGCTGACAAATTCACGGATTCCGCCTTCATAGCGCATACTGTCCTGCTGTTCTTTGCCTGCGCGCTGATCTTCCAGACTGATCTTCAGACCGCCGTTGAGAAAGGCCTGTTCGCGCATACGCGTGTGCAGAATCTCATAATCATAAACCGTATCGTCAAATATCTCCGGATCCGGCTTAAAACGAACCGTGGTTCCGGTACGCCCGGTGTCTCCGACAACATGGATCTCTTCCGTGATATCCCCGCGGGAAAAGCGCATCTGATAAATCTTTCCGTCTTTATGAACCTGAACTTCCAGCCATTCAGACAGTGCGTTGACAACAGAGGCGCCGACACCGTGCAGACCGCCGGAAACCTTGTATCCGCCGCCGCCGAATTTTCCGCCGGCATGAAGAACCGTAAAGACAACTTCCAGCGCGCTCTTGCCCGTCTGTTCCTGAATATCTACCGGAATACCCCGGCCGTTGTCCGAAACACGGATGATATCTCCTTCTTCAATACAGACTTCAATATGGGTGCAGTATCCGGCAAGGGCCTCGTCAATGGAATTATCGACGATTTCATAAACCAGGTGATGCAGTCCGGAGGAGGAAGTCGACCCGATATACATACCGGGGCGTTTTCTGACTGCCTCCAGTCCTTCCAGGACCTGGATTTGGGAAGCGTCGTATTCTTCTGTTACTTTCTGTGTCAGTTCATTTATTTCTGCCATGTATTACTCCGTTCTTCCTGTTGGGGAAATCATGCGTTTATAGATTGTTTTCGCCGGGCTCTGTGTCAGAAAGACGAGATTTCTGTCCTCCTGCCGGCAGAGCAGAAACGCGTTCGGAATATCTTCCGCAGCGTTGATGACAGCGTTTTCCTTTTCCGCGTTCTGAAAAAATCTTTTGGTGATTCCGGACTGCGCACAGGTATCCAAATCGAAAATGCCAAGGATTTCCTCTTCCAGAACAACGCTGTTCTTTCCGATATTTATGTACATGTCCGTATTCTTCCTCCGGACACCTGCAATACCCGTCCTCCGGTTCTTCCGGAAATACCGGTATCCTCACAGCAGGTGATCAGTGTCTGTCCGCCTCCAATTCTGTTCAGAACAAATTCCTGTCTTTTTTCATCCAGCTCCGACAGCACATCATCCAGCAGAAGAATCGGATAATCTCCGCTCTCCTGAAGAATAATTTCTCTTTCTGCGAGTTTTAGAGAAAGCGCCGCCGTTCTGGTCTGTCCCTGAGAAGCAAAACTGCGGGCAGATCTTCCGTTGATCTGAATGTCGATGTCGTCTTTATGGGCGCCGGTCAGACATAGCTGGCTGTCCAGCTCCGCCTGTCGGTGCGCTTCCTGGTGCTCACAGATTTCATAGTAAATTTCCTTTGCTGAGGCAAAGGGGTTTCTGACGGTACTGACAGTTCGATACTGAAGTTCTATCGTTTCTCCGTTCCCGGAAAACTCTCTGTGAATCGGTTTTACCTCTTCGTTCAGCCGATCCACATAGGACGCGCGGTATCGGATCATCTGTGCGGAAACCCTGCATAACGCATCGGAAAAGGAATCCAGCGTGTCCAAAAGGGACGGTTTTTCCCGCCAGTCTTTCAGAATTCTCAATTTATGCTCATAAAGACGGTTGAATTCCGAGAGAAGAGCGGCATATTTCGGACGGATCTGACAGATAGCCAGATCCATAAGCTTTCTTCTAACCGCTGCCCCGTCTTTGATCAGATTTAGATCATCCGGACAGAAAAGAACCGTATTCAAGGTCTCACTCAATTCTGAAGCCGTCTTTTTTACACCGTTAACCGTTATTTTTTTCGTCTGTCCGGGAATCAGCCGAATATGAACCGTCTGTTCTCTTCCGTGGCTGTCGATCTCCGCCAGGATTTCTGCCTCGGAAAAATCAAATCCGACCAGGTCTCTGTCTGTTCTGGTTCGAAAACTCTTTCCGCAGGAGAGCAGATAGACCGCTTCCAGCAGATTTGTCTTCCCCTGCGCATTTTCCCCTGTAATGACATTGGTATTTTCCGAAAATTCCGCCGTTTCCCAATCGTAATTTCGAAATCCGTTCAGCGATATCTTAAGAATCTTCATCGTTTACGATCGTCAGCTCTTCTCCGCAGAAGGAAACGGTATCTCCCGGTTTCAGTTTTTTTCCTCTCATGGTACAGACTTCACCGTTAACGGAGACGAGGCCGTCGGCAATTGCCATTTTGGCTTCTCCGCCCGAACCGACCATCGCGGCAAATTTCAGCAGTGCGTCCAGTTTAATAAAGTCTGTACGAATCTTTACCTTTTCCATTTCAGTCGCTTTCCCGCAGCCGGACCGGAAGTACCATATAAAGATATTTTCCTCCTTCTGCTGCCTCAATAATAATGGGGGAAGAAGGCGTGTTCATGGAAATTCTCAGCTTTTCTTCGCTCGCCGCTTTCAGCGCATCCATAAAGTAACGGTCGTTGAAACCGATTTTCATGCCGTCTCCATTTCCCTCACAGAGGCAACTGTCTTCCGCGTGACCGAAGGACGTTGTGCAGAAAAATTCCAGGCTGTCTTCCCCGACAATCATTTTTACCGGAGAGCCCTGTTTGTCTTTGATGACGAGAGAAACGCGGTCAATCACATTCATCAGTTCTTCTCTCTCTGCAATCAGCTCATAACGGAAATTTGTCGGAATGGATTTTCTGTAATTCAGAAATTCCCCTTCCAGCCGTCTGGTAATCAGAACAGTATTTCCTACAGAGAAGGAGGCATGCTTTTCACCGAGCGCAATCTCGACCGGATCTGTACGATCGGAACTGCAGAGTTTTTCCACTTCATTCAGAGAAACACCCGGAATAATAAAACTGCAGGGAACCATCTGGCTGTTTTCCAGCTGTTCACTTCTCTTTGCGAGACGGTAGCCGTCAATGGCAACCATGGTGAGGTCTTCCGGTTCCACTTCAAACAGAACACCGGTATAGAGAGGACGGGATTCCGAAGTCGAAACGGCAAAGATTGTCTGGTTGATCATATTCTTCAGAATCTTCTCCGGAATCTGAATCTTCTGAAGAGCGTTTACCTTATCCATCTCCGGAAAATCTTCCGGATCCATGCCCATAACGTGGACTTCCGTCTTTCCGCAGCGAATGCTGGTACGAAAGTCATCGTCGATCTGGATGCTGACCATTCCGTCCGGAAGACGGCGAACCAAATCATTCATAAATCTTGCCGGAAGAACCGCTTCGCCGGACTCTCTGACATTGGCGTCAATGACCGTATAGATTCCGATTTTGGAATCGGTCGCGGATAATTTCAAAGCGTCCTCTCTTGTTTCAAATAAGATTCCTTCCAGAGCGGGAATGGGACTCTTGGAAGGAGCCGCACGGGAAACGCTGGAGACAGCAGTCAGTAAATCCTGTTTTTCACATATGATTTTCAAAAAAACACCCTCTTAAAAGAAAGATAGAATATAAATTAATAGAAATAATAGTAATAGAAAAACGATCTGTCGAAAAGTGGCGGAAAGCCGCATGAATACTGAATAAAACAATGTTGAAAAATCTGTCGAAAACTCTGTTCAAAATGTTCAGAAAATGAGAAGAAAATTTATAAAAAAAGTTTTTTCAACTTTTCAACAGAAAAAAGTCGAAAAGTCAGATAGATTCGGAACTGGTTGTGATATTGGATGTGATATCCCGAATAACAATTGTGAGATCGGGATCTGTCCTCATGAGGTCCTCAATTTTTCGAATGGAACTGAGTGCGGTGGTGTGATTTCTTCCCAGTTCTTTGCCAATCTCATTCAGGGAGAGGTTGGTGAGCTGCCGCATCAGATACATGGAGATCTGTCTGGCCATGGCCGGATTTTTAGATCGGTTGTTTCCCTTCAGATCTTCCGGTTTCAGAGAATAGTATTTTGCGGTTTCTCTGATAATCAGATCCGGATTCGGAATTTCAGGACCGGTTCGAATGACATCTTCAATGGCGCGGTTTACGGATTCTTTCGTGATTTCATCATTCAGTATTTCTTTGTAGGCGGTCAGGCGTTTGATAACGCCTTCCAACTGTCGGACATTTGCTTTGACGGTGGATGCAATATACTCAATAATCTCATCCGGGAGCAGAAGGCCGAGTCTGGAGGCTTTGTTTCTGGCAATTGCCATTCTGGTCTCCAGATCAGGAGGTGCGATGTCCGCCATCAGACCGCCTTCAAAGCGCGTTCTGAGACGGTCATCCAGCAGCGACATTTCCATCGGAGGACGGTCGGATGTAATTACAATCTGATTTCCAAGCTCGTAAATATAGTTGAAGGTATGAAAGAATTCGATCTGCGTACTCTGCTTTCCGGCGATAAACTGAATATCGTCGACCAGAAGGAGGTCAACATGCCTGTATTCTGACCGGAACTCTTCTGTTGTGCCTTCTTTGATGGCTTTTACCAGTTTATTGGTAAAGTCATCCCCTTTGATATAGGCGATTTTCTTTTCCGGATAATGTTCCTGAATATAGTGTCCGATTGCCAGCAGCAGATGCGTTTTTCCGAGGCCGGAGTTTCCGTAAATAAAGAGGGGATTATAGTTTTTTCCGGGGTTTTCCGCGACCGAGATAGCGGCAGCATGGGCAAACTTGTTGGAATTGCCGACGATAAAGTTATCGAAGGTATAGCCTGCCATTTCCGGGAGAATATCTCCGTCAGGACTGTCTTTCAGATATTCCTCATCTCCGGCAAGAATCAGAACATCCACATCCCCGGCAAACAGATCGGAGAGAATGGATTTGATCTGAGGAAGAAAACGGTCACTGATGATTTTCTTTTTAAAATCAGACGGTGTTCTGATAATCAGGCACATGTTATCGAAGTCTTCCGGCTGACAGTCCGAGAACCAGGTTGTAATGGCCGTCGGTGTCAGCTGTTCGGAAAGAATCTTTAAAACGGTTTTCCAGATATCCTGAACGGAATTCACGGAACAGCCTCCTTTCACAAAAATACGATCATACACAACTAATCAATTATACCAGAAACACGGCAAAGATGCAATAAAAACAGGAAGATATAATTATAATAAAGTAAGTAAAATAAAGAAAGTAAAAAACGGGGAAGTCCGTATAGAACAGACTTCCCCGCAGCGGAATGACCGCGTTATTTTTTCTTCAGTTCTTCAAGGATGGAAGTAAGGAGTTCTTCCGTTGTGGGTTTGGGCGGTTCTTCTGCTTTGGCTTCTTCTTCCTCTTTTTTCTTGGCTTTCTCGGCGAGTTCCTTGGCTTTGTTCATGGCCTTGATCACAGAGAAAAGAACAAGGGCAATGATCAGAAAATTAATGATTGCGCCTATAAAAGTTCCAAGACCGAGAACGATGGCTTCCGATTCTTCTGTGGCTGCCCGAAGGGTAATATTCAGCGCATCCGTGTTCGGGCTGTTAAAGAGAACGGCAAGGAGCGGTGTGACAACATTTGCGACAAGCGCAGAAGTAATGGCGCCGAAAGCGCCGCCGATAATGACGCCGATCGCCATGTCCATGACATTTCCGCGGGCAATAAAGGTTTTAAATTCGTCAAAAAACTTTTTCATGGATATTCCTCTCTTTCTTTTATTTTACGGCAGAGCCGCAGATTACTTTTTCGGAACCAGAACCGCTGTTCCGCCCATGTAGGGGCGAAGACCTTCCGGTATGGTGACGCTGCCGTCCGCCTGAAGGTGATTTTCGAGGAATGCTATCAGCATACGTGGCGGTGCGACAACGGTATTGTTCAGGGTATGAGGAAGATACATTCTGCCGTCTTCCCCTTTAACGCGAATCTTCAGGCGGCGTGCCTGCGCGTCGGAGAGATTGGAGCAGGAACAGACTTCAAAATACTTCTGCTGTCTGGGAGACCAGGCTTCAATATCACAGGATTTTACTTTCAGGTCGGCAAGGTCTCCGGAGCAGCACTCAAGCTGACGGACAGGGATTTCCATACTGCGGAAGAGTTCGACGGAGAAACGCCACATCTTTTCATACCAGGCCATGGAGTCTTCCGGTTTGCAGACAACGATCATTTCCTGCTTTTCAAACTGATGAATACGGTAAACCCCGCGCTCTTCAATGCCGTGTGCGCCCTTTTCCTTGCGGAAGCAGGGGGAATAACTGGTCAAGGTCTGCGGAAGCTGATCCTCAGTCAGAATCTGATCGATAAATTTGCCGATCATGGAGTGTTCCGAAGTACCGATCAGATAGAGATCTTCGCCTTCGATCTTATACATCATAGCGTCCATTTCCGTCTGACTCATGACGCCCTCCACGACATTGCCATGGATCATGAACGGCGGAATGCAGTAAGTAAACCCCTTATTGATCATAAAATCGCGGGCATAGGCCAAAACAGCAGAGTGCAGACGGGCAATGTCCCCCATCAGATAGTAAAACCCGTTTCCGGATGTGCGGCCGGCGGCATCCATATCAACCCCGTTAAAACGGGCCATAATTTCCGTATGGTAGGGAATTTCATAATCGGGAACGACCGGCTCACCGAAACGCTGTACTTCTACATTGGCGCTGTCATCCGGCCCGATGGGAACGGACGGATCAATGATATTCGGAATCTGCAGCATTCTTTTATAAATGCCGGCAGCGTATTCCTCTTCCAGCTTTTCCAGTTCTTCCAGGCGTTCCGCGTTTTTCCGCACCTGCTCTTTGACGGCTTCTGCCTCGGCCGCTTTGGAAGGATCCTTTTTTGCCTGTCCCATCAGCATACCGATCTGCTTGGAAAGCTTATTGCGCTGCGCCCGCAGTTCACTGGCTTCGGTGATCGCGGATCGGTTTTTGGCATCGAGATCGATCACTTCGTCCACCAGCGGCAGTTTGGCATCCTGATATTTTTTTCTGATATTTTCTCTGACCAGTTCCGGATTGTCCCGGATAAATTTGATATCCAGCATTTTGATTTCTCCTGTTCTTAATATTTCAGGGACCGAAGAATCGCAATCAGACGTTCACGGTCATCCGCATTGTCATAATAGAGTTCAATTTTTCCGCGGTTGTTTCTATCGGAGAGAAGAACGCGTCTTCCCATCAGCGTACTCAGCTCTTCTGAGACCGAAGCGGAGTAATCCACGAGAGGGACAGCGACCTTTTCTCTATTGGAAGCATACTCTTTTTTCAGCCGCGTGGCAAGCAATTCTGTTTTGCGAACGGAAAGATTTTTACTTTTCACCTGGTCCGCGGCTTTTTTCTGAAGCGCCGGATCCTCAATCGGGAGGAGAGCGCGGGCATGGCCGGCGGACAGTTCTCCCTGTTCTACCATCTCGGAGACCGCGTTACTCAGATTTAAAAGACGGAGGGAATTAGCCACGGCGGAGCGGGACTTTCCGACACCCGCGGCAGCCTCTTCCTGCGTGAGGTTATAGTCGGAAATCAGTTTCTGGTAGCCGCGTGCTTCTTCCATGGGATTCAGATCTTCCCGCTGAAGGTTTTCTACCAGCGCAAGCTCGGAGACGCTTCTGTCATCTGCCTGCAAAACCCGAACGGGAATATCGGTGAGCCCTGCCATTCTGGCCGCGCGCCAGCGTCGTTCTCCGGCGATGATCTGATAGTCGCCGTTTTCCATCCGCCGGACGATCACCGGCTGAATCAGTCCGTGCCGGGCAATGGAGTCGGCGAGGTCCTGCAGACGTTCTTCATCAAAGCGTTCTCGGGGCTGATCTTTCCGCGGTTCTACGCGCGAGATCGGAAGAGAATGGATGTCTTCCGCCTGCAGTGCCTTCAGATCCGATCCGAAGAGCGCCTCCAGGCCGATGCCGAGACCTCTCTTTTCTTTTACTGCCATAATCGGTTCCCCTCGTTTTTCTTTAGAAATTCATCGGCGAGAGCCATATATGCCTTGCTGCCTTTGTTGTTTTTGTCGTAAACGACACCGGGAAGGCCGTGACTCGGCGCTTCCGAGAGCCGAACAGAGCGGGGAATAACGGTCTGGTAGACTTTATCCGGCATAAAGCGGCGAAGCTCGTTTTCAACCTGAAGGGTAAGATTGGCGCGGGCGTCGTACATCGTCAGGAGAATGCCTTCAATGCGCAGGCGCGAGTTCAGGCGGGAAGAGCAGAGACGAACACTGCCGATCAGATCTGCGATTCCCTCCAAAGCATAGTATTCACACTGCATCGGAATCAGAATACTGTCAGCTGCCGCCAGCGCATTGACCGTAATCAATTCCAGAGAGGGAGGACAGTCCAGAAAAATGTAGTCATACTCCGTATAAACCCTGCGCAGGGCGTTGTACAGCACCATCTCCCGATTTGGCCGGGAAATCAGCTCTACCGTCGCCGCGGCAAACTCTCGGCCGCTGGGAATGATATTCCCATACGGTGTGGTGACGACACATTCTTCGCAGGGCACGTCCTGCACCAGCATATCATAGATGTTCGGAGAGCGGCTTTTTTTCACGCCCATCCCGGAAGTGGCGTTTCCCTGCGGGTCACAGTCTGCCAGAAGGACTTTTTTCCCCAGCAGTGAAAGTGCGGCGCAGAGATTGACGCAGCTGGTGGTTTTTCCAACGCCGCCTTTTTGATTTGCAAACGCAATGATCTTTGCCATAGTCTGTTTCCTTTTGATTGATTCGTACGCCGAAGTATTCGCTTCGCTGAATTATACCAGTTGAAGGAAGGAATTTCAATTGTTTCACGTGAAACAATTGAAAAACTTCTCTATTCAAAAATGTTTCACGTGAAACAATCAAAATATAGTATACCAGAGGACTGTCTTCCACAAGAAGTTGAAGTATGCAAAAAAGTCCAAAAAATAAGAAAGAACGAGAAAAAAAGGCTTGCTTTTCCGATTAGTCTTTGTTATAATCACTAAACGCGAGTGAAATCACGCGCAGATTCTGACTGAGGAGGAGGTGGCAAACCGCATGGCAAATATCAAGTCTTCCGCAAAGAGAGACCTGAAGTCCAAGGAGCTTCGCGCAAAGAACCGCGCTGAAAAGACTGCTCTGAAAACCACAATGAAGAAATTCGAGGCAGCTGTGAACGAGGGAAACAAGGAAGCGGCCGCCGATGCCTATAAAGTTGCTGTTAAGACTGTTGATCGCGCTGCCGGCAAGGGACTGCTGCACAAGAACAACGCAGCACGTAAAAAGTCCGCAATGGCCGGTAAACTCAATGAGTTGGGCTGATACAAGCTTAATGGAATGACAAAGGGGCGCAGAATTGCGTCCCTTGGGTTTTTCTGGAGGCAAATTCATGAGAAAACTGATGCTGATTGTTAATCCCGCGGCGGGAAGAGGCGGTTTTCGAACCCTGTTTGGAGAAGCCATGCTGCAGCTGTCAGAGGGCGGCTTTCAGACGAGTCTGTATTTTACAAAAGGACACGGAGAGGCGACTGAGCTGGTAAAAAAATATGCTTCAGGCTATGATGTGATTGCGTGTGTCGGGGGTGACGGAACGCTCAGTGAGGTTGTTTCCGGCCTGATGCAGATTCCGAATCCGCCGCCGCTCGGCTATATCCCCATGGGAACTTCCAACGATGTAGCCACAACCCTCGGGATTCCCAAAAATGACACGCTCGGTGCGGCAAAGCGCATTGTGGAAGGGAAAGCACATCCCTATGACATCGGCGGCTTTGGGAAGAACGATTATTTTGCCTATATTGCAGCCTTCGGCGCGTTTACGGAAGTCAGTTATGTGACGCCGCAGGACCAGAAAAAGGCGCTCGGCCATCTGGCTTACATTCTGCAGGGAGCGTCTCTGCTGGGAAAGATTGAAAAGATCCACACCCGGATTGAATACGACGACGGTGTTTTTGAAGACGACCTCCTTTACGGCAGCATGTCCAACTCCACCTCCGTTGCCGGCATCGTCCGGCTGCGGGATGAGATGGTAAGCATCGGCGACGGAAAAAGCGAACTGGTTCTGGTAAAGGACCCTGTTACGCCGGACGCGTACGGAGACCTTGCCGGGGCGATTCTCTCACGGACTTTTGAAAACCAGAATCTTCATATTCTTCATACGACAAAGGCAAAATTCATTTTTGACAGACCGGTGGCGTGGACCCGGGACGGGGAAGCCGGCGGTGAACACACGGTTGCGGAACTGTGCAATTATCACGCGGCAATCCAGTTTATATTTTAAGGAGTGAAGTAGCGTCTATGGAAAGAATAAAAATCGTGTCCGTCTATAACGATGCGGAAGCCTTCTCCGAAAAGCACATGACCGTCTGCGGATGGGTCCGCACCGTCCGCGACATGAAAAATTTCGGTTTTATTGAGCTGAACGACGGCAGCTGCTTCAAATCCCTGCAGGTCGTTTTTGCCCGCGAAACGCTGGATAATTACGATGAAATTGCCAGACAGAATGTCGGCGCAGCCCTGATCGTAAAGGGTGTGCTGGTGCTGACCCCGGATGCCAAGCAGCCGTTTGAGCTGAAGGCGGAGGAAATCCAGGTAGAGGGTGTTTCGACACCGGATTATCCGTTGCAGAAAAAGCGCCACAGCGTGGAATTTCTCCGGACGATCCAGCACCTGCGTCCCCGTACCAATCTGTTTTCCGCTGTTTTCCGCGTTCGCAGCGTCGCTGCCCAGGCGGTCCATGAGTTCTTCCGGGACCGCGGTTTTGTCTACGTACAGACGCCGATCATCACCGGCTCTGACGCGGAAGGCGCCGGAGAGATGTTCCGGGTCACGACCCTGGACCTCAACAACCTGCCGCTCAAAGAGGACGGAACCGTTGATGACAGCAAGGACTTCTTCGGAAAGGCAACCAACCTGACGGTCTCCGGACAGCTGAATGCGGAAAACTTTGCGCTGGCCTTCGGCGATGTGTATACGTTTGGCCCGACTTTCCGCGCGGAGGTTTCCTATACCCAACGGCACGCGGCGGAGTTCTGGATGATCGAGCCGGAAATGGCCTTTGCGGATCTGTATGATTATATGGATACGGCGGAAGCAATGGTGAAGTATATCATCAACACCGTTCTGGAACGCTGCCCGCAGGAAATGACCTTCTTCAATGCCTTTGTGGACAAGGGCCTCCTTGACCGCCTGGGGAATGTCATCTCGCATGAATTCGGCAGGGTCAGCTATACCGAAGCGGTAGAGATCCTGCAGAAGAGCGGAAAGAAATTCGATTATCCCGTTCATTGGGGAATTGATCTTCAGACGGAGCATGAACGCTATTTGACAGAAGAAGTCTTTAAGAAGCCGATTTTCGTCACGGATTATCCGAAGGAAATCAAGGCGTTCTATATGCGCCTCAACGACGACGGAAAGACCGTCGCCGCAGCGGATTGCCTGGTTCCCGGCATCGGGGAAATCATCGGCGGAAGCCAGAGAGAAGAGCGCCTGGATGTGCTGCAGAATCGGATGAAGGATCTCGGCCTGAAGGAAGAGGATTACTGGTGGTACCTGGATCTGCGCCGCTACGGCAGCTGCCGCCATGCCGGCTACGGTCTCGGCTTCGAGCGCCTTGTCATGTATCTGACCGGCGTTTCCAACATCCGCGACGTGGAGCTCCATCCGCGTACGACAGGCAATGCAGAATTTTAATCTGATCAATCAGAAGGCTGCCTCACGCATGAACGAGGCAGCCTTTTTTGGAGAAAAGCCATGAAAAAAAGAAAGAATCCGATATTGCTGATCCTTTTAGCGGTTCTGGTCCTGGTTGCGGCAGGGATTGTTTTCCTGCACGTACAGGCAGGAAGAGGCATCACAACGGAAGCCGCCAGCGGGAAAGCGGCGGAAGAAGCACTTCCGTCATCCGCGGAAACGCCGGAACCGACCCCCGCGCCTACGCCGACCCCAACTCCGACGCCCACACCGACCCCGGAGCCGGTCTATGTCTATACGATCCCCGAGGAGTCTTTAACCGGTATGGAGCCCGATCCTGCAGGATATCACGAAAGCCTGGACAAAACAGAGCTGACGGCGTTTTTGCAGACAGAAGCGGTACAGAAGCTCATCGAAGGGAAGACCCTCGTCTGGAGTGAAGAGGTCGAGCTGATCCCCGAGACGCCGGTTCGCTGGTACTTTGATGAGACGATCCTCTGTATTGTCTGGCAGGAAAAAGAAGCGGAAGCGGTCGGTACCTTCTCGGAAATCATCGTCGCGGACGGGTCTCAGCTGCGGCGCAAGATCTCCGCGGATGAGCTTTGGAGCTTTGCCTTCAAAACCACTTCTCAGTTCGCGGAAGATGCCCGGGCGGTTCTCGCTGTCGGCGGAGATTTTTATTATCACGGCCGCAACTGCGGAATCGGTTTTTATCAGCGGCACCTGTACCGTTTTGACCCCAAGACCTGCGATACCTGTTATATTACGGCGGACGGAGATCTGCTGTTTTCCTACCGGAATCAGTTTCAGACACAGGAGGAGGCAGAACAGTTCGCGAAAGATAACGATGTGCTGTTTTCTCTCGGTTTCGGGCCGGTTTTGATCGACGAATATGAGGATGTCACTCCGGATATCTATCCATGGGGAGAGGTCCGGGATCAGTATGCGCGCTCCGCGCTCGGACTGATGGAAGAACACCACTATCTGACCATGAACATCAACTGCTGGCAATACGGATCAGAGTACTACCACCTTGCCACCCTGCGGCAGGAGGCGGACGCGATGATCGCGAAAGGCTGCCGGAAAGCCTATGCGCTGGACGGCGGACAGACGGCGACTACAGTTTTCGGCGGGGCCCTGATTAATCCGGTCCAGTTCGGCTGGGAAAAGGAGATCAGCGACGTGATCTATTTTGCGTCAGCGCTCGGCGGAGAATTGAAAGAAGTCCCGCAGATACCGGCAGAATAGCGCAAAACGACGGAAAATCAGAAGAGATCCGGAATGTAGAAAATTATTTTTGTGTATTCTTTCCTCTTTGCGACGACTGTACTTTCTGTTATACTGATTGGCAGGATTTCCGCAAAGGTAAAAGACCAAATTCTTCCTGACGGAGGAGTATGATAGAATGAATCTGCTCAATCTGATCGGCCTGCTGAGTGGACTGGCGCTGTTTCTGTACGGCATCTCCCTCATGGGTGACGGACTCAGCAAAGTGGCGGGAGACAGCCTTCAGAAGGTGCTCTACCAGCTGACCAGTAATCCTTTCAAGGGAATTCTGCTGGGTATCGTGGTGACGGCCCTGATTCAGTCTTCTTCCGCAACGAGTGTTATGGCGATCGGCTTTGTCAACTCCGGACTGATGCAGTTTACGGAAGCCGTCAGCATTATTCTCGGCTCCATCGTCGGCACCAGCATCACCGGCTGGATTGTCAGCCTTTCCTCTCTCGAACTGGGAGACGGAATTCTGATGATCTTTTCCACGACCTTCATTACCGGCGTGCTGGCAATTGTGGGCATCTGCCTTTACAAATTCAGCAAGAAGCCGACAAATAACCATATCGGAGCGATTCTTCTGGGCCTCGCGGTGCTGATGTTCGGGATGAACGCCATGAGTTCCGCCGTGACACCCCTGCGGGAGAACGAAGCATTTCTGAACCTGCTGACAAAGTTTTCCAATCCGTTCCTCGGCATTCTCGTCGGCATTGTTTTTACCGCCGTGATCCAGTCATCCGCGGCAGCCGTCGGTATTCTTCAGGCACTGAGCATGACAGGCAGTCTCTCGTTTGCGGAGACTTATCCCATCATCCTCGGCATTGCGGTAGGCGGAGCTTTGCCGGTCCTCCTCAGCGCGATGGGCGCGTCGCTGAACGCACGGCGTACGGCGCTGGTACATCTGATCAGTGATGTTCTCGGCGCGCTCTTCTGCGGCCTTGTGTTCTATACGCTGAACGCGATTCATCCCTTCTCTTTTATGACAGCGACCATGAATCCGGTGCGGGTAGCCGCGCTCAATACGGTTTTCCGCATTGTTACGGTTCTTTTCCTGACGCCGCTAATCGGCGTGATGGGGAAAATGGCGTGCTATTTCATCAAGGAAACAGAGGAAAGACCGCAGGTGGAACCGGGCGACTGGGATCTTCTGGACGAGCGTTTCCTCAGACAGCCGGCAATTGCCATTGAACAGAGCAGAATCGTGGTCTATTCCATGGCGGCGCATGTGCGGGAGAACCTGGATAAAGCGCTGTCTCTGCTGCACGGCTATTCCGAAGAGGGCTTCCAGGAAGTCCAGGAGCTGGAAGAGACGGTTGACCATTATGAAGACAAAATCGGCACCTATCTGGTCAAAGTCAGCGCCGCGGAACTGACAACCAGACAGAATGAAGACCTGTATCAGTTCCTGCACGCGATCACCGACCTGGAGCGTATCTCCGACCATGCGACGAACATTTCGGAAAACGCGAAAGAGATTCATGATAAGGATATTCAGCTGAGCAGGGACGCCGTTCATGAACTGGACGTCATGCAGGACGCGGTCAGGGAAGTGCTGGATCTCGCCCTGCGGTCTCTGACGGAACAGGATGAAAAGAGCGCGCACATGGTAGAGCCGCTGGAGGAACTGATTGACGATCTCAGCGACGAGATGAAGCACCGCCACATCGATCGGCTGCAGAAGGGAATCTGCACGCTGCAGCATGGGTTCGTTTTCAATGACCTGATTACGAATCTGGAGCGTATCAGTGACCACTGCAGCAATCTGGCCATTGCAATGATCGAGCTGGAACAGGATGCTTTTGACACGCATGATTATGTCGAGAGTCTGATGGGCCGGAAAGATGAGGAGTTTGCCAAGTATTTCCGGTTTTTCAAGGAAAAATACCGCTTGACGGAATAAACTCGCATCGCAGACAGAAACCCCCTGCCAAACGGCAGGGGGTTTCTGCAGAAAAGAATCTGAATTTACTTGATGGAGAAGAAAGCGTCCTTTCCGGGGTACTGAGCGACGTCAAAGAGCTCTTCCTCAATGCGGAGAAGCTGATTGTACTTCGCGACACGGTCGGTGCGGGACGGAGCACCGGTCTTAATCTGACCGGCATTGGTCGCAACCGCGATGTCGGCAATTGTGGTGTCTTCGGTCTCACCGGAGCGGTGGGAGACGATGGCGGTGTAGCCGGCACGGTTGGCGGTCTGGATGGCATCCAGGGTTTCCGTCAGGGAGCCGATCTGGTTGACCTTGATCAGGACAGCGTTCGCTGCGCCGAGTTCAATTCCCTTGCGGACACGCTCGGGGTTGGTGACAAAGAGGTCATCGCCGACAAGCTGGACTCTGCTTCCGAGGCGCTTGGTCATCTCAACCCAGCCGTCCCAGTCATTCTCGCCCAGACCGTCTTCGATGGAGATGATGGGATACTTGTTGACCAGATCTTCCCACATGTCGATCATTTCCGCGCTGGTCATGACGGTGCCGCGCTTGGGCAGATGATAGCACTTGTCATCCGGATTCCACCAGTCGGAGACGGCGGCGTCCATCGCGATCTTAAAGTCCTCGCCGGGCTTGTAGCCGGCCTTTTCGATGCCTGCCACGAGCGCCTTCAGGGCGTCTTCGTCACTGGCCAGGTTCGGGGCATAGCCGCCCTCGTCACCGACACCGGAGGGAGGAACGACCTTTTTCAGGGCATGGAAGACTTCCGCGCACATGCGCAGGGCCTCGTGGAAGTTCTGCGCACCGACGGGCATGATCATGAATTCCTGAATATCAACGCTGTTATCCGCGTGAGCGCCGCCGTTGAGAACGTTCATCATCGGAACCGGGAGGGTCTTGGCATTCACGCCGCCGATGTAATTATACAGGCTCTGACCGGTTGCTTCCGCGGCCGCCTTCGCGCAGGCGAGAGAAACGCCGAGGATCGCGTTTGCGCCGAGACGGGTCTTGTTGGGGGTGCCGTCAAGCTCGAGAAGGAGCTTGTCAATCGCGGTCTGATCCAGCGCATTCAGGCCGACAACGGCTTCGGCGATCTCGCCGTTCACATTGTCAACAGCCTTCAGAACGCCCTTGCCGCCATAGCGACCCTTATCGCCGTCACGGAGCTCACAGGCCTCGTACATACCGGTAGAGGCACCGGAAGGCACCGCGGCGCGGCCGATCGTGCCGTCATCCAGCGTGACTTCGACTTCCACAGTGGGATTGCCGCGGGAGTCAAGAATCTCACGCGCCATAACATCAACAATTTCAAAATATTGCTTCATACGGATAGTTACCTCCTGTTTGAATGTGGGATGATTATAAACCAAATATCGCTAAAAAGAAAGACGTTCTTTGTGTATGTGACGGATCAAACAGAGAATTTGTAAAAAATGACGAAGTCCCGGCAAAGAAAGAGGCGCCGGAACGGCCGCGAATTGTGCAGGAAGATTGCAAGCCGGGAAAAAATATGCTATGATGCGGGACAGATAAGAACGCCGCTCCGAAAGGGGTATGGAAAATGAAGAAACTTCTCCGGGCGATTCCGGTGATTCTCGCGATTCTGCTGCTCCTGGTTCTGTTCTCTCCCGCCCAGCCGCGCAGCAGTGACACCCAGACAATTCCGCTGACCATTGCGGATTCCGAAGAAAACAGCACTCTGACACAGCCGGAAGAATCAGAGGCTTCATCCCTGACGCTGCTTCCGGAAGAGGAAGCCGATTCCGAAGCACAGCTTCCGGAGGACGGCAGTTATACCAGCAAGGAGGATGTCGCGCAGTATCTGATCCTGTACGGGCATCTGCCGGATAACTTCGTGACCAAGGCGGAGGCGGAGAAAGCCGGGTGGCCGGGCGGAGGGCTGGAAAAATACCTGCCCGGAAAATGCATTGGCGGAGACTGGTTCGGCAATTATGAGGGAAAGCTGCCGAAAGCAAAAGGCAGAACCTGGACCGAGTGCGACATCAACACGCTCGGAAAGAAATCCCGCGGAGGAGAGCGCCTGATCTTCTCCAATGACGGACTGATTTACTACACCGGCGATCATTATGAAAGCTTTGAGCTGCTCTATGGAGAGCCATAACAAAAAAAGACTGCGGTTTCCTCAGACGGATGCCGCAGTCCTATTTTTTGCCTTTACCAGGTGTAATTGACATACTGATAGCTCGGATCGTTCCAGCGCACCGTGTAATCCAGGGTGTCATAGCCCATCTGATCGCGCAGCAGCGCATAGCGGGGAGCAAGATTGATGCGGTCTTCCCGATAGTAGGGCTGTTGCTGGTACCAGGCGAGCTCATCCCCTTCCAGGGTTTTATAGCGCCAGCCCGTGGTGGAGCTTTCCCAGTATTCGTTATCCACTTCACAGTCCGGGTGCAGTTCCCGATAGTGATCAACCTGTTCCTGCGGAACCGGGGTAAAGTTCGGAGAGCCAAGATAAAAACGCTCCAGGTCCAGATCGTAGACCGGGGAGATATCCGTCAGGCGGGGGCAGTGACCGATGTTGAGATGCCGCAGGTTCTTGAGTCCGGAAAGCGGGGAGAGGTCATCGATATCGGTGTAAAAGAGCTCCAGATACTCCAGCTTCTCACAGAAGGCGACGGGGGAAATATCACGGAGAGGCTCATTGCAGGCGATGATCAGCACCTCGAGATCCGGCAGATACTGCAGAAAAGAGAGATCCAGATCCGAATCGTTGTGCCCGATATCCAGATACTTGAGTTTTGTAAAATACTTCAGCGAATCCAGATCCTGGTAATTCAGCGCCCGGCCGCCCCAGGACGGAGAAGAAGCCAGAATTTTGATCACATCGGTCTTGGCGGAATAGGTCACGGCGAAATTGATGCGCCAGACAACCTCCGCATTCGGCAGCGCGTCGCGGATGACCGCCATATCCGGGTTGGAGATCCCGCAGCTGTCCATCTGCAGAGACCTGAGATTCCGCATGCAGCGCGCGGCGGCGAGGACCTCGGCGCCGTTATCATAGATGCGGATGTAATCCAGATTGATTTCCTCATCTTCCAGCGTCAGCGGAACCAGGTCGTAGAGTGTGAAGGAATAGTCTATTTTTGCTTCGGGAGCCGCTTCCCGCAGCGCCAGAATGTCTTCCCAGGACAGCCCGTCCTCACGCGCGTCGCTGCCCAGGCGGATGGTTTTCAGTTCCCGCAGGCAGGAGATGGTATCCAGTGCTTTGCGAATGTCGGAGGGGCTGGTTTCTCTCAGATCCAGGCTCTTCTCATCCAGAGCGCTGTCTTTCCCGAGGAGCGTGCAGTGATAGCCGAAGAGGAGATCGGGATAGCGGTCTTTGAACAGCAGGACGGACTGTGGCGATAAACCTGTCTTTTCCGATCCGAGATCGACCGATTTCAGTTTTGGAAGCCATTGCAGCCGCTCCAGGGCGGTTTCGGCATCCTTGTCGCTCAGTCCGCTCAGGTCAAGGCTTTCGACATTGTTTTCCGCTGTGACACCGCCGGGAAACGGAACCGTATAGCGCGTTTCTGTCAGCGGATGGGCATCTGCCCAGTCCATCAGTTCCGCATAGCAGATGCTGCCGCTGAAGTCGGCGGATACCAGCCGTTCAAACTTATCCAGCAGAGCGAGATCTTCCGGGGTTACCACGGCGGTAATGCTTTGGATATCGTCTTTTACCTCACCGCTGCTGAGTTCCACGGATTTGGCACAGCCGCAGAGCAGCAGAAGGGCGGAAAGCAGAAATAGAAGAACGAGTCGTTTCCGGGCGCTCATGAGAGGCCTCCTTCAGGATCAATCGTTTCGCCCATGCGGATGACCAGCACATCGTCGAGCCGCTGAATACAGCCGTCCGCCGGGTAACAGGGCATCGCCAGGACGCGCGCATCTGTCTGCATCTCCGTCCAGATCTCCCGGTCCGCAATCCGCACGGGGCAGTTCAGCAGCCAGCGGAGGGCAGCAGCATACGCGTTGTAGTTATAAGAGGAATTGGCGTTGGGAATCAGGGAACTGCTCTCACAGCCGGTAATGTCGTAATAGGCTTCGAAACCGGGAAGCTGTGCCTGCAGATCTTCGCTGATGCCGGCGAAAACCAGAGGTGTTTCTCCGGGAAGATAGTCAGGCGTCTGCTCAACCCGGCTCATGACACGGGTCAGCAGAGAAACCGTTGCGGTCTGCTCCAGATCTTTTTTCGTGTAGACGATGTTGGCGGTTTGAACATTGGAAACGAGGAAGACCAGCACCAGCAGAACGGAAACGACACGTGGCCATGCCGGAGTCGGCAGGGCGCTGTTTTCGGCAGCGGGAATGAAGAACGGAAGCAGACAGAGCAGATAAAACAGCCAGAAGGAATACTTCATCAGATCGTGTATGTCTCGCGAGAAGCTGAGCTGCGCCGTGTTCATGCCCAAGGGAAGCAGCAGCAGAAGCGCTGCGAAGAGCAGTTTTTCGGGCAGAGCGCCTTTTTTTCGAAAGAAGCGAACGAGCAGACAGGGAAAAGCGAAAAGCGGAAGCAGGACGTTGACAAGCAGTACTGCCTTTTCAACATGAGAGGCTCCCGGATTCCAGAATGCGGAGGCCCAGGTTTGATAGACATGCAGGATCCGGGCGGTCACCGAAACCGAAGATGCCTGCTCCACACTGTTGTAGCTGTCCATGGCAAGGTTAATATCCTTGATGGCGCACATGGCCCGAATCAGAACATAATAGAGCGCGGCGCCGAGCAGCAGCATGCCGATGCCGATCAGCCCTTTCCGGACGACCGCGGCGGCGCTGTCACCGCGAAGGAGCGCGGCGATGCTCAGGAGCATGATCAGCGTGACCGGAACGGAAAAAAGGCTCTGATACGTGCCCATGCAGCCGGCAACCAGAAAAATCCCGGCGAGACTGCCGATGAGCCCGTAGCGGTCCCACAGAAAGACGGCGCAGACACCGAGAAGAACCGCAAAAAGGTTTGCATCCATCTCGTAAAGGTAAGTGGCGGTCATGGCAACCGTGGAGAGGTTGACCGTCATGATGCCCGCAACGAGGACCGGGAAGAGTTTTCCGCGGACCCGAAACAGCTTGGCGGTCAGAAATGTGCTCAGGCTAAGCCAGAGCAGGCTCAGGATCCCCAGCAGCCAGGGAGCGGCGATCAGCCCTCGGAACAGGCGGCGGTAAAGGACAATGCCCGGGCGGCCGAGCTGCATCTTCCAGTAGGTTTCCACGTTCTCCACCACGAGGGCGTTGAGCATGTCGTGGGAGAAACTGGCGCGCAGGAAGCCGTACGCATGCGCGGCAAGGCCCCAGAGGAATACGGCGGCAAGGCACAGGAGAAACCGCTGTTTCTCCACAGCCGGAAGCAGCCCGTCCTGCCAGCCCTGTCTGATTCTGTCTGTCTTTATCGAAATCATGCGCGCACTCCTCTGCCCGGTTCGGAACCGGGGAATTATCGTCAGATAAACCGGATACTTCCTGCACATAGTACCACACACGCAGGCAAAAGACAACGGTTTTCACGAGTATAGAAAACGGGCCCCCTCCCCTGCGAGGGAGGAGAGCCCGGAAACTTCGATTTGTTGCCGAACCGCAGAATCAGGCGGCAGAAGCAGATCCCGCGCGGCGGGAAGAGAAGTACTGCCAGAGGAACGCGGCGCCGAATATGACGATGCCGATCAGATCGGTCGCGACTTTCGGATCCAGCATCAGCAGACCGCCGACAGCAAACAGGATCCTGACCGGGATGTTCATATGCCGGAACAGGTAGCCGTTCAGGGCGGCAGCAACGCCAAAAATACCGATCAGGGACGTCAGAACAACCAGCACAACCTGCAGGGCCGTGGTATCCACAAACAGCATGGCGGGATTCATCGCGAAAATATACGGTACGACAAAGGCGGCAATCGCGAGCTTTGTTGCGTTGACGGCGGTTTTCATGGGCGGCGCCTTGGCGATGGCGGAGCCGGCATAGGCTGCTAGGGCGACCGGCGGCGTGATGTCTGCCACAATGCCGAAGTAGAATACGAAGAAATGCGCAGCGACCTGCGGAACGCCGATGGTGATCAGGATCGGTGCGCAGGTGGATGCCATGATGCAGTAGTTTGCGGTGGTCGGAACGCCCATGCCCAGAACAATGCAGCAGAGCATCGTGAGCAGCAGGGCAATTATGACTCTGCCGCCGGAGATGGTGACAACCGCGGTGATGAGCATGGACGCAAGTCCCGTAGAGGTGATGCACCCGGCGACAAGCCCCGCCATGGCACAGGCAACCGCAACGGTAATGCAGCTCTTCGCGCCGGCTTCCAGCGCGTCCAGAACCTTCTCAACGGTGAGGTTGTCGCTGGTATCGGGTTCATGCGTGAACTTGTTGACGAAGTTGTTGATGATGCCGACGGCGATGGTGATCAGAATGGCAACCGCGGCGGAAAACTGCATGGTGTGGCGGTTGGTGGAGACCAGAATCACCAGGACCACCAGCGGGGTCAGCAGATAGATCTTCGGCAGCAGGCGGAGCAGCTTCGGCAGTTCCTCCCGCGGGATGCCGCGCAGACCGAGCTTTTTGGCCTCCAGATGGACGGCGATATAAATGCCGGCGAAGTAGAGCACGGCAGGGAGGATCGCCTTCAGCGCAACCTGCCCGTAGGGAATCCCCATGTACTCGCTCATCAGGAACGCGGCAGCGCCCATGATGGGAGGCATGATCTGTCCGCCGGTAGAGGCGGCGGCTTCCACCGCGCCGGCAAACTCCGATTTGTAGCCTGTCTTCTTCATCATCGGGATTGTGACAGAACCGGTCGTGACGGTGTTGCCGACCGAGGAGCCGGAGACCATACCGCAGAGCGCGGAAGAGATGACCGCAACCTTGGCCGGACCGCCGGAAGAGGAGCCCGCGATGCAGTTTGCCAGGTTGATAAAGAAGTTTGAGATTCCTGTTCGCTCCAGGAAGGCGCCGAAGATAATGAAGACGACAATATACTTGGCACAGACGTTGATCGGCGTGTTCATAAGCCCCGTGGTCGTATAGAACAGATCGTAGATGACCTTGCCGAAGCGGACATTGGCAAAAGTGTAAATGAGCAGCGCGCCGACGACACAGAGGATGGGAATGCCCACGCAGCGCCGGCAGAGCTCCATATATGCCAGAATCGAGCAGACCGCCATTCCGACCATGACCGGATTCTGGGTGACACGCGTCGCGAGCTTGATGATCGACTGTGCGTTAGCGGCGAAGTAAAAGAACGGGATGGCGCCGAGCAGCATAATGACGATGTCATACCAGGGAATATAATTCGGACGCACATGGCTCTTCTTGATCGGATAATGCAGATAGCCGAAAATAAGAATCAGGCCCAGAAACAGGTTCAGCTTCTCCTCCGGCATCATTTTCCCGAAGAGGGTGACATAAATACAGTAGACAGAAAACGCCACGCCGACTGCGCGGATGACGACCCTCGGAATGCCCTCCCAGATTCGGACATTCGACTCGCGGTCGTATTTTTTCATCATTTCTTCGACATCCTGTGCGGTGCCGACATCCGGCTCAGCGGCATGGGTGCGGTTTTCTTTTTCGGACACGGGTTCATCTCCTCCCGGGGATTAAAATGAAAAGCAGGGCGCCGCGGTAACGGCGCCTCTGCAGAATATGGACGCGGGAAATCTGTTTTTACTTGGTGGGAACCGAAAGGCCCTTTTCCGCGAAGTACTTGGCAGCGCCGGCGTGATACGGAACGCTGGTCACGGAGGCGGCAAAGTCAAGATCCAGTTCGTTTGCCTTGTCGTGCGCGGCTTTGAGCTCTTCAATATTCTCAAAGACGGCGGAGACAAAGTTGTAGACATCATCCGCGGAAACGTCGTCACGGGCGATGACCACGGCACCGACAGCCACGGTCGGGACATCCTCGGGCATGTTATAGGTGGCGGCGGGGATGACATACTTGCTGTAGTACGGGGACGCGGCAATCAGATCATCGATGTGCGCGTCGTCCAGGCCCACCAGATAGACATTGCGGGTTGCCGCCAGAGAGGTAACTGCAGTGGTCGGGGCGCCGGCGACGACGAAGGCAGCGTCAATCTGTCCGTCCTGCAGCGCTTCGGTGCTGTCACCGAAGGACTGGTAAGTCGGGGTGATGTCATTCTCGGTCAGACCATAGACACCGAGTACGTCGATGGCGTTGAAGTAAACACCGGAACCGGCAGCGCCGATGGAGACGGTCTTACCCTTCAGGTCGGCAACGGTTTTGATGTCCGGGTTCAGGGTGACGATCTGAACCTGCTCCATATAGAGCGCCGCGACGGTGGAATAATTCTCAACTGCGGCATCAAAGAGACGGGATCCCTCGTAGCCGTAGGCCATGACGTCGGACTGGACAAAGCCGAACTGGGCGTCGCCGGCCTGCAGTGCCTCGATGTTGGCCTTGGAGCCGCCGGAGGTAATCGCGGTTACCTGGGTCTTGGTTTTCTCGCTGATCTTCTGGGCGAGAACGCCGCCGAAGCCGTAATAAGTGCCCTGGTCACCGCCGGTGGTGAAGTTGAGGGGCTTGCTGGCGCCGCAGGCGCAAAGCGCGACGACCATCACCGCAGCCAGAAGCAAAGCAACGATTTTTTTCATTTTTTCTTCCTCCTACTTGCTTGGTATTAAAAAAGCAGTATAATAATACAACAAGTCTTTAGAGAATGCAAGCGTAAATGTGTGAGAATATTAAAATGTACATGTATACACATGGGGAAGCAGGAATATGCACGTAAAACTGATAGCTTTCGATCTGGACGGCACGCTGCTGGATGATGAAAAACGGCTGCCGGAGAAGAATCTGGCGGCACTGCAGGCGGCGGCGGAAGCAGGGATCCTGCTGGTGCCTGCCACGGGACGGATTCTGAAGGCGCTTCCGGAATATCTGCTTGAGCTGGGCCTGTTCCGCTATTTTATCTTTGCAAATGGAGCGGAAGTATATGATCTGCAGGAGCAGCGGCAGCTCTTCAGCGCCTGCATTGCCCCGGCGCTTGCGGTAAAGGTCTGTGAGCATATGGACAGGCTTCCGGTGCTGTATGACTGCTATCGCGGAGAACGTGGGTATATGACACAGTGGATGTATGACGCGGCTCCGGATTTTTTTGAGACCGAGCCGCACATTCTGAAGCTGGTGAAAAGCCTGCGGCTTCCGGTTCCGGAACTGAAAAAAGAGATTCTGGAGAAAAACATCCCGCTGGAAAAACTGCAGATGTACTTCCGCCGGGAACACCTGGAGGAGCGGAGCCGCCAGCTTGCGCTGATTCCGGAACTGTTCCCGGAGCTGATCGCTTCCAGCTCGCTGAAGAACAATATTGAGATCAACAGCGCGCAGGCGGGGAAAGGAAAAGCGCTGCGCAGGCTCTGTGAAGCCCTGGGGATTGACCCGTCATACAGCGTTGCTTTCGGAGACGGGCTGAACGACGCGGAGATGCTGCGGATGGCAGGCAGGGGCTGCGCGATGGAAAACGCGGCGGAAGCGGTCAAACGCTGCGCCGATGTGCTGGTGGAGAGCAATAATGACGCGGGTGTCGGCAGGGAAATCTTCCGGCTTCTTGAAAAAACAGAATAATAAAAAAGACAGCGCCGCCGGGAGCAGTTCAAAGGCACCATCCCAAACGGCGCTGTTTTTGCGGAAATCCGAATATCACGGCTTCGCTTTTCATGCGTTCCGGAAGAACTTCTGATAAAGCCCGACGATGTTCAGACGGTAGCAGAGGAGCAGGGCAAGCGCGGAACCGACACCGGTCTGCAGAATCTGAAAGGGCAGTTTTAAGATCGCGTATTCCGGCGTTCCGTAAATATAGGCGCGGCCTAAGCTGTACCCGAGAACGGTGATCACCCAGCCGACCAGCGCGCCGACCAGCGCGCTGAGGACCGGCTTCTCTTTCATAAAACGGTGGACAAACAGAGAAATCACGGCAGCCTGAAGCCCGTGGGTGACCAGGGAGACAAACATCGGCGTCGGATAAAACAGCATGTCCCCGATGAACGCGCCGACACCGCCGACGAGAAAGGCGTAAAACGGTTCCAGCAGCACCGCCGCGGTGACGATGATGACGTCGTTTAAGTACATATGCCCGCCGGGGACGGGAATACTCAGCACACTGGTGCTCATGATAATGTTCATTGCCATCAGAATGGCGGTTACCGTCAGCTTACGGGTAGTTATAGCATGGCTGTTCACAGGGCAGGCCTCCTCTCAGGGATTATCTCCACTATAACAACGATCTGGCCATAATAAAATAGCCAGATCGCTTCATTATTTAAATGCCAGACATCAAAAACCAGGAAGTGTTTCAGCTTGAGACAGACTCTACGGAAACGACGGTGAGCGTTGTTTCATCAACCCGGAAGTGAATTTCCAGCCCGGCAAAGGGCAGACCGTAGATCCGCTCAGGGTCGCGCTGGTAGGCGGGACGCGGATCATGCGCCAGAACGGCGCGGAGGCCTTCCCGTTTGTCCTTGGGGACGAGCCGCTCCAGCTCCTCCGGGAAGCTTACCCGGAGCTGTCGGCCTTCATCGGGGGCAAAGCCGCCGACGGCCTCCGGGACACAGTCGGTATAGGGCAGATACGGCTTGATGTCGTAGATCGGCGTTCCGTCAACCATATCCGCGCCGGATACAAGGAGAACGCTCCCCAGCTTCGGATCTTTCCGGACGGAGAGCAGTCTGACGCAGGAGAGGCCGAGTCCGTTCGGGCGGAAGGGCGAGCGGGTTGCGAAGACGCCGACGCGGGTGTTGCCGCCGAGCCTGGGAGGGCGGACGGTCGGCGACCAGCCGCGGTCTTTGTTTTCAGAGAAACCCCAGATCAGCCACAGGTGAGAGAAGTCTTCAATCCCGCGCAGAGCTTCCTCCACACGGTAATCCGGCTCAAAGACAAGCGTCGCCTGGAGTGTGTCAGCGAGACGAGGCTGGCGGGGAATGCCGAATTTGGTCGGGAAATCGGTATGAATGACGGCAATCGGCCGGAGTTGCAGGTCGTGTGACATAGGCGCCTTCCTTACAGGTATTCCGATACAAAAGACAGCGAGTACAGGGAGATGCCGTTGATGGTCATATGCAGGAAGATGCTGCCCCAGATGCTGTTACAGCGCTCATAGCAGCGGCAGAGCAGCCAGGAGACGGGCAGATACTGCAGCAGATACAGCCAGTAAATCGGGTCGGAGAGCGCGTAGCCCCAGACATGGTACAGCGCGAAGAGCAGCATGCTGGTGAGATAGGCGAGCGTGCGGCTGTACGGTCTCAGGAAACCGAAAATCCCCGCCCGGAAAATCAGTTCCTCCAGAAGCGGCGCGAGAAAGACCGCCATGGCCGCCGTTTTTCCGAACTCCTGCCCGGCCATCTCAATGACCGCGGCAGAATTTGGATTTTCCACCGGCAGCAGCGTCAGGAGGGTATTGAGAATCAGATTGAAGGCGATCATCATCCCGTAGCAGATCACAATCTGCAGAAAGGTATAAAAGGGATCATCGCAGACCGGGTCAAAATCGCGGCGGAGAAAACGCCCGGCAAACACCAGCATATAGAGGAAACCGACGGCATAACAGATCAGATTGATGTCCGCGTCCGAGAGTGAGGCGGTCTGCGGCAGCGCGAAAAGAAGCTTTGGGAGCAGCCAGAGATGAACTGCGAGATAGCATACCGCGGCGGCGGTCTCGCCACGGGTCATGCGGCTGGTGAACGCTCCGGCCGGGTTTGGCTTTTCCCCGTTCATGACATCGCCTTTCGCTGCAGGGTGTAGAGCAGATTGAGCGCTTCGAGCGGCGTCAGGGTGTTCAGGTCTGTTTTCTGCAGGATTTCACGTACCTCATCTGCCTGCATCTGGGAAAAACTGATCTGACCGGGGTCTTCCGGAGGCGCTGCCGTTGGCATAGAGGCGGTGGGCTGCGCGGCGGTAAGCTCCCGCAGGCAGTGCTTGGCCCGGTCGATGACGGAGTCGGGGACCCCGGCGAGCTTCGCGACTTCAATGCCGTAGCTGTCATCGGCGGCGCCGGGGACAATTTTCCGCAGAAAGACCAGTTTCCCGTTCTGTTTTTTAGCGGTGATGTTGTAGTTCCGGATCCCTTCCAGCTCCCCTTCCAGTGCGGAGAGCTCGTGGTAATGGGTGGCGAACATGGTGCGCGCGCCGAGACGGCGTTTATCCGCGCAGTATTCCAGGACCGCCCGCGCGATGGCCATTCCGTCAAAGGTGGAGGTCCCCCTGCCGATTTCGTCGAGGATCAGAAGCGAGGAGGCGGTGGCGTTGCGCAGGATGTTCGCCATCTCGCTCATCTCCACCATGAAGGTGGAGCGGCCGGAGGCGAGGTCATCCGAGGCACCGATGCGGGTAAAGACGCGATCGGTGACGCCGATCACAGCGGACGCGGCCGGAACAAAGGAACCGATCTGCGCCATCAGCACAATCAGGGCTGTCTGCCGCATATAGGTGGACTTGCCCGCCATGTTGGGCCCGGTGACGATGGCAAGGCGGTCTGCGCCGGTATTGAGAACCGTGTCATTCGGTACGAAGCGGACATCGCTGAGCGTCTGCTCCACGACCGGATGACGGCCTTCCCGGATGATGAGATCACGCGATGCGTCGACATCGGGCATGACATAGCGGTTTCGGACGGCCACTTCGGCAAGGGAGCAGAAACAGTCCAGCGCGGCGACCAGCTCCGCGGTTTTCTGAATCCGGCTGACGTTTCCGGCGACCCGATCGCGCACGGCGCAGAAGAAGTCGTATTCCAGTTCCTGGATGCGGTCACGGGCAGTGAGGAGGCTGTTTTCCAGCTCTTTCAGTTCGGGCGTAAAATAGCGCTCGTTGGAAACCAGGGTCTGTTTACGGATAAAATGCTCCGGGATCTGCGCTTCAACCGCGGATTTCGGCACATCAATATAGTAGCCGAAGACCCGGTTGTAGCCGACCTTGAGCTTCCGGATGCCGGTGCTCTGGCGTTCCCGTTCTTCCAGCGCGGCGATTTTCTCCGCGCCGTGGTCTCGCAGCTGGCGCAGTTCGTCCAGCTCGGCAGAAAAGCCGTCGCGGATGATCCCGCCTTCACGGACGGAGAACGGCGGATCGTCACAGATGCAGCGGTCGATGTCCTCCCGGATATCCGTCAGGAGATCCATCGCGGCGATCTCCTGCAGGGCAGGGCTCTCCGCGGTCTGCAGCAGTTCCTGCAAACGGGGCAGTACCGCGACGCAGTTGGAGAGCATGCGCAGATCCCGGCCGCCGGCACTGCCGTATACGGTGCGGCTGACCAGCCGCTGCATGTCGCTGATTTCCTTCAACGCGCGCATCAGCTCCGCGCGGCGGACATGATCCGAGAACAGCTCCCGAACCGCGTTCAGCCGTCTGCGGATCGCGGCGACCGAGAGCAGCGGCCGCTCTACCCAGGAGCGCAGCATACGGCTGCCCATGGCGGTACCGGTCCGATCCAGCACCCACAGCAGACTCCCCTTCTTTTCGCCGCTGCTCATGGCCTCTGTCAGCTCCAGGCTGCGGCGCGCGGTGTAGTCCAGCTCCATATAGCGGCCGCCGAAAAAGACATCCAGGCGGTTGATGTGTGAGAGATCAAATTTCTGCGTCTCCTGCAGGTACTGCAGCAGCGCGCCGCAGGCACAGACCGCGTTTCCCCCGTCCCGGATTCCGGCTTCGTCCACATCGGAAAAGCCGAACTGCTCGCAGACGCGCGCGGCACAGGGGAGGTATTCGAACATCCCGGCGCCCTGTTCGGGCATCGCGCCGAGCTGCTCGGAGAGGAAGGCGGTGATGACCCGGCTCTCGGCGGCCGCCGGAGAGAGAAGAACCTCGCGCGGAAGAAAACGCGCCAGCTCATTGCGGACATGCTCTTCTCCGTCGCGGGGGAAGGCGGCACAGCAGAACTCACCGGTGGAGAGTTCGCAGAAAGCGATCCCGGCGCTGTCACCGGAGAGGAAAACAGAGCTGATATAATTGCTGCGCTCCTCGCTGAGCATGGAGCTGTCCGTGACGGTTCCCGGGGTAATGATGCGGATGACGTCCCGCTGGACCAGACCTTTGGCAAGCGCCGGGTCTTCCATCTGCTCACAGATGGCGACCTTATAGCCCTTTGCGATGAGTTTTGCGATGTATCCCTCGGCGCTGTGATAGGGCACCCCGCACATGGGGGTGCGCTCTTCCGGGTCCTCCACATTGCGGTCCCGGGTCGTGAGCGCCAGATCGAGCTCCCGGGAAGCCGTAACGGCGTCCGCGTCGAACATCTCGTAAAAATCCCCGAGCCGGAAAAAGAGCAGACAGTCCTGGTGCTGCGCCTTGATCTCACGGTATTGTTTTTTCATCGGGGTGAGTTCAGCCATCTTGTTCAGCGACCTTTCCGTAAAGCGCCCAGGTGTTGCCCGAGACGATATCCACCGCAATAAACTTTCCAATGAGGTCAGAGGAGCCGTTCAGATGAACCAGCCGGCCGCCGTTGGTGCGCGCGGAGAGCTTGTATTCCTCGCGGCCGGTTTCTCCGTCGACCAGCACGCGCTGCCGCGTTCCGATATAGGCTGCGTGCTTCTCTGCGGAGATGCGGTTGGCCAGCTCCGTCAGGGCGTCAAAGTGTTTCTGTTTGTCGGCGCGGGTATAGGGGTCCGGCATGGAAGCGGCCGGCGTCCCGACCCGCTTGGAGTAGATAAAAGTGAACATGGCGTCAAACCGGACTTCCTCACAGAGGGAGAGCGTCTCCGCAAACTCTTCATCCGTTTCACCCGGAAAACCGACAATGATATCCGTGGTCAGCACCAGATCGGGCATCCATTTCCTCGCTGCCGCAACTTTTTCGAGGTACTTCTCCCGGGTGTAGCTGCGGTTCATGGCCCTGAGGATGCGGTTGCTGCCTGCCTGCACCGGAAGATGGATATGATGCGCGCATTTTTCACACGCCGCCATGGTCTGAAAAAGCTTTTCGGAGGCGTCTTTCGGATGGCTGGTCATGAAACGGATCAGGAAATCCCCGGGAATCTCGTTGATCATCCGGATGAGATCGGCAAAATCAACCCCGCAGTCCAGATCCTTTCCATAGGAGTTCACATTCTGCCCGAGCAGCGTAATGTCGCGGTAACCGGCAGCGACCAGCTCCCGCGCCTCCCGGACAATATCCTCCGGAAGACGGGAGCGCTCCCGCCCACGGACATAGGGGACGACACAGTAGGTGCAGAAATTGTTGCAGCCGTACATGATCGAGAGCCATGCCTTGACACTGCCGTCCCGCTTGCTCGGAATCCCCTCGGCGACAACACCTGCGTTCTTCTCGGTGGCGAAAATGCGCCGCCGCTTTTCCATCACCTGCAGCAGGAGCTCCGGGAAGCGCCACAGTTCATGGGGGCCGAATACCAGGTTCACGATGGGATAGGATTTTTTGATCTTCTCGGCCATGTGTTCCTGCTGAACCATGCAGCCACAGACCGCGATCAGCTGATCGGGCCGCGCTTTCTTCGTGTGGTTGAGAGCGCCGACGTTTCCGAGCACGCGCATTTCCGCGTGTTCACGTACAGCACAGGTGTTGACGACGATGATGTCCGCCTGATACTCATCCCCGGTAAAGCCGCAGCCCATCTCGGCGAGGTACCCGCGCAGCTTTTCACTGTCTGCCTCGTTCTGCTGGCAGCCGTAAGTGTCAACCATGGCGAGCGGGCGCCTTCCGTCGGCGGTGATCCGGTCAAAAATGTCATGGCAGATCGAAAGCTGGCGGTCAATCTCTTCCTGCGGAATGCAGGTGCGTTCGTATTTCAAGGTGATTCTCCGTTCTTCTGCTCAAAAAATGGTCCTATAATATTAACATAAAAGGGATGGAACTTTCAACCAAAATCCTGTATAATACCCTGATTGATTCTTGGAGGAGAACTGTTTATGCCGCATATTAATCTGCTGCCGCCACATGTTGCCGACCTGATCGCCGCGGGGGAAGTCGTGGAACGTCCGGCCTCCGTCATCAAAGAGATGACGGAGAACGCCTTTGACGCCGGAGCGAGCCTTGTCACGGTGGAAATCCGGGACGGCGGCGCCACCATGATCCGCATCACCGACAACGGCTGCGGAATGGCGCCGGAAGACGCGGGAATCGCCTTTCTCCGGCACGCGACATCCAAACTGCAGGACGAACACGGACTGGAAGCGATCAGCACCATGGGCTTCCGCGGTGAGGCGCTTGCGGCAATCGCCTCCGTTTCCCGGATCGAGATGACTACCCGGAGGCCGGAGGACACACTGGGAACACGGATGGTTTTGGAGGCGGGAGAGATCCAGGAGATGGAAGAAACCGGCTGCCCTGTCGGAACAAGCATCTGTGTGCGCGATCTGTTCTACAACACCCCTGCCAGACGGAAGTTTCTGAAATCCGACCGGAGCGAAGCGGCTGCGTGTGCGCAGGCGGCGCTGCGCTGTGCGCTCGGACGGCCGGAGATCGCGGTTCGCTTTGTCCGGGACGGGCGGGAAGAGTTCTTCACTCCCGGAGACGGCCGGACAGAATCCTGCTGCTACGCGCTGCTCGGGCGTGAGCTCGCGGCTTCATTCCTGCCGGTTTTCAGTGCGGATGACGGACTGGAGCTGCACGGCTATGTTTCCTCCCCTGCTGCCGGCCGCGGTAACCGAAGCACGCAGTATTTCTATGTAAACGGGCGCTATATCAAGTCCACCCAGCTGCAGACCGCGCTGGAACAGGCATATAAAAACAGACTGCTGACAGGGCGCTATCCCGCCTGCGTGCTGTACCTCACCATTCGCCCGGAGGCTGTGGACGTCAATGTCCATCCGGCCAAGACGGAAGTGAAGTTCTCAGAGGAGCGCAGGGTCTTTTCCCTCGTATATCAGGCGGTGACGGCCGCGCTTCAGCAGGAAAACAGGCTGGAACCGCCCCCGGAGCCTGTGGCAGCGGAGCCGGAGCTCCCGGCGCAGGTCCCGCCTGCGGCGCTGCCCGCAGGGCCGGTGGCTGCGGTGCCGCCGGTTCGACCGAAGGGCGCGGAAATTTACCCGGGAAGACAGGCTTTCCGGACACCGGACGCGCCGGGCGGCCGGGAACCGCTTCCGGTGCCGGGAAAGCCGGCTGAGCAGGAAAAGGAACAGCCGGCCCAGCAGAGTCTGTTTGCCGCACCGGTGTCCGAATACCGTATGACAAAGCCGCCCGAGGAACCGCGGCCCACCGGGGAAGCGGCCCGGACCGGGAACCGGCCTTCGGCCCCGGACCATAAAATTCTCGGAGAGGCGTTCAAAACCTACCTCCTCGTCGAACAGGGAGAGAAGCTGATCCTGATCGACAAACACGCAGCGCATGAGCGCATGAATTTCGACCGCCTGAAGGCGCGGCAGCAGCCCGCCGCCGCCCAGGAACTGCTCCTGCCGCAGCCGCTGCGCCTGAACGGAGAGGATCTCTCTCTGCTGGAAGAGCATGGGGCCCTTTTTGAGGAGTTCGGCTTCCGGATCGAACGCTTCGGAGAAACGACCGTGATCCTCCGCGCCGTTCCGCAGGACATCCTTCCGGAGGACGCGCTTCCCGCGCTGGAGGAGATTCTCGAGCATCTGCGCGCCGGCGGCAGTCCGGATCCCGCAGCGGCCAGGGATGAGATTCTGCATACGGTTTCCTGCAAGGCGGCGATCAAGGCGGGCTGGAACACCAGCCTGTCAGAACTGGAGCGGATCGCCGAAGAAGTCCTCTCCGGCAGAGTGCGCTACTGCCCGCACGGCAGACCGGTCTCGGTCGTCATGACGCGGGAAGACCTGGACAAGCTGTTTCTGCGCATCGTATCGTGATGAAGAAGCTGCTTGTCATCGCCGGGCCGACCGCTTCCGGAAAAACCGCTCTCGGTATCGCGCTCGCGCGGCGCCTGAACGGCGAGATTGTTTCTGCCGATTCCATGCAGATTTACCGCGGCATGGACATCGGAACGGCAAAAGCGAACGCATGGGAGCAGGCGCAGGTTCCGCACCACCTGCTGGATATTCTGAACCCCGGAGAGAACTATTCCGTCTCCCGCTATGTGGAGGACGCGACCCTTGTCTGCGAGGATCTTTTTCGTGCCGGGAAACAGCCGGTTGTCGTCGGCGGAACCGGCCTTTACATCGATTCCCTGCTGCTGGGCCGCTGTTTTGCCGGCGCGCCGGCGGAAGACACGGCGCTTCGCGGGCGGCTCGGCGCGGACTATGACCGCGAAGGCGGGGAGGCCATGCTCCGCCGCCTGCAGGCGGTCGACCCCGCACGGGCGCAGAAGCTGTCCCCGACCGACCGCCGGCGGATCATCCGCGCGCTGGAGATTCACACGCTCACCGGCAGGAGCATGACGGAACACGATGAGGAAAGCCGGAAACAGCCCCCGGCCTATGACGCGCTCTATGTGGTGCTCTGCTTCTCCGAGCGGGCGAAGCTGTATGAGCGCATCGAGCGGCGCGTCGACCGGATGTGTGAAGAGGGGCTGTTTGAAGAGACGCAAAAACTGCTCACGGCAGGCGTTCCGGATGAGAGTACCTGCATGCAGGCGATCGGCTACCGACAGGCTGCCATGGCGCTGCGCGGGGAGCTCTCCCGGGAAGAGGCGGTCGCGCAGATCAAACAGGCTACGCGCCGCTATGCCAAACGGCAGATGACCTGGTTCCGCCGGCATGAAGAGGCGCTGTTCCTGGAAGCGGAAGGACACACGGCGGAGGAGCTGGCGGAAACAGTGTGTCAACGTTTTGCTGCGGCGGAAGGAGAGACAGATGATTGAGATTACGGAAATCGCGAAGAATGTCGCGGTTGTGAAAAATGAGATCGCCCGGGCGGCCCGGGATGCCGGACGGGATCCGTCGGAGATCCGGCTGGTCGCGGCGACGAAAATGAACGATGCCGAACGGGTCCGTGCCGCGGTCGAAGCCGGTGTGGACATCTGCGGGGAAAACCGCGTTCAGGAGATGCTGGAGAAAAACGCGCTCGGCGCCTATGCCGGTGTGCCGCTGCACTTTATCGGGCACCTGCAGAAGAACAAGGTCCGGCAGGTGGTCGGCCTCTGTTCTCTGATCCATTCGGTGGACAGCGTCTCCCTGCTGCAGGAGATCTCCCGCGTCGCGGAAAAGAGAGGCTGCGTGCAGGATGTGCTGCTGGAGATCAACATCGGCGCGGAGGAATCCAAGTCCGGCTTCTCGCCGGAAGAGCTCGAAAACGCGCTGGCACAGGCAGCGGGTTTGCCAGCGGTCCGGGTATGCGGCCTGATGGCGATTCCGCCGGTGTGTGAAACACCGGAAGAAAACAGGCCATTTTTTCTCAAAATGAAAAAGCTTTTTGTTGACAACGGGCAAAAAAAATACGATAATGTACGCATGGATTTTCTGTCCATGGGTATGTCCGGCGATTATACCGAGGCCGTTCGCTGCGGCGCGAACCTGGTTCGGGTCGGTTCTGGGATTTTTGGCCCAAGGCAACAACCATAAACACGAGCGGAGGAACAGCCATGGGCTTCATGGATGAATTGAGAAAACTTACTCAGCCCTATGAGGATGAGGATGATTTTTATGAAGGAGCGGACGAAACCGCTCAGCAGTCGGTGCCGACGGAAGCGCAGCTGGAGTTTGAGAACGCCTTTGGCGGGCGGGAGACGCCGGAGCGCGCGGATGATGAAACAGAGGAGCCGGCTGTAAGTGCCCCCCAGGAGGGGAAAGGGATTTTTGCTGGCCTGGCAAGGAGACGGTCGGCCCGGCCTGCCAAACCGGCACGCGAGCGCGTCGTGGAGTTCGGCGGCACCGAAACACAGGTGATTCTCTTTAACCCCAAGAGCTTTGATGAAGCAGGGGATCTTGTACAGCACCTGATGCAGGGCCGCAGCATCGTGATGACGCTGGAAGGCGTACCGACGGATCTCGCCCGGCGGCTGCTGGACTTCCTCTCCGGCATCGCGTATGCCCTGCAGGGGAAGATCACCCCGATTTCCGCAAAGACCTATTTTGTTACCCCGCAGAATGTTGACATCCTCGGCGCGGAGAGCTTTCCTGCCTCCGACAGCGGGGCGTCTTCAACCTGATAGATTTCCTTTTGTACATTTAACATTGAAAGGTGGATTATAAACATGATTACCGCACAGGACATCCGGGAAAAGACTTTTGAGAAGTCCAGAATGAATGGCTACGACATGGCTTCCGTGGACGATTTTCTGGAGGAGCTGGCTGAGGACATCAGCACCGCGCAGAAAGAGAATGCCGTTCTGAAGAGCAAGATGAAGGTTCTCGTTGACAAGATCGAGGAATACCGCTCCAACGAGGAAGCGCTGAACCTCGCGCTGCTGTCCGCGCAGAAGCTTGCCGTTCAGATTGAGAGCGAAGCCCGTCAGCGTGCGGCAGCCATGATCGAAGACGCCGAGCGTCAGGTTCAGGCCAAGGTTGGCTCGATTCAGGAAGCGACAGCTGTTGAGGAACGCCGTCTTGCGGACGCCCAGAGTGCCACGCGGAAGTTCTTTGACGCTGCCCGCGAGCTCTACAACGACCAGCTTAAGAAGCTCGATGCCATTGCCAACGACATGCAGCTCCCGGAGGAGCCGGCTGTTGAGGCACCGGTGGTGGAAGAGGTTGACATTGACGAGGCTGTCCGCGCCATTGAAAAGCAGGTTGCCCGTCCCAGCGCTCCGGAACCCGAACTCGATCTGGATCTCTCGGAGTTTGACCTGACTCCCGCTCCCAAAAAAAAGGGGCTGGGAAGCACGCAGTCTTTTAACCTCTGATCCCTCTGAAAACCGAGGTTATGCCGCGGGGTGGCGCAGCTGCGCGCGCCCCGCTTTCGGCATCTTATTCAAGATTGCCCAATTCTGACTAATATTGGAGAATATCTATGGCAAAGGACTATAACGCAAGTCTGAATCTACCGAAAACCGACTTTCCCATGCGTGCCGGTCTGCCCAAGCGGGAGCCGGACATGCTGAAGCACTGGGAAGAGATGGACCTCTATCACGAGCAGCTGAAGAAGAACGAGGGGAAGCCCCTCTTCTCTCTGCATGACGGCCCTCCCTTCTCCAACGGCGACATTCACATGGGCCACGCGCTCAACAAGACCCTGAAGGACTTTATCAACCGCAGCTACATGATGCGCGGCCGCTATGTCCCCTATATCCCCGGCTGGGACAACCACGGCATGCCGATTGAGAGCGCGATCATCAAGGAACAGAAGCTCAACCACAAGGAGATGTCGGTGGCGGACTTCCGCAGTGCCTGCCATGATTATGCTCAGAAGTACGTGGAGCGTCAGCGCGAGGGCTTTAAGCGCCTCGGCGTGATTGGTGACTGGGACAACCCCTATCTGACCATGAACAAGGGCTTTGAGGCGGACGAGGTGCGCGTCTTCGGCAAGATGTACCGCAACGGCCACATCTACAAGGGCCTGAAGCCGGTTTACTGGTGCTACCACGACGAGACCGCCCTGGCGGAAGCCGAGATTGAGTATCATGACGATCCGGTCGATTCGGTCTACGTCAAGTTCCCCATGCACGACGACAAGGGAAAGCTCTCCCACCTGGATCTCAGCCGTCTTTACTTCCTGATCTGGACCACGACAACCTGGACGCTGCCCGGCAACCTCGGCATTACGCTGCACCCGGACATCAGCTACGCGATTGTAAAGGTCCCGAACGGTGAACTGTACATCCTCGCGGAAGACCTTGCCGAGTCCGTTCTGGCCAAGGGCGGCTTCACGGAGTATGAAACCGTTGAGACCCACCCGGGAACCTTCTTCGAATATATGCTGGCGGACCATCCCTTCCTGCCGAAGACTTCCCTGCTGATGCTGGCCGACTACGTCACGACCGATTCCGGTACCGGCTGCGTACATACCGCGCCTGGCTTCGGCGATGTGGACTATCAGACCTGTCTGCAGTACGGCACCGAGATGGTGGTTCCGGTGGATGATCAAGGCCGCCACACCGACTATGCCGGCAAATACGCCGGAATGGTCGTGGAGGAATCCAACCCCGTGATCGCGGCCGACATGAAGGAGAGCGGCATGCTCTTTGCCATGGAACGGCTGATGCACAGCTATCCGCACTGCTGGCGCTGCAAGCAGCCCATCATCTTCCGCGCGACCCCCCAGTGGTTCTGCTCGGTAGACTCCTTCAAGGACAAGGCGATCGCCGCCTGTGACGCCGTCCGCTGGCTCCCGGCCTGGGGCAAGGAGCGCATGGGCGCGATGATCCGCGAGCGCAGCGACTGGTGCATTTCCCGCCAGCGCCGCTGGGGCCTGCCGATTCCGGTCTTCTACTGTGACGACTGCGGAAAGCCTGTCTGCACGGAGGAGAGCATCGAGTCCGTCGCGCAGGTGTTTGAAGCGGAAGGCAGCAACGCCTGGTTTGAGCGCGACGCGGCCGACCTGCTTCCGAAGGACTTTAGCTGCCCGCACTGCGGCGGCAGGCACTTCACCAAGGAAACCGATACCCTTGACGGCTGGTTTGACTCCGGCTCGACCCACATCGCCGCCATGCAGCGCGATCAGGGCTTCTGGCCGGCTACTATGTACATTGAAGGCGGCGACCAGTACCGCGGCTGGTTCCAGTCCTCGCTGCTGGTTGCGGTCGGCGCTTACGGCAAGGGCGCGCCGTATGAGGAGTGCCTGACCCACGGCTGGACCGTCGACGGCGAAGGCAGAGAGATGCACAAGTCTCTCGGCAACGGCGTTGATCCTGCCGACCTCATTAAGGATTACGGTGCGGACATCGTCCGTCTCTGGGCCGGCTCCGCGGACTACCATGTGGACGTCCGCTGCTCGAACGAGATCTTCAAGCAGCTGAGCCAGAGCTATCTGAAGTTCCGCAACACTGCGCGCTACTGCCTCGGCAACCTCAACGGCTTTGACGTGAACAACCTGGTCGCGCCGGAGGAAATGCTCCCCCTCGACCGCTGGGCCATGACCAAGCTGAACGAGCTGATCGAGAAGGCGGAAGCCGCGTATCAGGAGTATGAGTTCCACATTGTCTCTCATGAGATCAACGACTTCTGCGTCGTGGAGCTCTCCAGCTTCTATCTGGATATCATCAAGGACCGTCTGTACTGTGAGGCGCCGGACAGCCTGGAGCGCCGCAGCGCCCAGACCGCCCTGTACTGGATTCTGGATACCCTGACCAAACTGTTTGCCCCGATCCTCGCCTTCACCTGCGATGAAATCTGGCTCTCCATGCCGCACCGCGCGGAAGACGACGCGCGCAACGTCCTGCTCAACCAGATGAACAAGCCCTTCACGGACTATGCGCTGGGAGAGGAAGAGATGGCGCGCTGGGACAAGCTGATCCGCGTGCGCAACGACGTCAACAGCGTTATCGAAACCGCCCGCGCCGCCAAGCGCATCGGCAAGCCGCTCGAAGCCGCGGTCAGCCTCCGCGCGACGGACACAGACAGCCGCGAAGCGCTGGAGAGCGTCAGCGATATGGGTCTTGCGGAGCTCTTCATTGTTTCACAGTGCCTGATTGCCCCGGACGGAGAGACGGAAGAAGCCGCGGCGTCGGGAACCGGCTCTGCCTATCCCGGTCTCGAGATCAGCGTCCGTGAAGCCCCGGGCACCAAATGCCCGCGCTGCTGGATGCACTCTGTTGACGCGGATCCGGAAACCGGACTCTGCCCGCGCTGCAAGGTCGTGCTCAAGTCTTTAGAATAAAAACAGTCTTTTTCCCAAAGTCAATTTTGCCGCGGCGTCGCGGCGGATAGGAGATCGATCGTTATGCTGTATGCGATTGTAGGCGTCCTGGTGATCATCCTGGACCAGTGGTCCAAGTTATGGATCAATCCGCAGGTGGAATACAACACGGTTGGCCGGGAGATTATCCCCGGCATCCTGAGCCTGGCGAATATTCACAACGACGGTGCTGCCTTCGGCTTCCTGAGCGGAGGCGGGGCAAGAATTCCGTTTATCATTCTGGCAGGTGTGTTCGCGCTGGTGGTGATCATCGCCCTGGCGACCAACCTGATCTCCGGCAAACTTGCCCGGTGGAGCATCGTACTGGTCACGGCGGGCGGTATTTCCAACTGCATTGACCGCGTGATCTACGGCTATGTGCAGGATATGTTCCACCTCGACTTTATGAACTTCCCGGTCTTCAATGTGGCGGACATCTTTATCACGGTCTTTGCGATTGTCTTCGCGCTGGCGGTGCTGTTCGGAAAGACCAGGAAGGACGAACAGGAGACGCTGGAGGAGTTCGAAGAGGACGAAGAGGAAGCGCCGCGTGTCTCCCGCCGCAAACAGAAGAAGAATCAGCGCCGTGCCCAGCGGGAAGAGGAATGGGAAGACGAGGAAGAGGAAGAAGAGCCTGCCCCCGTCGTGCATAAGCCAAAGAAAGAGAAGCGCGCTGCCCGTGCCGCAGCCGTAGAGGAAGCCCCTGCGGAAGAGAAGCCGAAAGCAGCTGAAGCAGTGCCCGCCGCGAAAGCGGAGGATCCCTTCGCCGGCTGGGACCGCGCGAACGCAAAGGCAAAGGCCGAGAAAAAGGCGGTTTCGGATGCGGTAAAAGCGGCATCCAGGCCTGCGGAAGCAGCACCGGCAAAACCGGCTGCCAAACCGGCTCCAAAGGCAGCAGAACCGGCAGAAGAGGAATTCTCCCTGGATGATATCCTGAGCGAGTTCCGTTAAATACAGGATGGACGAAGAACTTCTGTCCGTCACAGCCGAGGAGAGCGGAGAGCGTATCGATGCTCTCCTCGCGCGCACGTTTGAGGGTCTCAGCCGCAGCGCGGCGCAGCGCCTGCTGGAGGAAAACCGCGTTTTTCTTAACGGCAGCCCGCTTCGAAAGAGCGCGCGGACCCGTGCCGGCGAATGCTATGAGCTCCTCCTCCCGTCCGCCGCGGAGGAGGTGCCGCTGCTGCCGCAGGACCTCCCGCTGGACGTGGTCTATGAGGACGGGGACCTGATCGTTGTGAACAAAGCGCGCGGCATGGTGGTTCATCCCGCGCCGGGGCACCCGGATGGAACGCTCGTCAACGCCCTGCTCTGGCACTGCGGAGACAGCCTCTCCGGCATCGGCGGGGAACGCCGTCCGGGCATCGTCCACCGTATCGACCGGGATACCTCGGGCCTGCTGATCGTGGCCAAGAACGACTTTGCCCATCAGGCCCTCTCCGCGCAGCTTGCCGACCGGAGCCTTTCCCGTGTGTACGAGGCCGTGGTACGCGGCAGACTGCGGGAAGAGAGCGGCACGGTGGACCGTCCGATCGGGCGCCATCCGACGGACCGCAAGCGCATGGCCGTCACGGAAAAGAACAGCCGCCCGGCGGTCACCCACTGGAAGGTTCTGGCACGCTACAACGGCTATACCCTGATACAGTGCCGTCTGGAGACCGGTCGCACGCACCAGATCCGCGTCCACATGGCGAGCATCGGCCATCCGCTGCTCGGGGACGGCGTATATGGCGCGCCAAGCCCGGAGAAGGGCCTGGAAGGGCAGTGCCTTCATGCCAGGGAGCTGAAGTTTATCCACCCCCGCACCGGGGAAGCGGTCCGCCTGACAACCGAGCGCCCGCCCTACTTTACGCAGGTGCTCTCCCGTCTCGGGCCGGAATGCGCTTAAGGAACAGAGAAGCAAGGAGGAGCGGAAATGACAACAAAACAGATCTCAAGGCTGGTCGTGCTGGTCGTGGTGGTCGTCTCGCTGGTGGTACTGCTGGTGAAGCTGATCCAGGGCGCCGCCGGTATCGCCGGAAGCCTCTTCAACACCATCCTCGGCATTGTCGTCGTGATCGCCCTTGTGGTGATCGTCATCTGGATGTTCGCCTACGCGAAGAAGAGCAGAAAATAAGAACAGAAAAATGAGAAACGGACCCAGGTCTCCGATGATGAGACTTGGGTCCGTGTTTTTTCGGGGCGGAAGCAGGCAAATTTCGGCGTGCGGCCCACTATTCAAAGTAAGCCGCGACATCCTCCAGGTATCTGCGGATCGGCAGATGCTGGGGACACATGGCCTCGCACTGTCCGCAGCGGATGCAGTCGCTCGCTTTCCCGTGTGTGAGGGTCAGGTTGTTGTAGTAGCTGCGCTGGGGAGTCCAGCCCTTTTCCTCGCTCTCCTGCTTGTCCAGGTTGTAAAGGGAAAAATACTTCGGAATCGCGATGTTCATGGGGCAGTTGACCGTACAGTAGGAGCAGCCGGTACAGGGAACCGTGATGTTGCCGTTGATGATCTCGGCGGCGGTCTTCATCATGGCCTTTTCCTCTTCATTCAGCGGCTTGAAGTCCTGCATATAGCCGGTGTTGTCCAGCAGCTGCTCCATGTTGCTCATGCCGCTGAGCACGACCATGACGTTCTCCAGACTGGCGGCAAAGCGAATGGCCCAGGACGGGACGGACATCTCCGGCTCGCGCGCCCTGAAAATCTGCTCCAGCGATTCCGGCACTTTGGCGAGCGTGCCGCCTTTGACCGGCTCCATCACGATGACGGGCTTATGGTGACGGGTGGCAACCTCATAGCATTTACGACTCTGCACGCCGAGGCTGTCCCAGTCGAGATAGTTCAGCTGCAGCTGGACATATTCGATCTCCGAGTGCTCCTGCAGGACCTGGTCCAGGAGCTCCGGGCCGTCGTGGTAGGAAAAACCGATATGCCGGACCAGACCCGCGGCCTTTTTCTCCTGGATAAAATCCCAGCAGTGCAGACGGTCAAAGGTCTGGATGGAGTGAGAGTTGACATCATGCAGCCAGTAGTAATCGAAGTAGCCGGCGCCGGTGCGGCGCAGCTGTTCGTTGAAGAGCCATTCGCGGTCCTCTTCCTTCTTCAGCATATAAGCCGGCAGTTTGGTGGTCAGCGTGAAGCTGTCCCGGGGATGACGGGAGACCAGCGCCTCTTTGGCGACTTCCTCGCTCTTTCCGTCACAGTACATCCAGGCGGTATCGAAATAGGTGAAGCCCTGCTCGAGGAAGCTGTCCACCATCTGCTTGACCTGCTCGACGTCGACACTGCCCGGATCTTCCGGGTTGAGGAGCGGTAGCCGCATCAGGCCGAAACCTAGTTTTTTACGGGGTGCGGGCATGGAACATCGTCCTTTCTTTTTTACGGAGCTCAGCGGTTCTGTTCTGCCTCCAGGTCAGCGTGCAGCTGCTCCAGCGCCTTTTTGGTCAGCGGATAGCCAACCTGCAGCAGCAGGAACATGCACAGATACATCACAAAGGGAATGATCGTCGCCATGGTATAGATGCCTTCGTTGACCGCCTGGGTCTGCACAACGGCATCCTGCGCGGTGCTGTAGCCGATCGCCGCGAGCGCCATGGAAGCGCCGATGCCGGCGAGGGTCTGGCCCAGCTTCCGGAAGAAGGAGAAGCAGGCGTAGGTGGTGCCTTCATCCCGGCGATGATGCAGCTTCTCGTGGTAGTCGATGACGTCGGTGACCATCGCCCAGACTTCCAGTGTGAAAAAGCAGAGGCCGAAGCCGCTGAGGATCACAACGCCGAGGAAGACATAGGGATTTCTGGTGCGGAAGAAAAACAGCGCCAGGAAGGCGAGCGCGGCGACGAGGCTGCCGAGAGAGCAGACGCTCTTCTTGCTGTAGCGGCGGACCAGTTTGCCGACGAAGGGCATCAGGAGCAGCATCGGCAGATAGGTGGCGACGGTGACCAGAGAGAACAGGCCGGGCTTTTCAAAGTAGTTCTTGAACAGGTAGTTGAAGACGGTCTGCGTATACATGGAACCTGCGATCAGCAGCATGGAGGCGAGGCAGAGCGTCACGAACGGGCGGTTCTTCATCAGCTTTCCGAAGGTCTGCAGCAGGTTCTCGTTCTTCTGGTTTTTGACCGGGGCGACATATTCCCGGGTCAGCTTGAAGAACAGGAAGTAGATCAGCACGCTGAGCGCGGCGAGAATGACGACACCGCGGAACAGTTTGTGCTGGTCCAGGTACTTCGCGCCGGAGCCGACGACCGTGGAATAGACGAAGATCGGAAGGACCATCTGCGACAGGGCAGTGCCGAGACCCGCGCCGAGGGAGCGGATGACGGACAGCGTAGAGCGCTCCGTCTGGTCGGTTGTCATGACCGAGGCCATGGAGCCATAGGGAATGTTGACGGCGGTATACATCATGCCGTACAGGATATAGGTCACATAGGCATAGACCAGATAACCCTTCTCCGAGAGACCAGGGAGCTTATAAAAGGTGGCGATGAACGCCAGCGCCAGCGGAATAGAGAAATACCAGACATAGGGGCGGAAACGACCGTGTCTGGTCGGCTTCTGCGCGTCGATGAGCGCGCCGCACATCGGGTCGTTGATGGCGTCCCAGATGCGCGCGACCATCATCAGGACGGTGATGCTGCCGAGGGAGATGTGCAGAATGTCCGTATAGAACATCTGCAGAAAGGAGCCGATGGTGCCGAAGGTGATGACACCTGCCATGTCGCCCATGGCGTATCCGACATAGTTCTTAACGGGCAGCTTGCCGGAACGCTGCTCTTTCACAGGCTTGGTTTCCATTGTGTTCCTCCAAACAATCATATGCGGCCGCCTTTCCGTGTTCGGGAATCCGGCAGCGCTCGCAAGAGAAAGAGAGCCACAGCGTGTGCGGCTCTCTTTTCCATAAATACGTTCTGCTTACTTCTTCGCGAGGCCCTTCTGACGGGCATACTCGGCAGCACCCAGAGCACCCATGAGCTGCGGGTCGGTCTTGAGGTTGATGACCTTCAGCTTCAGAACATGCTCAATGGCTTCCTTCAGTCCGTCGTTCTTCGCGCAGCCGCCCGTCAGCGTGATGCTGTCGGTGGCACCGGCCTTCTTCGCCATGACGAAGCAGCGCTTGGCAACTGCCATCTCAATGCCCGCGGCGATCTCGTCCGTCGCCTTGCCTTCACCGACCAGCGTGATGACCTCGGACTCGGCAAACACCGTGCACTGCGCGGTGATGGGGATGACGTTCTTCGCAGTCAGAGAGAGCTTGGAAAACTCCGGCAGGCTCAGCTCGAAGGAGCGCGCCATGGCCTCAAAGAAACGGCCCGTTCCGGCTGCGCACTTGTCGTTCATGGCAAAGTTCTTCACCGTGCCGTCGGTGTCAATGCTGATGCCCTTGACGTCCTGGCCGCCGATGTCGATGATGGCCTTGACGCTGGGATCGGTCACGTGCACGCCCATGGCATGGCAGGAGATCTCGGAAATGTTCTCATCCGCAAAGGGAACCTTGTTGCGGCCGTAGCCGGTACCGATCAGGTACTCCAGCTCCTTGCTGCTCTTCAGACCAACCTGCTTCAGAACCTCGTCCATCGCCGCGATGGCGCTCTGCTCGGAATTGATCTTGCTCTTAATGGTGGTGTCGGCAACCATCTTGCCGTTCTCGTCCAGAATGACTGCTTTGGTGTAGGTGGAGCCTACGTCGCATCCGCCGAAATACTTCATTGATAAT
>JAFSLL010000152.1 GCA_017448455.1 Oscillospiraceae bacterium | reverse complement strand
TCTCTTTGCCATTTGGCGACACCTCTCTTTCGCTTGGTAACACGACATTATACCACCGAACGCCGGAATATCCAGCGAAAGACCCACAAGACACAGAAAGTTATCAATTTCCGGTTACCATTTTTCATTTCTTTTTGACCTGACTTGCATCGTGGGCTCATTTTAGAATACGTTCCTCTTTGTTTGGCGTATCAATTCCTGACTGCTTTCCGAAAATGAAAAGCGGCTGGCTTCTGAATTGTCCGCTTTTTCGTTGGAAGTGGCGCGCTCTACCCTACCTTTCGGAACAAATCGCACACAGGGCCAACACGGGGCTGACAGGGCCTTTCACGCCATGCACAGGCTATATGCCGGAATTGTTTTAGCCTTCTGGATGTCGGCATATAAATCTTTGACTGAATGCACCATTGCTCTGTTTTTCTCTCATTTTGACCGTCTGTTCCGGTGACCCGCGTATTTCCGCGTTTTCACTCCTCATAATCCCCGTAACAGTCGGCTCTGCCGGCTGATGTGCTTCGGGCGGTGACCCCGCCCTATCCTGCTTCCCTATCGTGACGCCCAAAAGCCTCCGAAAAAGGCTCTTAACGTCTCCCTTCCGGGATACATTCGCTAATGGTAAATCCAGGCCTGTGCGCTGCGATTTGTTTGGCCCGGAACAGAATTCCTAAAATGGATTCTGAAAATATAGCGAGGTCCGAATCATTGTCCGGGCCTCGCCTTTTTCTTTGAATACTGCAAATCAATTTCTGACGCTCAGGCGTCATCGATGGACGGCAGCTCCGCCGAGCGCATCACGTCGATCATGAGCCTGGCAGCCAGGGTGAAGCCAAGCTCGAAGGCCTCTTCCTCTGTGACCGCAACGACTTCGTTGAAGGCGTCCATCGTTTTTTGATACTGGTCGGCTTGCTCTTCCGACAGCATTGCTTTCAGCTTGTTCTGGTTCTTCGTGTACAGACAGAGCGTCCGCTCCAAGGCCGATCCTGATTTCACAGGGCGGTCCTTATAGCTCAGCCCACAGGTCCAGATTTCATCCAGCATGCTCATTCCGTCACCCCCCTTCTCGTTCCGTTGGGTGCCGGTGGCGCACTGCTCTGGTCCTGGTTCTCTGGCGCACGATGTGCGCCGCTACATGTTCCTTCCGTTTCTGCGAAGCAGAAAGGCGACGCCGCTTCGGACAATTCCGAAACAACGTCGCCCTCTTTTTTCATTCGTTCCGCCACGAGAAACGTGTGCTTCACCGTCAGCAGTTCAATCCAGGTTTGCTCGCTGCAGCCCTCCGGGATGCCCTTGGTGAAGATTTCATGGAAGACCGCGTTCAGGATTCCGCCGTACTTTTCGCCCGGGCCCTCGCCCCGGTACAGGTCGCTGATGGATATGCTTGCCATATGTTGTGCCTCCTCTGTTTTGGATTGTGACACAACAAATACTACACTTTTTCCGAAAAGTCCAGACCAAAGATTTGGAACCGCCCAACTATTTTACGATCTCCGGGTGTTCTTTTGTCCAGTCCTTGAAGGTATATACGTCCAGCTCTCCTTCGTAGCCGCAGACGCCCATGCGAGGGGAATTCACGATAGGCAGCAGCATTTCTATATCGTATCTTTGCTCGTCGTCCGGCTCGTCCTCGTCCTCGCCGTTTTCCACACGCTCCCGTCGTTTTTCCACGCAGGCCTCGCAGATAAAGGGATTCTCCTCGTAATAAATGGATTCCGCATTGACGTAGTCCGCGGGCTGGCCGCAGTCGCGGCATTCAAAAACATAGTCCTCGTTCCGGGCTAGCAGGCGCACAGCATTGCGCTGCCGCGGACGGAAGAAGCCCGTGTCCATCACAGTGATTTTCAGCGTGGTTGTGCTGCCGAAATCATAGTCGTAGAGAATCTGATCCCCTTTGCTGAAGGAGCTCAGCTTTCTGGCCATACTCAGCTCATGCATTCCGCCGCCATACCAACCATAACTCTTCTGCGGGATGTAAAAGCAGCTCATGTGGCCGCAGCACTCCAGCCAGATTTTCCGCAGGAAGCCGTCCAACGACTTCAAGGAAGACGAGTCGGCTATATCCAGATACAGCCAGTAATCGCCGGACTCGACTTTCAGGAGCACACAGCGCTGCACGTTTGTCCCCTTAAAGGTATGCGCCGCTGCAAGGTGCTTGACGACTCCGGATTTTGCCAGGTATTTTCCGCAGAGATAGCAGTTGCCTTTCGTAATGGTTCTTGCCATCGTAATGCCTCCTTGCTTTTGTTGATGTTATCGAGAAATAATATTTTTGTCAACAATCTTTGTATTGCTTTTATGATAAAGTTATGATAAAATAATGATAGTAACAGAAGGGGGTGATTCCATGATCCAAATCCGACCCGTTTCAGATCTGCGAAATAAGTTCCCGGAAATCGAGCAGGCCGTTCTGACCAACGGTTCGCCGGTATTCCTGACCAAAAACGGTTATGGGTCTATGGTAGTGATGAGCATTGAGCAGTATTCTGCACTGACGGATTCAGTTGAATTGAAGTTGGACGAGGCCGACAAGGAAGCCGCTCTGAGCGATACCAGATATACCGCAGAGGAGGTTTTCAGCCGTGCACGCAGGAGGGTCCATGAACGGGAAGCATTATAATCTTCGCATTCTGCCCCTCTTCGAGGACGATCTGAACGAAATCTTGGATTATATTTCGTTTCATCTACACAACCCCAGCGCTGCGGACACATTGATCGATGATGTTGAGGACGCAATCCAAAAGCGCCTGCTTTTTCCGGACTCTGTTGAGCCATACCCTTCCACAAGAGAACGTGAACACCCTTACTATACCATTCAAGTCCGGAATTACACGGTTTTCTACGTGGTAATTGACGATACAATGGAAGTACGGCGCATCCTCTACAGCCGCCGCAATCTGCAAAACTTGATATGATCGCTTACAAGCGCGTATTCTTCAGTATCTGTTGGAATACGCGCTTGTAGATTTAGGGACGGAAAAAACGATTTGGAACCGCCCAACTATTTTACCAGCTCCCGGTTGCTCATCATTTCTTTTCTTTATGGCTCCGCCTTCGGCAAGGGCGTCCGCTTATTCTTTGTCTTCGTCTTTGTTGCCTCGAAGCTTTCATCTACCCAACGGCAGATGTCCTCATAGGGTATTGTTCCATCCAGCACAGCAGTCGTCCAGTTCCAGTTTCTCGCAGGAAGTCCCGGCAGATAACCCGGCTGCTGTATGACGAAATCAGAATGCACTCTGCCTCGAATCTTGAAACTCACGACCTCCACTTCTCCGGAACCGGACAGACCAAATGCGCTCCGGTCCTTTACAATAAAAACCGCAAACCACTTACCGGTTTCCGGGTGGCGATAGACGCCATAGTTCTCTTTGGAAAACGGAAGGACCTCGGGATCGATCCCGTATTTTTCCTTCACATAAGCATCCAACTGCTCTCGGATGGTCATAGCATGCTCCTATCTCCGTATAAACTGCTCGTGCGATTCCCGGCTCACAACTCCTTTCCCATCAGGATCACTTCTTGTTCCTTCTGAAAACCGTAGCGCTCATAAAACGCCGGGAGGATTCCCTCTCCCGCAGTGATCAGATGGACGGCCACAATGCCCTGCGATTTCAGGTCCGCAAGGCAGCGGTCCATCAACTCCTTGGCGATGCCGCGCCGCTGCCAGGCTGGGTCAACCGCAAGGTCGTTGATCTCAAAGGTCCTTCCGTAGTGGAACAGCATAGAGGTTCCAAGGATAAAGCCGACCACAAGGCCGTCAATTACATATTCCAGGCCGTAGGACTGCATGGATTCCAGCAGCTCCCGCACGTGGACTTCCGCGTCCTCCGGCTTCCACGGATCATTCCAGGGCTCCCCCGAAAAGGCCGCGGCATAGATTTCTCCATACCGGGCAGCGTGATCCATTGTGCAAGCTCTAATCATTCCGTCTTTCATGTTCCTCACCTCATCTGCGATCATAAATCAATTCCACGCGATCCCGAAGCTCCTCCGGCAGGAAGCGGCCATCCTGGATGTGTTTTGTTTTCAGACAGATCCGCTTCAGGCCGCGGCAGCCCAGGAACGTTTCGTCGTCAATGTAATTCACGTTTTCCGGGATGGTGAGCTCCCGAAGCCTGACGCAGCCCTGGAAGGCATGATCCCAGATCTGCTCCAGCGTGGAGGGAAGCACGACCCGCTCCAACGCGGTATTATCGATCAGAGCGCTGTTGTTCAGTTCCTTCACGCCCTCGGGAATGACCAATTCCTTGATCCTCCGGTTGCCGCCCACCGCCGCGTAATCAATTTCGGTGATCCCTTCCGGGATTCTGACGTCCGGCAGGCTGTCACAGTTGCAGATCGATTCATAGCCCAGGTATGCCGCGCGCCTGGGCAGGCGAAGTCTTTTGAGCTTCTTGCAGCAGAAGAAAGCGTAGGACGGAATGCCCTCAACGTTTTCCGGGATATCCAGCTCCTCCAGCTGCGTGCAGAAGCTGAAGGCGGAGGATTCCATGACCCTGAGACCGTTGGGGAGGAAAACACGGTGCAGATAATGGCTGTGGGCAAATGCTCCGTCGCAGATCCGCGTGACGGTATCCGGGACGGTATACTCCGCCCTGCGCCGTGCGGAGGGATAGCGGATCAGGTCAGAACGGTCCTTCGTATACAGTACACCGTCCAAATCGCAGTACGCCGGGTTCTCCGGGTGAACGCGGAAGGCCAGAATATGTCCGCCGTCTCCGAAATAAAACGCGCCGCGGCCAATCGTCCTGACAGAGCGAGGAATCTTCACATATTTGACGTTTTCGGCATTCTGAAAGGCGCCTTCTCCAATCGTTTCCAGGCCTTCCGGCAGGTTCAATTCCGTCAGGGAGCTGTAATCAGAAAAGCATCCTTCCTCAATCGTCTTCAACCCCTTCGGCCAGACGATCTCCCGCAGCTCCTTCAAAAGCTGCATCGAACACCTGGGGATTACGGAAAAGTCGTCCGCAAAAACGACTTTCCGGATTCCCGCGAACCCATTTTCCCGAAAATAGTCCGGCGGCCGCCTGAAATCCCGGACATAGATCACGCCGTCTTTTATTTCATAGCTGTTCATGTTTTCAGTTTGTCCCGCATCTCCGATTCCAGCAGCAAGGCCTCGTCTACAACTCCATCAAATTCTCATCCATAGTAGTCCAGAGTGCTTCAATAGATTTGTCTTCAAATTTCATGGAGCCTCTGGTGTTCATTCTTGGGTCTCCATACGGCTGCGCAGATCGATCAGCCACTCGCCGTGGTATTTGAAATACCGGGGGCCGGCGATGGCTTTGTTTGTTTGGAGAAAGTGCTTGGCAAGCCCTGTCAGAGACCAGGTTTCGCCGTTGTAGGAAACGTGCTTGTCGTCCGCAACCGTGCAAAGCTCGCCGGAATGGGCGTTGCCGGGGCAGCAGAATTCGACCTGCTCCCCTGCGCCGATTTTACACTTGGAGAAGGCAAAGGGCGACAGGCGCTCCTGGTGCGCTTCCCGGTTCTCCCGGGCGGTGTTCTCGTCCCGCTGCTCGGCTGCCGTGGCCTTCCACTTTTTCAGCCGGTGGGTGTAGTTGTTGATCTCCGCAATGGCCTCCAGGATGGAATAGGCGTCCTCCGGCGGCATGGCATAGAACTCCCGGATGCGCTTTTTGCCGTCGATCTCCTCCTGGGAACGAAGCTCCGGGTTGAGCTTGTCCAGGATCGTGTGCAGCTTTTTGTCGGAAAGCGCAGAGTCTACCTCATAGGTCGCATAGACCCGGAACGCAAACGGCACCGCCGTGCTCCGGTTCAGCTCGTCCAGCCGCTGTTTCACGTCCGCAGCATAACCGATCTTCACGTATTCCGGGAAGGACGGGTTTGTCAGTATATAGATGTAGCCCATAGCTGCCTCCTATCAGGTAATTCGAAAGCCAGGTTACGACAGATATGTTTTTTATGAATCGAATAGACTTGTCTGCATGACAATATTTGTTTGTCCTTTTCGTTCGATTATCACGTCTTCCGGTTCAATCTCACCGTAAAGAAGCGGCGAATCTGGATTATGTTTCGCGGAAGCTTTCTGAACAGCAGCATTGCTGTAGTTGGCGTAGCAGTACAAACACCCATTTCTGCATGTATTGTACGCGCCAATATCAATGCTTGCTATGCAGCCACATTCCGGACGCTGGTTTTTATCTTTCTCCAAGGACAATTTATAATGTCCAAGTCTCTCAAACCGCTCTTTGTCAATGCAGCAGGCATGCGCGATCTGCAGTCCGGAGAGGTCAATCGCTTCCGCACACGTATCAATATAGATCCCGTATTCCTTTGCGATTTCGGAAAAAGAAAACATCAGATCTAATTGCTGCTCATGGGTTTCGGGGATGATCTGCAGGGGCAAGATGTTACGTTCCGTTTTTCTGTACAAATCAAGGAAACTGACCGTACATTTCTCGGTATATGCGCTCAGAATTGACGCCAGCTTTCTGAAATATTTACGATGGTAGTCCATCGTGTAATATTGATTGAACAGGATCGGATCATAACGCCAAATAACCCTTTCCCGGCCCACTTTTTTGGAAAGTCCAATAAACGCAGGGATAATGGTATCGTTTTTTGAAGGGACATTGGGTTCCACATCTTTCCCATAGGGGTTCAACGTAAATTGAAAGTAGTAATTATATTTTTCAAGCTCATGGAGGCGGTCAAGCATTGGTATAGGATTCTTGGTCCAGAATACAATTCCATCCACAACAGAAGGCGATAGATTAACCTTTCCTACCTGGTGATAGTTCATGGGATTTCGAACGTATACATATTCTTCGAGGAGGCGATTAAAAAGCCATGATGAATAATATGTCGGCAGATCCGTTCGTCGGCTTGCACTGATTATCATTACGACACCTCCACCAAGAATTGAACTGTTGAATTAATAGATTTGTTGGCATGATAGCGCAATTGTATCTCTCGTGGAATACTGAAAGGAACTGAAACTATATCGTATGGTGTTCCAAGTTTCTGTCCATCGTACAGGCTTCCTGTATCAAAATATTTGTAGAGACTCTTGTTAATTGATAATCCGGATCTTTGGATAGCTTGCTCAAACAGATAAAAATAATTACGCCCTCTTTTGTAGCTATTTACATCGTTGATGATAAGAAGCAGTGGCATACCCTTATGCATTACAACTTGCTTAGCCAATAGCTCAGCAAGAGTATTGATAGCACCAATTTGTTTTGTGTTGTATAAATACGAAATCAAATAACTGATAACAACTATATTCGTATCTGGAACACTATGCTGTTTGAAGAAATCAAACACGTCACTATAGTAAGTTTTATATCCTATGTTTTCAGCATCGCAATATGTCTGAATTCTTGAATGTATTGGTGTCCATAATGGATTAATATCAATTCCTATATACGATATTGGATTCAAACGGCCTTTTATTTGCAAAAGATTCTCAAAAGCCATAAGGTCAGCACAACCTCCGCAACCCAATGAAAGAATATGGTATTGCAAGAAATCTTTGATGAAATCCCATTCAAACTCAAAAGCGCATAACAATTCGGTAGTGTACAAATAGGAGTACTGGCAAACATAGTGATAGAGCATTTTGACGCAATCATATTCTTTTTTTGAGTTCTCTGGCGCGCGATCTGGGTAATGAATATGGTAAAGGCAATTGTAACAGCTACCGCTACATAAACCAGATGGATGATTGCAGTGTCCAATTTCACAGCCGCATTTACCATTGTATGAAACGAACATTTCGTCACAGAAATGAACCACGTCATCTATGAGCATTTGTCTCGGCCTCCTCACTTAAGTTTCTCCGATATTGCTTGTATTTCACGTATGCGTAATACAATACGTTTCTGCTCAACAAGCGGCGGGATCGGTATAATCATTTTTGATAGTGTTTTTCCATTACAGTTGGGTTGCGCTGTTGCTATAGTACCATTTCTGAGCTGATCCCAATATAATTGGCTATCCATGAAATACTTCATGTACTCTGAACAAAGGAGTTTACTATATCTAGTCCTGATCAGATAACCTGCATAGATTGCATCTTCAGGTACATCTTTTACATGATAGGATTTTCCTACTGTTCCGCCTGTTCTGGCAAAAAGGATGTCGTTAGATTTCAATAAATAAGTTGGAATGTCTTTCTCTGAAATATCGCAATAAGGTACTTTTTCCCACAATACTCTGCCGTTCTGTATATCGCTGATTCGTACCATCTTAATACGGCCAGCATCAAGTGCAGGCGCGTTGTATCCATATTGAATGGATTCTGCTAAGTCTCCCCAGCGTACCCACTTCCAGTGCTCTGGAATGTCGAAGGGAATCTCACCCTCAGTGATTTCCGGGAGGGGCTTTTCTTTTTTAAGCTTTCCAGCTTTGATGAGGGCTTGCTTTTCGGCTTGGATTTGCTGGTAGAGCTCTTCGCCGGTGCCTTCTTCGGGGCGCTGGGGGACGAGCTTGCCTTGGATGGCGAGCTGGAGGATGGATTTCTGCAAATCCGTGGGGAAGCGCTTGTTGAGGTCCTCCAGCCGGTTCCAGGCCTGTTCATAGCGGTCAATCAGCGGGAGGAGTTCTTCGATTTTGGCAACTATGCGCTTTTGCTCGGCAAGCGGTGGAAGAGGAAATACAGAATTGGCGACTTTATCGCTATTAAGGTTTTTGACTACAGCGCCAGATACTTTTCCGCAGAACTGCGTATATGCATAGCCTGATGATAACACCCAATACAAGTAATCTTGATCGAATATCTCTGAAGACTGACTTATAACCAGCCAACCGTCGTGAATGCAGCCATCAGTTTTTAAGATATATGGCCTACCAAAACTCATTGAGTTAGTTAGCAAAAAATCTCCTGAGTGGACTAATCTGCTTTTTGACGCTCCGGAAGGTTTTATCTTTTCTGCTGTAGCTCTTATATATTTTCCGTTTTTTTCTGTGTCTCCAATTTTGATCCAGTTAATGCCGTCTTCTGCTGTAGTGATGTAGTCTTTTATTGGTCTCGGAGAACCGCCTCTTGCAATTGTGCAAACCGTCCCGAGTTTAACCCATTCCCATGAATCAGGAATATCGAAAGAAATATCATTTTCCGATATTTCAGTAATTGTTTTTTGCTTTACACTTTGCCCATCAACGCTGTCACAAACCTCGATTGACTGCAATAACGCTTTTGCCGTGCCCTCCTCGGGGCGCTGCTCGACCAGCTTGCCTTGGATGGCAAGCTGGAGGATGCTGTTTTTCAGTTCCCTGGGCGTCATGGCTGATTCCCTCCCAGCAGGGCGGTGATCTGAGCAAGGACCCGGTCGATCTCGGCGTTGAGGCTGGCCCGCTCCTCCTGGTAGCGCTGGATCAGATCCAGCGGGGCCAGGATCTCCTCCTCCTGGTGGGGATAGCCGCAGAGGTCCAGGTTGCAGTTCAGGCCCTTCTCGTCCAGCAGCTCCGCGGCGGTAAAACATTTGGCCTTGTCGAAGCCGTCCTCGGTGATCTCGACGCGGTCGTTCCACCATTCCACCACCGGGTCAAAATGGGAAAGCTGCATGGGCTTGGTCTTGGAGAAGTGCTTGTAGCCCTGGGGCATATCCAGACGGTAGAACCAGGTCCGCTCCGTGGGGCCGGTCCGGTCAAAGAACAGGATATTGGTGGTGATGGAGGTATAGGGCGAGAAGACGCTGCCGGGCATCCGGACCACGGTATGCAGGTTGAACTCCTTCAGCAGCTTCCGCTTGATGTTCAGCTTGGCGTTGTCGGTGCCGAAGAGGAAACCGTCGGGCAGGATCACGGCGGCACGGCCGTTTTCTTTGAGCCGGTACATGACCACGGACATAAACAGGTCCGCCGTCTCGGAGCTGGCCAGGTCCGCCGGGAAATGGTTCTTGACCTCGGCCTTCTCGCTGCCGCCGTAGGGAGGATTCATGAGGATCACGTCAAACTGATCCGCCTCGGTGTAATCCAGCACGTCTTTCAGGAGGCTGTTGTCGTGGTAGACCTGTGGCAGATCCACGCCGTGGAGCAGCATATTGGTGACGCAGAGCATATAGGGGAACTGCTTCTTCTCGATACCATAGACGGAGCTGCCGAAGGATTTCCGGTCCTCCACGGTGGAGACGTTCTTCTCCAGGGCCTTCAGCCAGCTTGTGAGGAAGCCGCCGGTGCCGCAGGCAAAGTCCGCCATGCGCTCCCCGATCCGGGGCTTGATCATTTGCGCCATGAAGTCCGTGACGGCCCGGGGCGTGTAGAACTCGCCGGAGGAGCCCGCGCTCTGCAGCTCCTTCAGGATAGATTCGTAGATTTCTCCGAAGGCGTGGCTCTCCTCGTAGTCCCCCAGGTCCAGATTGTCGATGACGTTGAGCACCTGGCGCAGCAGAACGCCGTCCTTCATGTAGTTGTTGGCGTCCTCGAAGGTGGTGCGGACGATGGCCTTCTTGATGGGCGTCTCCGGGGTGACCACCACGCCGGGGATCAGATTCCCCTCCGCGTCCCTGGCGTCGCTGCCCTTCAGCACGGGAAAAAGGACGTTGTTGACAAACTGCAGGAGCTTGTCGCCGGTCATGGCGGAGCCGCTGCGGTCGTCCGCCGCCCAATTGCTCCAGCGGCAGGGCTCGGGGATGACGGAGACATATTCGTCCTCCTCCAGCTCCCAGTCCTGCTCCTTGGCGTCGTAGACCTTCAAAAACAGCATCCAGGCGATCTGCTCGATCCGCTGGGCGTCGCCGTTGATGCCCGCGTCGTTGCGCATGATATCCCGCAGGCGTTTGACAAAGGTGGATAAGTTGCTCATATCGTTTGCTCCCTATTCCTCATAGCTTCTGAAGGCCGGACTGACGTAACATACAGGCTGGGCTCCGACCTTGCTGACCTCGATCAAGGCAATTCCGTGTTTTTCCGCATATTGGATCGCGCCTTTTTGGAATTTAGCAGTGGAGAGCAGAATGCCCTTCTGGGCGCCGAGGCTGCGAACTTTACTCTCCAGAACGGCGACCTTTTCCCGGCTCACCCGGTTCTTGTACTGCTTGCACTCACAGAGCACCTTGAAACGGACGCCCAGGGCCCGGAACTCCGCGAAGACGTCGATCTGATAGTTCCCGTCGTCGGATTCCAGATGGACGTCATGTAGGATGATGAAATCCTGGAGATTCTCTTTCTGCGCAAATCGCTCCAGGATCAGCCTGCAGTAATCCTCGAACTCCGTAGGCGTCATCTCTTCGGCCTTCGTGTGCCGATACCAGTCATCCCACATCGTACAGCTCTCCTTCCAGCTCCCGGATTGCTTTCAGATAGCCGGCCTTGCCGCCAAAGAACTTGACGATCTTCGCAGGGGCTCCGAACTGACGCAGCGGGTCCAGCTTCAGCACGTCGATGCTCTCCAGATCGTAGATCCCGGTATCCATGTACTTTTCCAGGAGCTTTTCCAGGACCTCCCGGGCGTCACCGTGATATTTACTGAGGAAATCGCGCTTTTTGACGTTGTTGGCCCGCTCCTTCCGGGTCAGGGGCTTACGGTCGAAGGCCACGTGGCAGATGAAGTCAAAATCGTCCACGTCCGGCATACCCTGGTCCGCTTTCAAAGCTTCCAGATCGATGCCGCGCTCCCGGAAGAGGGCCCGGATCTTGTCTTTTTTCTCCTCTGCGGTCCATTGCCGGATGAAGTTGTCCAGGGAGGCGTAGGTCCCCAGGATGCTGGACTTCGTGTAGTCGATGACGCTCTCCTGGCGGAGCAGCCTGCCCTTGGCGTCGTAGATGGAAACGGTCTTATAGATCACGTGGACGTGGCAGCCGTCTTCGTCTACAAAGGGCTTGGGCAGAAGGATGGCGGGAGGAACGTCGGGATCGGGCGGTGTAGGCGGCTCTGCATCCGGTTCTTTCGGGGGACGGTTCGGGTCGTAGTCCGGATCCTGCTCGATGGGGCCGTCCCAATCGGGATCCGCGAAAAGACGGGTCACACCCCGGAAATCCATAATGGTGAAGTGTGTTTTGCCCTCCTTTACCCGCAGGCGGGTACCGCGTCCGATGATCTGCTTAAATTCCGTCATGGAGTTGATCATCTGATCCAGCACGATCAGCTTGGTCATTTTGCAGTCCGCGCCGGTAGAGAGCAGCTTGGAGGTCGTAGCAATGACCGGCACCTTCGCGCCGACGGAGATGAAGTAATCAAGCTTGCTCTTGCCATAGGCATCTCCGCCGGTGATGCGCACCACGTAGTCCGGGTACTGCCGCACCATGTCGGAATTCAGATTCGTCAAGGCGATCCGCATACGCTCGGCGTGCTCCTCCGTGGCGCAGAAGACGATTGTTTTCGCCATGCGTTGATTTGTACTCTTCAGATAGTTCGTGATCTCCCGGGCCACCTGCAAGGTGCGGTCCTCCAGGACGATGTTGTAGTCGTAGTCGCTGTTGTTGTAGATCCGATCCGGGATCGGATAGCCGTAATAGTCCAGCTGTCCCTCTTTGGGCCGCCAGCCGTCGCTGATATCCATCATGACATTGATAACCCGGAAGGGGGCCAGGAAGCCATCGTCGATGCCCTCCCGGAGGCTGTAAGTGTAGATCGGTTCTCCGAAGTAATCAATGTTGGAAATGTATTTGGTTTCCTTCGGTGTGGCAGTCATGCCGATCTGCGTGGCGGAGCTGAAATAGTCCAGGATTTTTCTCCAGTTGCTGTCTTTTTTGGCGGAGCCTCGGTGACACTCGTCCACAATGACCAGGTCAAAGAAAGTGGGGCTGAAAAGCGCAGCCAGCCGGACGGCAGCCTCGTCTTCGTCCTTCTCGTCCTCCCGGTCCGTGAGCTGCTGATACAGGGAGAAGTAAACCTCGTAGGAGGTGACGGACTTCGGATCGTCCTTGGCGTAGTTGATCTTATGGATGGTCTTTTCCAGGGGCGCGAAATCCTGCTGGATGGA
>JAFSLL010000151.1 GCA_017448455.1 Oscillospiraceae bacterium | reverse complement strand
GGAAAATTATTACATTTACCTGTACAATATATATTATAGAAGCAGCACCACGGTCGGGTGCTGCTGTCAGAATGTTATCTGTTTTTCATGATGGTTTTCATGCGCTGGCTGTGATCAAGGATGCTTTTGCGGAGGCGGAGGCTCTTCGGAGTTACCTCCAGAAGCTCATCGTCCGCAAGAAATTCCAGGCACTGTTCCAGGCTCATCTGTCTCGGCGGGACAAGCCTGAGCGCTTCATCCGAACCGGAAGCGCGGGTATTCGTCAGGTGCTTCGTCCGGCAGACGTTGACCGGGATATCCTCCTGTTTGGGGCATTCGCCTACGATCATTCCTCCGTATACCTGGGTACCCGGCGTGATGAACATGACACCGCGGTCCTGTGCATTCCAGATGCCGTAGGCCACTGCTTCACCGGTTTCATGCGCAATCAGGGAGCCTGTGTGGCGGCGTACGAGATCCCCTTTATACGGACGGTAGTCTTCAAATACGGAGGCAAGGATGCCTTCGCCCTTGGTATCTGTGAGGAATTCATTCCTGTAGCCGAACAGGCCTCTCGACGGCACAAGAAACTCCATCTTCATGCGGTTTCCGACGGGAGTCATTTCCACAAATTCTCCCTTTCTGCTGCCGAGCTTTTCCATAACGGATCCCATGGCTTCCTGCGGGACATCCACAACAACACGCTCGATCGGTTCGCAGGTCTTTCCGTCAATTTCCTTGTAAAGCACACGCGGAGGTGAAACCTGGAACTCATAGCCTTCCCGGCGCATGGTTTCAATCAGGATGGAGAGGCTCATCTCACCGCGCCCTGCCACATTGAAACTATCCGTGCTGCCGGACACATCCGACACACGGAGAGACACATCCTTCAGCGTCTCGCGGTAAAGCCTGTCGCTGATCTGGCGGGAGGTCACAAATTTGCCCTCTTTCCCGGCGAAAGGACTGTCGTTGACAGAAAACGTCATTTCCAGAGTAGGAGCCCCGATTTTGACGAACGGCAGCGGTTCGGCGAATCCCTTTGCACAGACGGTATCTCCGATGGTAACATTCCCGATGCCGGACATGGCAATGATATTCCCCGCCGTAGCTTCCGTTACCGGAACGCGGTTCAGCCCGTCAAACTGATAAAGGGAGACCGCCTTGGCTTTCATGGGAACTTCGTCTGCCTTGTGGTAATTGCAGACTTCGATTTCCTGATTCTGCCGGATCACGCCGCGCTCAATCCGCCCGATGGCGATACGCCCTACATATTCATTATAATCTATACTGCTCACCAGCATCTGGAAAGGTGCCTCATCATCCATTTCCGGAGCCGGAATATACTCCAGGATGGTTTCGAACAGCGGTTTGAGATCCGTACCGGCAACGTCCGGCGAATAACTGGCCGTACCGTTTCTGCCGGAGCAGAAAAGCATGGGAGAATCGAGCTGCTCGTCGGTGGCATTGAGATCCATCAGCAATTCGAGGATCTCATCGATAACATCGTGAATACGCTGGTCCGGACGGTCGATCTTGTTGACTACGACAATAACGCGATGCCCGAGCTCCAGTGCACGGCTCAGCACAAAACGCGTCTGCGGCATGGGGCCTTCCGCAGCATCAACCAACAGGATAACGCCGTTGACCATTTTCAGGATGCGTTCCACTTCCCCGCCGAAATCGGCATGCCCCGGGGTATCAACAATATTGATTTTGGTATCGCCGTACCATACGGCTGTATTCTTCGCCATGATCGTAATGCCGCGTTCCCGTTCCAGATCATTGGAATCCATTACGCGGTCCACTACTTCCTGATTTTCTCTGTATACGCCCGACTGCTTCAGCATTTCGTCGACAAGGGTGGTCTTTCCGTGGTCAACGTGGGCAATGATGGCTACATTTCTCAGCTTGTCCATGAATATTCGCTCTCTTTTCTTCAACTTTTAAGACAAAAATGCATTTTACCACTTGAAGAGAGAAAACGCAACTAGTATAATAGGAATGTTGTAAAAAAAGGAGTAAAGTATGAGTTATCATTTTTTTGCGTATCTTTCCCGCATGCGTTTCATTGAACGCTGGAGCCTGATGCGCAATTCCCTGCCTGAAAATATTCAGGAGCACAGCCACATGGTTGCCGTGATCGCCCATGCGCTCGGTATTATCCGCCGGGACGTTTTCGGCGGCAGCTGCGATCCCGAACAGTGTGCAGCGGCTGCGCTGTACCATGACTGCTCGGAGATTCTGACCGGTGATCTGCCGACCCCGATCAAATATCACAGCGATGAAATCCATCATGCCTATCAGCAGCTGGAGGAACTTGCCTGCACCAGGCTGCTGGAAACCCTCCCGGAAGAAATCCGCGGCTCCTTCTCCCCTTATTTCGGCGGAGAAGCCGAAAAACAGACGCATGACATTGTCAAGGCCGCAGATAAGCTCAGCGCTTATCTCAAGTGTGTCGAAGAACGCCGCGCCGGCAATGATGAATTCCTGTCTGCAGAAAAGCAGACCCGCAGAGCGCTGGAGGAATCCTCTCTGCCCGAAGTCAAATATTTCCTGGATCATTTCGTCCCTGCCTTTGAACTGACGCTTGACGAGCTGGGCACTATTGATCAGGTCTGATAAAGGAGTAATGATATGAAAAAGAAAATCAGCCCCAAGCGCCTGATCGGCGGAGTGCTGTTTACCGTCGCATTTGTTATCTTCGCTTATGTCAGCTGCAGCGTAGCAGTCCACAGCAGCGATACAAGAAACTATGAAATCACAGACCACGGCAAGAATTCTCTCTACGGTTATGACCGTGACCGTTATCTGATCAATCACGGCCGTGCGGACGAGGCTTCCTCTGCTAAAGTTTCTGCTGCCTATACGGAACCTGCGGCTGTTCAGGATGAAGAACCTGCTCCCGCAGCCGAAACCCCGGTTCCCACTCCCGAACCCACACCGGAACCGACTGTCGATCCGAACTCTCCTGCCGCCAGAGCCGCCGCACTCGGCCTTCCTGCTCCGCCGGAAATCGATATCACCGAGTGGCAGTACCTGCTTGTCAATGCTGCCCACCCGCTCGAGCCGGTCGATTATGCACCGCAGGAAATGGCTTACCTCAACATGACCGGAGATGAAACGGATATCCAGACGGCTCATAACGACTACCGCTGCGCAGTCGACCTGCGGATTGCCCAGGCACTGGTCGACTTTACCCAGGGCTGCAAGGCGGCCGGGCTGCCTGTCTATCTCTCTTCCGGTTACCGTTCCTACAGCGAACAGCAGTATCTCTTCAACCGCAAGGTCGGCCAGGGATATTCCGAAGAGGTTGCCAAAACCATCGTAGCCTATCCCGGCACCAGTGAGCACCAGACAGGGCTCTGCTGCGACATTACTGACTATTACCGTGAAACCAAGGACAGTTCCCTTGCCCAGACGGCCACTTACCAGTGGCTTTGCGAGCACTGCACGGAATACGGCTTTGTCGTGCGTTATCCGGAAGACAAGAGCGGCAGTGCCGACAGTATCACCGGCATCATCTATGAACCATGGCATTTCCGCTATGTCGGTGTGGAAGCGGCAAAATATATGACAGAGAACAACCTCTGCCTGGAAGAATTTACGGAACTGTATATCTGATTTTATCTGACAAAGATCCCCGGTTCATACGAACCGGGGATCTTTTGTGTTTTCAGAAATCAAACGTGTGTGGCAGGAGTTCCGAAAGCTTATAGCTTACATACCGTCCGCCGGCCTTGGCACAGAGGACCTCCATGTCCGGAGAGAATTCCGCCAGGAACTGCCGGCAGGCACCGCAGGGCGTACACCAGTTCTGGCTGTCTGCATAAATGGCGATGCGACGGAACTTTCTCTGTCCTTCACTGACGGCCTTGCAGCAGGCTGTCCTTTCGGCACAGATTGTGCTGCCGAGAGCGGCATTTTCAATATTGCAGCCGGTATACACTGTCCCGTCCTCACATTCGAGAGCCGCCCCGACCGCAAAATGGGAATACGGGATATAAGCATTCAGTGATGCTTCCTTGGCTGCGGACATCAGCTGTCTGTCTGTCATTGCTATGCATCCTCCTGTTTAAAAATTATCGTCCAGTGCGCAAAGTTATAAAGCGGATTGCCCATGTTGGCGTCAATGCCGCGGATTGCCTGCCGATGGGAGATGATCTGCTGTTTTTCAAAGCCGATCACCACCAGATGCGCGGCATTTGTCAGCACATACTCCGCAAAGGCTCGGTAGTTGTTCTTCCTGCTGGAATCACCGGAAGCGAGGTAATTGTAGAGGTAGGTCTCATAACCGTTCCCGAAGGAATGGGAATAGTTAATGCAGGATCCCTTGTTGTTGTCTCCTCGTTCCTGAAGCAGCTGGGTTATATCGAAATTATTGCGC
>JAFSLL010000150.1 GCA_017448455.1 Oscillospiraceae bacterium | reverse complement strand
TATTAATAAGCAATGGTCTGATCACCGAGAATAATGTAGGCCATATCATTGCGGTACTGATACCAAGTATTATAGGTTTTGGGGTTGGGAGAAGCCTGTTTAGAAAAGTGGACAGCAAAAGAATCTTCCGCCTTGTTTATATTATTATGATAGGTATCGGAGCGTGGCTGATTGCAAGCAAGTTATTCACGATATGGAATGGCGCCGGTATATAACCAACACGGAGGTTTTGATCAATGCAAGTTTTACAACCAACTAAGCCCGTAATATGAGACAATGAAATATATTTGCTTCTTCATTGCGTTGTTCGCCTGCCTCTTGGGCAAAATGTGCGGTATGGGCGGAGGTGTCATCATAAAACCGGTTATTGATGCCTTGGGTATCATGCCGGTAGCCTCCATAAACTTTCTCTCTGCATGCACCGTGCTTGGAATGTCCGGTTGGTCTACCGTTAAGTCGTTTAGCCGGGGGGGGGGAAGAGATTGATGTGAAAGTATCCTTTCCGCTTGGCTGTGGCGCTGCGATAGGGGGATTTGCCGGGAAGTCTCTGTATTCCCTGTCTGCCGAGTACATGCCTCATGAGAATATGGCAGGGGGTGTGCAGGCGGTGCTGCTTTTCATAGCGGTGTTGGGGACGTTCTTTTATACCCTGAAGAAAGTACAGATCAAAACACATTCGATCAGAAATCCGGTTGCCTGTCTCCTTATAGGTACTGCGCTTGGTACACTCAGTTCATTTCTGGGCATTGGCGGTGGCCCCTTTAATATGGCGTTTATATTTTTCTTCTTTTCCATGCCGACAAAAATTGCAGCGCAAAACAGCCTTTTTATCATTTTGATCAGTCAGGCAGTAGCCTTATCAAAAACCATGCTGTCAGAAAGTATCCCCTCAGATATCTCATGGCTGTTCATTCTTGGGATGATTGTCTGCGGTGTTTTGGGAAGTGAAATCGGCACAAAGATCAGCAGAAGAATGTCCGATAAGGGAGTTACAAGGCTATTTGAGTACACAATGATACTGGTTATGTTCATTTGTGTATATAATGCGGTTCGTTTTTTCCATTGAAACGATGAAGAGAAAAGCCGCAAGGGAGAACCTGTTTGCCAGGATATGAAGTGTGGAAAAATTTGGCTGGTGACATGGATATAAGCCGGCTGCTGATCCATGCGGGAGAAGCTTCATACGGGGAAAAAATGAGAGCACAGGACCGGGTTTGGTCCTGTGCTCGCTCTGGCTTTATTTGCTGTAATACTCTTTGTACCATCTTGCGAAATTGTGCAGGCCTTCGCGGATGGTGATGGTCGGGGTGAAGCCGTAGTCGCGCTCGAGGGCTTCGGAGTCGGCGTAGGTGACGGGGACGTCGCCCGGCTGCATGCCGACGAGCTCGCGGTGGGCCGCGAAGTCATAGTCCGCGGGGAGGACGCCGGCGCTGACCAGTTCCTCCTGCAGGGTGGTGACGAAGTCCATCAGGTTCTCCGGCTGGCCGCCGCCGATGTTGTAGACCGCGTAGGGCGGGAGGGGAAGTCCGTCCTCTCCCGTTTTCTTTTCGGGCGCGCCCTTCATGACGCGGACGATGCCCTCGAGGATGTCGTCGATGTAGGTGAAGTCGCGCTTGCAGTTGCCGTAGTTGAAGATCCGGATCGTGCCGCCCTCGGAGAGGGTCTTGGTGGCGGAGTAGTAGAACATGTCCGGCCTGCCGGCGGGGCCGTAGACGGTGAAGAAGCGCAGGCCGGTGGCCGGGATGCTGTACAGCTTGCAGTAGCTGTGGGCGAGGAGCTCGTCGGACTTCTTGGTGGCGGCGTAGAGGGAGACGGGGTTGTCCACCTTGTCGTCCACGGAGAAGGGCACCTTTTTGTTCCCGCCGTAGACGGAGGAGCTGGAGGCGTAGACCAGGTGCTCGACCGGGTAGTGGCGGCAGGCCTCGAGGATGTTGTAGAAGCCGATGATGTTCGACTCGATGTAGACGTCGGGGTGGTCGATGGAGTAGCGCACGCCGGCCTGGGCGGCGAGGTTCACGACGACGGCGGGGCGGTACTCGCGGAAGATCTGCTCGACATGGCCGCGGTCGGCGAGGTTGCCTTTAATGAAGACGTGCTTTACGGGGGACTTCTTTGCCTCCTCCTCGATCAGGCCGAGGCGGTATTCCTTCAGCTTCGGGTCGTAGTAGTCGTTCATGGAGTCGAAGGAGAGAACGGTGCCGCCGGAGAGCTCCTTCAGGAGGCGGATCACCAGGTAGGCCCCGATGAAGCCCGGGGAGCCGGTGACGAGGATGGTCTTGTTGTTCAGGTCGACAGGTACTTTGCTCATACGGTTTCCTCTTTCTGTGTGATGCCGGCGTAGTGCTGCTGCACGGCGCGGTAGCTTTCCAGGTTCCCAATATCGTAGCGGTTTCCGGGCATCTGCATGCTGTGGAGCGTGCTGTGGCGGCACATCCAGGCGACGAGGCTGCCCGGGGCGTCGGTGCCGCAGCCGTCCGCGATGGCGAGCGGGATTTTCCTGACGTCTTCGCGGGTGTAGAAGTAGAAGGGCGGGGTGCACCAGTGGGATTTGGGCTGCTCCGGTTTCTCCTCCAGCGAGAGGAGGAGCTCGTCCCTGTCAACCTCGGAGACGCCGCTTCTGCGGAGCTTCTGTTCATCCGGCTCCCAGTAGCGCATCGTGCAGGAGGTCTGCTTCTCGCGCGCGTAGCGGAGGAAGGCAGCGAGGGAGAAGTCGAGGATGTTGTCCCCCGCGAGGATCAGCAGGTCGTCGTCGAGCTTCTCCCGCTCGATGGCGTACTGCATGTCCCGGACGGCGCCGAGGCGGGTTTCGTTGGTCTCGGTCCCGTCGTCCACGACGGTGATGGGGAGGCGGTGGTTCTTGGCCCAGGCGGCAAAGTGCGGGGCGAAGCGGTGGTTCGTGACGACGAGGTATTCGTCGATGGCGTCCGCGGTCGCGAGGTCGTCGAGGAGCCAGTCCAGGATCGTTTTGCCCCGGACGTCCAGGAGGGGCTTCGGGAAGTTCTCGGTCAGGGGATAGAGCCGGGTGGCGTAGCCCGCGGCGAGGATGAGGCACTTCATACGCTGCCTCTCATCCCGGCGCCGTCGGCGCTGTGGCAGAAGTGGACGGAGAACCTGCCCTCCAGCCGGGGGAAGTCCTTCAGGTAGGCGGCCGTCACGCGCGCGGCGATCTCGTCCTGCTTTGCCGGGTCGATGAGGGCCATGCAGCAGCCCTTGAAGCCGGCGCCGGAGAAGCGGCCGCCGTAGATGCCGTCGGTTTCGCGCATGATTTCGTACAGGCGGATGGTCTCGGGCGCGCCGGACTCCCAGTTGTGGATGCTGCTCCAGCCGGACTCGAAGGAGAGGCGGCCGTAAGTCTCGAGGTCGCCTTGGCGCCAGGCTTCGGCCCCGGCCTCCACGCGCCGGAACTCGGTGTACCAGTGCTCGCAGCGCCGAGCCCAGGGGGCGGGGAGCCGGTCTTCGTACTGGCGGTAGACCTCATAGGGCACCCCGCGCGCGTTGGCTTCGTGGAACTTGCCGTAGTCCATGCCGGCGAAGGCCTGCAGGGCGTAGACGCCGGCGCGGAGCTCGTCCACGCGCATGTTGTACTTGGAGGAGGCGAGGCTGCGCTCGAGGCCGCTGAAGAAGACGGCGAAGACATAGGGCTTCATGTCCGGGCGGGCGGGGATGAGCTCGAAGGAGCCGTCCCGGGTGTCCAGGTAGAGCAGGTGGTCCTTTCGGCCGAGGACTTCGCAGCTCTGGTCCAGGGTGCCGACGTTGACGCCGACGTAGTTTTTCTCCGCGTCGAAGGCGGTGTCGATGAGCTCGCTGTCCGTGAGCGTGATGCCGTTGACGCGGCAGAGGGCGGAGAGAAAGGCGAGGATCACGGCGGCGGAGGAGGAGAGACCCCCGATGGGGAGCGTGCCCTCGATGACGCCGCAGATGCCGGTGTGCAGCATGTGGCGACGGCTGAGCGCCCAGGTGGCGCCGCGAAGGTAGTCCGCCCAGTCGCCGGGCTTCTCCTCAGGGACGGAGGCGATGTGCCACTGCGCGCGCTTGGGAAACTGCAGCGACTGCATCTCTACAACGCCGTTGCGCTTGGGGCTCCAGGCGATGTGGATGCCCTTGTCGATGGCAAAGCCGGTGATCTTGCCGAGGGTGTGGTCGGAGTGGGCGCCGATCGGGCAGATGCGGTAGGGGCTGAAGCTTATGCCGTCCGGATCGCGGCCGTAGGTTTCGAAGAATTTCTGTTCACAGAGCATGGCGGGATTTTCCTCCTGTTCGGGTCAGTCGCGGCGGAAGAGGTCGCGGGTGTAGACCTTGTCTTCGACGTCGTCCAGGACGGGGTCGTAGCGGTTGGCGATGATGCAGCCGCACATTTTTTTGAACTTCTTCAGGTCGTTGACGACTTTGGAGCCGAAGAAGGTGGAGCCGTTTTCGAGCGTGGGCTCGTAGATGACGACGGTGGCGCCCTTGGCCTTAATGCGCTTCATGACGCCCTGGATGGAGGACTGGCGGAAGTTGTCCGAGTTGGCCTTCATGGTGAGGCGGTAGACGCCGACGACGACTTCCTTCTGCTCCTGCTCGCGCTCGGCGTCATAGGCGGCGTTGCTGCCGTAGGTGCCGGCGATCTCCAGCACGCGGTCGGCGATGAAGTCCTTGCGGGTGCGGTTGGACTCGACAATGGCCTGGATCAGGTTCTCGGGCACGTCGCGGTAGTTGGCGAGGAGCTGCTTGGTGTCCTTCGGGAGGCAGTAGCCGCCGTAGCCGAAGGAGGGGTTGTTGTAGTAGTCGCCGACGCGCGGGTCGAGGCAGACGCCGCGGATGATCTCCCGCGTGCGCAGACCCTTGATCTCGGCGTAGGTGTCCAGCTCGTTGAAGTAGGAGACGCGCAGGGCGAGGTAGGTGTTGACGAAGAGCTTGGTGGCCTCCGCCTCGGTGAAGCCCATGAAGAGGGTCTCGACGTCCGGCTTGAGGGCGCCTTCCTGCAGGAGGGCGGCGAAGGTGCGGGCCTTGTCCTCGGTGTCCGGGTCGCAGCCGACGATGATGCGGGAGGGGTAGAGGTTGTCGTAGAGGGCCTTGGACTCGCGCAGGAACTCGGGGCTGAAGAGAATGTGGGGGCCGTACTTTTCGCGCACGGAGACGGTGTAGCCGACGGGGACGGTGGACTTAATGACGACGGTGGGCGGGGTTTCGCCGGCGCAGTCGCGGATCAGGGCCAGGACGCTCTCGACGGCGGAGCAGTCGAAGTAGTTGGTCTTGGGGTCGTAGTTGGTGGGCACGGCCACGATGACGAAGTCCGCAGCGCGGTATGCGGAAGCACCGTCGGTGGTGGCGGTGAGGTCAAGAGGACGTGCGCCGGCCTTAGCCTCTGCAAGATACCGGTCGATATACTCGTCCTGGATGGGGGAGATATACCGATTGAGGTTGTCTGCCTTCTCCTGTTTTGTGCAGACCGCGGTCACATGATGATGCTGGGCCAGTAGCACGGCGAGGGAGAGGCCGACATAGCCGATGCCGGCGACCGCGATGTTGAGGCGGGGGGCTTCGCTGTCCGCGGCGGCGGGGGTTGCGGGGGCCGGCTCTTCGACGAAGAGGGAGGCGGGGTCAAAGCCCAGGGCGGCGCCGAGCTTCTCGAGCTGGTCGACGGAGGGGGTGAAGCTGCCGTTTTCCAGGCGGGAGAGCATCGAGCGGTTCATGCCGGTCAGGGCGGCGAGCTCGGCCTGTTTGATGCCGAGCGCTCTGCGCTTTTCGGTGACGGTCCGGGCGAGCAGGGGAAGAGAGAATGTTTTCATGGATGACTCCTGTGATGATGTTATTTTAAACAACATAATTGTGATATTTGGGCGAAAAATTGCCGAAGCCCTGTCATTATAGCGCACAGCAGGGCTCCGGTCAAGAGGGATGATATGTTGTTTTGAGCAACATCAGCGCGTGTGTCAGGGGGACGGTTCTCCTGACACATAAAGCTGTTCATTGAGAACTTGGCTAATTGATTGTTTCAGTTATCAACTGAAAAATAAGATTCTGTCCATCGGGAGTCCGAAAATGCAGGACGGACTTTCCTCATAGGGAGACTGCGCATCCGCTTCCTTTCCTGAATTTTTTTGCGCTTTTTTTGAAACGGATGAGAGCGATTCGGTTGTGGAATCTTTCTTTTTCTGGTATAATCATGGGCAGAGGAAGTATGGTAAAGCGAGGGTGTGTCAGAGGACGTGTCAGAGGGACGGTTCTCCTGACACACTCCCGGCACACTGACATACGAAAGGCCGACAAGACAACATTCATCAAAGGAGGTACAGACATGAAGTTTTCATCCAAGATGGAAGCCTGCGGGCTTTCGCCCATGCGGAAGTTTGCCCCGTATGCGCTGAAAGCGGAGCAGAAGGGACGGAAGATCTACCACCTGAACATCGGGCAGCCGGATATCGAGACGCCGCCAGTCTTCTTCGACGCGGTCCGGGACTTCAGCCAGCCGGTGCTGGCCTACGCGCCCAGTCCCGGCGTGCCGGTGCTCCTGGACGCCATCCGGGACTACTACGGGAAGATCGGGGCGAAGATCGCGAGCGACAACATCCTGATCTCAACCGGCGGGTCCGAGGCGCTGCAGATGCTGCTGGCGTCGATCCTCGATGACGGGGACGAGATCGTGATCCCGGAGCCGTTCTACCCGAACTACTCCACCTTCGTCACGCTGACCGGCGCGACGATCCGCCCCGTGACCACGCGGCCGGAGGAGGGCTATCGCTTCGCGGTCCGGGAGCGCATCGAGGCGTGCATCAACGAGCATACCCGCGCCATCCTGTTCACCAATCCCGGCAACCCCACGGGCACGGTGCTCACGGCGGAGGAGCTGAAGCTGCTGGCGGACATCGCGAAGGAGCACGGGCTGTTCCTGATCGGCGACGAGGTGTACCGCGAGTTTGTCTACGGCGGGGAGCCGCTGATGAGCCTGCTGCAGCTGGAGGGCTATGACGAGAACGTCGTGGTGGTCGACTCGGTGTCCAAGCGCTTCTCCGCCTGCGGCGCGCGCATCGGCTGCATGATCACGCGCAACCGGGAGCTGTACAACCAGGCGATGAAATGGTGCCAGGGCAGGCTCTGCGCGTCCACGCTCGATCAGGTGGCGTCGGCGGCGCTCTATTCCGTCGGGCCGGAATACTTCGAGGCCGTGCGGGAGGAGTACCGGGCGCGCAAGGACGCGCTGACCGAGGGGCTGAAGAAGATCCCGGGCGTTGTGTATTCGCATCCCGAAGGCGCTTTCTATGTCATGGCGGCGCTGCCGGTGGACGATGCGGAGAAGCTGCAGATCTGGATGCTGGAAGAGTTTGAGGACGCGGGGGAGACGCTGATGTTCACCCCGGCGGAGAGTTTCTACAAGACGCCTGATACCGGGCGGAACGAGATCCGCATGGCCTATGTGATCAACCGGGAGGACATCCGCCGCTCCATGGAACTGCTGGCAAAGGGCATCGAGGCGTACAACAGCTGCGGCTGAGTGTGTCATGTGTCATGTGTCAGTGTGTCAGGGGGACGGTTCTCCTGACACACAGAAAGATCCCGCCGGTGTGTTTGATCTGATCAGCACCCGGCGGGGTCACATTTTTAGTCCAGTATTAACTTGAGAAAATGTCCCTTTTGGTAAAGTGATGGCAAACCATGGAGAGAAGCTGTTCAAAGTGTTCAAAACCCTTGCGTGAGAGGGGTTTCAAACACTTCAAACAGGCGGGAGCTGCTACGAATATGCCTCAAGGCCGGCGGGGCCAAGGAATCTATCTATTCAGAGAAAGAGTTATTACTTTTTGTGCTGTTGTGTTGCGTGTCCGTGTCAAGGGGACGGTTCTGTTGACACACTGACACATTGGTCAGCCGGAGAACCAGGACTGGGGCAGCGGCTCTTCCTGCGGGTCTGCCGTGCCTTTCGGGCTGAAGGGATACTCGATCCACATGGCGTAGTGCTGCAGCGAGGTCTGCCGCTGGACAAAGTAACGGTAGACCAGGGTGGGATCGTCGGAGGTGTTGTAGGAGGTCCAGGCTTTCTGGTGGATCACGTCCGGGTGCGTCATCTTGACGCCGAAGCGGTAATAGCGGCGTGTCAGCTCCTGCACCAGGGGCGTGCTCCCGCCGGTGGGATAGACCAGCGTGACCGGCTCGCGGTGGAAGAAGCGCACGATCCACTGCTCGGAGTCCCGCAGCTCCGGTTCGATCCGGTCGTCCGGGATCTCGCTCAGGGTATCGTGGGTGACCGTATGACTGTAGAAGGAGAGCCAGGGACTCTCGCGCATCTCCTCCAGTTGCTCGCTCGTGAGTTTTGAGCCGTAGCGGTCGATATGACCGGTGATCAGCGCGACGGTCGCCTTGATGTGGTACTCCTCGCAGAGGGGATAGAGATAGCGGTAGCAGCCGGACCAGCCGTCGTCGAAGATGAGGATGATGGGTTTTTCGATGTCTTCCACGTGCCAGAGGTCCTCAAACCAGATGCTGGTAAAGCCGTGCTCGTTCAGATACCGGAACTGCTCCTCCAGAGAGTGCGGACTCAGGATCAGGTTGGCTTCCGGCTGCGCCGAGCCGATGCCGTGGTACATCATGACACAGACGTTGTAATTCGGTTTCAGCTCCCAGTCTCCGGTCCCGGGCGTGCAGGTCAGCTCTCCCAGCTCCTCGTCGTCGTATACGCCGATCTCCGCCGCCTCGCAGAAGGAGCGGACCGGCACCAGCAGGTCTTCCCCGTTCCTGCAGAGAAGCGGCGGGGCTTCGAGGGGGCGCTCCGTGTCCAGGTAAAGCGCGGTGCCGCGCCCGGGGGAGAGGATCACTTCGCTCCTGCGCCAGGGCATCGTGAAGGTCGTCCCGTCTTCGCTGATTTTTATCTCCGTGTCCAGCGCTTCCGCCGCCTGAGACAGCAGCACATAGTCTGTGCCGTCCCTGCGGAACCTGCCGTCCGGCAGTTCCTTTCCGTCAAACCAGACCGGCCCGCCCGGTTCCGTCAGCGGCTCCGTGAAGGGCGTGGGCGTCGGGGAGGGCGCCGCGGCGGCGGGCGAGGGAGACGGGGCGGGGGACGGGGACGGCGCCTCCGCGGGGCCTGCCTCCCCGCAGCCCGAGAGGACGGCGAGGGCCAGGAGCGCGCTGAGGATCAGGTATGGCAAGCGTCTTCGCATATCGCAACACCTCCCGGGAAGATCAGGATACCTCTGTTTTCGGCGATGAGCGCTCTGGGGCCATTGTGCGGGATGTGTGTCAGGGGGACGGTTCTCTTGACACATTTCTGTGTGTCAAGAGAACCGTCCCCCTGACACACCCCTGACACACCGTTATTCCACACGTGTGCCGTTGAGGTAGACGCTTTTCAGGTTCAGCGCTTCGTCGACGACGAGGAAGTCCGCCTGTTTGCCGACGGCGATTGAGCCGAAGCGGTCGGCGCAGCCGAGCTGTCTGGCGGGGTTGAGCGTGGCGCTGCAGATCGCCTCGTCGCGGTCGATGCCGAAGGCGACCGCGTTGCGCAGGCAGTCGAACAGGGTGGCTGCCGAGCCCGCGATGGTGCCGTCCGCCAGGCGCGCGATCCCGCCGGAGAGGAAGACCGCCTGTCCGCCCAGCTCATACTCCCCGTCGGGCATGCCGCAGCAGCGCAGCGCGTCGGAGATCAGGCAGATCCGCCCGGGGAAGAGCCGGAAGGCCATGCGCACCGCGCTCGGGTGCACATGCTGCCCGTCGCAGATGAGCTCCGCGTAGACGCGGTCGTTCTCGGATGCGGCGCCGATCACGCCGGGCTTGCGGTGGTGGATGGGCGGCATCGCGTTGTAGAGATGCGTCAGGTGCGTCGCGCCAGCCTCATAGACAGCCCGCGCCTGCTCATAGCCGGCGTCGGTGTGCGCCACGGAGACGGTGCACAGTTCCGCCGCCCTGGCCGCGAAGTCCGCAGCACCGGGGAGCTCGGGGGCAAGATCGACGATGCGGATCAGGCCACCGCAGTGCTCATAGAGCTGGAGGAAGGCGTCGAAGTCCGGGTCACGGAGATAGGCCGCGTTCTGCGCGCCTTTCTTTTTTTCGGAGAAGAACGGTCCTTCCATGTTGATGCCGAGCAGCCGCGCGCAGTCGGCCGGCGGATCGTCATGGAGCTTCCGCGCCGTGGCATAGGCGCGGTCGAGCGTCTCGTAGGGCAGGGTCATGGAGGCGGGGGCGAAGCCGGTCACGCCGCTGCGCGCGAGGAAGGCAGCCATGGCCTTCAGACCTTCATAGTCGCCGTCGGAGAAGTCCGCGCCGGAGTTGCCGTGCGTGTGGATGTCGATGAGCCCCGGGATGACGCAGGCGCCTTCGAGGCTGACGGCGCCGGCCTCTTCGGTGTCATAGGGCAGCAATTCGGTGTAAACGCCGTCCTCCACGCGGAAGGACGCCGGCACAAAGCCCCGGTCGGCCAGGAATACCAGTGCGTGGGTATAGAGCATCGGGAAGACCCCTTTCCGGTTTTATCTGATTCTCATTATAATGGAAAACAGGGGAGAAAGGCAAGACCGGAGTCGTGTGTTCGTCAGTGAACAGACGGAAATCCGGATATGCCTTGACACAGGGCCGAATCGCGATTATGATGTGCGCAGTCTGATGAACGGAAAGAGAGCTATGCGGATGCGTCTGGGAGCAAAGAGTCGAACAAAGGATATGACCGGCGGGGCGATTGTTCCCCTGCTGGTCGGCTTCGCGCTGCCGCTGATGCTGGGCAACGCCTTCCAGATGCTCTATAACACGGTGGATTCCATCATCGTCGGGAACTATGTCAGCAAGCAGGCTCTTGCCGCGATCGGGTCCACGACGCTCATCGTGAACATCCTCGTCTTTTTCTTTGCCGGCTTTTCCATCGGCGCGGGCGTCGTGATCGGCCAGTATTTCGGCGCGGGCAAGATGGAAGACCTGCACCGCGCGGTCGAGACCGCGATGACCATGGCCTTCGTTCTCTGCATCGTCTTCACCGCCGTCGGGATTCTGACGGTGGACCCGCTCCTGCGCTTCATGGCGACGCCGGAGGATGTCTTTGCCGATGCCGGGGTCTATCTGCGGATCTACATCGGCGGCATTTCCGGCCTGCTAATCTACAACATGGGCAGCGGCATTCTGCGCGCGGTCGGGGATTCCGTCCGGCCGCTGCAGTTTCTGATCCTGACGAGCATCCTGAACATTGTTCTCGACCTGTTTTTCATCCTGGTGCTTCACGCCGGCATCGCCGGCGCGGCGATCGCGACGATCCTCTCGCAGCTGGTTTCGGCCGTGCTCATTCTCCGGCTGCTGACGCGCACGCAGGAGGTCTACCGCTTCAGCTGGCGGGAGATGCAGGTGGATGGTCCGATTCTGCGGAATATTGTCGCGGTGGGGCTGCCCGCCGCGATCCAGTCGGTGATCACGGCCTTTTCCAACATTTTTGTGCAGTCGTACATCAACTTCTTCGGTTCGGACTGCATGGCGGGCTGGAGCAGCTACAACAAGCTGGACAGCTTCATCTTCCTGCCGATGCAGAGCATGGCGATGTCCGCCACCACCTTCGTCAGCCAGAACATCGGCGCGGGGAAGGAGAAGCGCGCGGATCAAGGGACGCTTTGGGCTGTCGCCCTCTCCGCGGCCGTCACCGCGGTCATCGCGGCGCTGCTCTGGCTCTTCGCCCCGGACGCGGTCCGGCTCTTCTCTCCGGACGCGGAAGTGATCCGCTACGGCGTGCTGTTTATCCGGACCAATGTGTTCTTCCTGCTCTGCAACTGCATTAACCATGTGCTGGCCGGCGCCCTGCGCGGACGAGGTGACTCCCGCGCGCCGATGGTCATCATGCTGGCCACCTTTGTCGGCGTGCGGCAGGTCTATCTCTATGTGATCACGCGCTTTGTCCGGAACACGGCGAAGCTGGTCGGATTCGGCTACCCGGTCGGCTGGCTCTGCTGCAGCGTCATTGAGCTCTCCTACTTCTTCCTGACCCAGCGGAAGCGGCGGATCCGCCTGTCTGCCTGACGGTCCCGCGCGGGTGCGGTGAGACAAAGAAACCCTTGCGAAGTACCCCGTTCTCGACTATAATAGCGGAAGTAAAACAGCCGCTCCGGAGGGAGAGATGAGGGGCTGTTAGCGCCGGGCCCTGAGAAGGGTGACGAGGACTGGCAGTTGTCGAAAGACTCGGCGGATGCTGCCACGGTCTGCCGTGGGCCGTCAGGGAGAGAGCAAAAAGCGGAATGAAAACCGTAACAGAGGCTTTCCCGGCACGGCGGCAGTAAGAAATCGGAAAAAGGAGTATTCACAATAAATGGGCAAGTATTTCGGAACGGACGGCTTCCGCGGCGAAGCCAACAAGGACCTGACCTTCGACCACGCGATCAAGATCGGCCGCTATCTCGGCTGGTATTACGGCGCGAGGCTGGACAAGAAGGCCAAGGTGGTCATCGGCAAGGACACGCGGCGCTCCTCCTACATGTTTGAATACGCGCTCTGCGCCGGCTTGGTCGCCAGCGGCGCGGACGCCTATATCATGCACGTCACCACCACCCCCTCGGTCTCCTACATCGCGCGGGTGGACGACTTCGACTGCGGCATCATGATCTCCGCCTCCCACAACCCCTACTATGACAACGGCATCAAGATCGTCAACAACAACGGCGAGAAGATGGACGAGGAGACGCTGCTGCTCATCGAGGACTACATCGACGGCAAGATTGAGATCCCCGTTGCCACGCGGGAGAAGATCGGCCGGACGGTGGACTATGTGGCCGGACGCAACCGCTATATCGGCTACCTGATCAGCCTCTCCAAGTACAGCTTCAAGGATGTCAAGGTCGGGCTGGACGTTGCCAACGGCGCCGCCTGGAGCATCGCAAAGGCCGTATTTGACGCGCTCGGCGCCAAGACCTATGTGATGAACGCGGAGCCGGACGGCTTCAACATCAACACCGACTGCGGCTCGACGCATATTGAGCATCTGCAGAAGTTCGTCGTGGAGAACCGCCTGGATATCGGCTTTGCCTACGACGGGGACGCCGACCGCTGCCTCTGCGTGGATGAGAAGGGGAACATCGTCACCGGCGACCACACCCTGTACATCTACGGTCTGTATATGAAGGAGCGCGGCAAGCTTCTGAACAACAAGGTCGTGACGACCGTCATGTCGAACTTCGGCCTGTACAAGGCGCTGGACAAGGTCGGCATCGAGTACGAGAAGACCAAGGTCGGCGACAAGTATGTGTATGAGAACATGGTGCAGAACGGCCACCGCCTAGGCGGCGAGCAGTCCGGCCATACGATCTTTACCAAGTATGCCACCACCGGCGACGGCATCCTGACCTCGCTGAAGCTGATGGAGGTCATGCTCGCCAAGGAGAAGCCGATGAGCGTGCTCGCCGCGCCGGTCGTCTTCTATCCGCAGGTGCTGAAGAACGTGCGCGTCACCTCCAAGCCGGCGGCACAGAACGACCCGGATGTGCAGGCGGCGGTGAAGAAGGTCGCGGACGCGCTGGGCGACACCGGACGCATCCTGGTCCGCGAATCGGGCACCGAGCCGGTGATCCGCGTGATGGTCGAGGCGGAGACGAACGAGCTCTGCGAGAAGTACGTGGATTCCGTCATTGATGTCATCCGGGCCAAAGGCCACATTGCGTAAAATGTAAATCATCAGAAACAGGACACCCCCCTGCTATCGGCAGGGGGGTGTTGATTGGTGTACCTTTTCCGCCACAGAAAACCGTATTATCCGGTTTGCAGATCAGCAGATGACTTTTTTGGCATCGTCCTCGATTTCCTGGTGACGCGCCTTGATCTGGCCGGCATGCTTTTCGTGGGTGAGGATGTACTTCTGGCCTTCTTCCATGGCCTTAAACAGGCGCTTGCCAACGGGGTCAATAGGGGTGCCAGAGGTAATCAGGAAGTCCAGACCGGCACGGCGTGCCTTATAGTACTCAGACTGGTAGTATGGGTTCCCCGGATCGGCGAAGCGTTCCGGACGATGGTCCTCGGAGTGGTGGAGATCCGTCTGGATAAAGCCCGGGCAGAACATGGATACTTTGATGTTGGTGACACCCATGTCGCGCAGTCTGGCGATGACGGACTCCCCGAGACCAACCGCCGCATGCTTTGACGCAGTGTAAGTGGGCACTTTGGCGAAGCCCGGGAGAATGCCTGCGACAGAGGATGTGCTGACAATGTTGGCGGGTGTCCCCTGCCTGACCATGATGGGGAGCACTTCTCTGTAGTAGTATGCCTGGCCGAGCAGGTTGACGCTGATCGCCCACTCCCAGTCATTCTGCGGTACGTGCATGGCATCGCCGACAACTGCGACGCCCGCGTTGTTGAAAAGCACGTCGATCTGACCGTAGGTGTCCATGGTGAATCTGACGCTCTTTACCACATCCTCGTAGATCGAGACGTCGCCGTGAAAGGCAACACAGAGAACGCCGGCGGAATCAAACTCAGCTCTGACCTTCTCCAGCCGCTCGCCATCGATGTCCACTAAGGACAGTTTCATCCCGCGGGAGGCTGCTTCTTTGGCAAATTCATAGCCGAATCCGCTTGCAGCGCCGGTGATCAGTGCGACCTGGTCCTTAAAGTCCCGCTCGGAATTGCCCTCACCTCCGTCCGGAAGCGCGGCGTCTTTCTCAATGCCGCGGTGGCGCGCCTCGATGTACGGCAGGAACTTGTTGTGCGGCAGAATGTACATTTGTTTGTCCTCAATTGCCTTGAAGAGGTAGGCACCGACGGGATCGATGGGCGTGCCGGTGGAGATGTTGACATTCACGCGGCGCACAGCGTCAATGTAGTGCTGGGACTTGTAGTAGGGGTCCTCCGGACAGGAAAAGCGAGCGGGGCGATGGCGTTCACAGTGATGAAGGTCTGTCTGAATATAGCCGGGACAGAAGACGGAAATGCCGATGTCATAATTGTTGATTCGGCAGAGTGTGCGGATATCTTCCGCGAGGCCGACTGCACCGTGTTTTGTGGCGGAGTAGCCGGGGTTATTGCCAATGCCATGGAGAATGCCCGCAATAGATGCGGTTGCGATAATGTGGCAGGGAGTCCCCTGCTCGACCATGATAGGCAGGACCTCCCGGTAATAGTAACCGTGGCTGATCAGATTCGTCCAGGCAGTCCATTCCCAGTCCCGTGGAGGCAGATTGAAGATGTCTCCGGACGGCGCAATGCCTGCGTTGCAGAAAAGAACGTCAATCTGCCCAAACTTCTCCATTGTCTTTGCCACGCTCATTTTGACATCGTCACAGAGCGAGACGTCCGCGGGAATGGTCAGAACCTCGGCACCGAGATTTTTCAGGACCGCGGTGGTGCCGCACAGGTCGTCTTCGTCAATGTCGACAAGGGCGATTTTCATTTCTCTTTTGGCTGCCTCAATGGCGAACGCCTTGCCAAAACCGTTGGCGCCGCCGGTAATCAGAGCAACTCTGCCTTTAAACTCTTTCATAACAATACTCCTTTCTCACAAACATGATTCCGCGTGGATTATGGCTCAAAAACCCAGGCTGCACCGTATGCGTCGCGGATGGCTTCGAACACGGTATTCGCACGGGCGGCATCGCCTACTACTCTCGCATTGGGGTAGGCGCTCTGTATGGCTTCCGCAAGCTCATACTGCGGCCGGATGCCAACGGCAAAGATCACAGTATCCACATCCAGCTCGACCGGGGACAGGTCATCTACCTTCTCCAGTTTGACCCCAGCTTCGGTGATTTCAACCAGTTTGTGTCCCGGCATCAATTTGACGCCACCCCTGACCAACTGCGCTCGGAGCACGCCCGCGACCCGCTCGATGAGACCGTTTCCGATAAACGGCAGCATGTCGACGATGTATACTTCGCGTCCGGCTTTCATCAGCGTGGCAGCGGTCTCCATGCCGCTCGCGCCTCCGCCAATTATGGCGACTCTCTGCCCTGCCTGGTCAAAGTCTCTGACGATGTCCTCGATGGAGATGCACTTGTCCAGATCTCTTCCCGGGACATTCGGTGTGATATGTGTGCCGCCGCAGCATACCATGACGCCGTCGGGATTCAGCGCGCGCACAGTGTCTACGTTGGCTCTGGTGTCGAGTCTGACATCGACGCCCGCAGCTTCCACCTCGGCAGCCATGGTCTCAATGAACCAGGAGAGTTTCTCCTTGTTCACGTTCTTGTCCGCAATGTTCAGCGTGCCGCCGAGCCGGTCAGAAGCCTCCAGAAGAATGACCTTAAAGCCGCGTGCGGAGAGCGTTACGGCTGCCTGCATGCCTGCCGGCCCACCGCCGATTACGACAATCCGTCTTCCATCGCCGTCTTTCAGCGGCGTGTCGTACTCCGCTTCGCGCCCCAGCCGCGGGTTGATGGCGCACTCCACATGGCGGCCGTAAGAGATAGCGTCAATACAGCGGCAGCAACCGATGCACTTGCGAATCAGCTTGTCTTCGCCGCGCTTGGCTTTGTTGGCCCATTCGGGATCCGCCAGCTGACTTCTGCCGACACAGACAAAGTCACAGGCGCCCTTCTCCAGAAGCTGCTCGGCAACCTTCGGCTCTTTGATGTTGTTAATAGAGAGAACGGGGATCTTCACAGCCTTCTTTACTGCGGAGCACAGCTCTTCTCGGCAGGCCTGTGGGAACATGTAAGCGGGGATGATGGTATAGCCGGTTTCATAGATGCCGCAGCTGACGTTGATGTGGCAGACGCCGACCTTCTCAAAGTGCTTCGCAATTTCGACTCCGAGGTTCAGATCGATACCCTTATCGCCCATGAATTCATCGATGGAGAGACGGATACCAACGGGGAAGTCGGGACCACAGATCTTTTTGATACCATAAATTATCTCATCCACGAAACGGCAGCGGTTCTCAAAGCAGCCGCCATATTTATCGGTACGTCTGTTGGAGAACGGGGACAGCCATTGCTCAAGGAAATAACCGTGCGCGCCATGCAGCTCGACACCATCTGCACCGGCGTACTGCGCCATCTTGGCGGCGGTTACATACATCTTAATGATCTGGCCGGCTTCCTCCAACGTGAGCTCGTGGGGCATTTCATCGCAGCGTTCTGTTACGAAGGCGCTAGGCGCAACAATATCGTTGTGGCTGGGATTCAGACGCGCATGTCCTTCACGGCCGGGATGATGCAGTTGTACGAAGATTTTCGTTCCATACTTGTGCACCGTGTCGATCAGGCGCATCATCCGTCCAATGTGACCGGCATTCGTCAGGGCGAGCTGGTTGGCGAGGCCCCAGCCGTGCAGTTCGTCGACACGGGTGATCTCTGTGAAGATCAGGCCGCAGCCGCCCATCGCCCTTTCCTCATAGTAGCGGATGATTTCATCGCTGGCTTCGCCGTTATGGAGAGCGAGCCCGGTGCCCATGGGAGGCATGGCGATTCTGTTTTTGATGACGACATTTCCGATTTTTCCTGGTTCGAACAGTTTGGTATAGGCCATCGGTTTTACTCCTTTCTGTTATTTGCAGTTTCAGGTGATGAAGGGGAACCGGGAACGGACAGTTTTATGGGAATAGGGATCAGGCCTGCGACTGCAGTTTTTTTATCTGCGCTTTCCGGTATTGTTTGATAATGAGGATGCACCCGCCGTTGACAATGATGGCGCCCAGAATTGCCCACATGCAGTTTGTCCAGACATTGGTGACTGCGTCCGCCGGAACAATCAGGGCAGCAAGGAAATACATGAAGGTGACCGTGTTGAAGAATGCAGGGAAAAAAGGACCGCACAGAATGACCAGCGCCAGGCTGAGCCCAACGGGGATGATCAGGCCGATATGACCAAGCCCGGTCAGATATCCCGTGTAAAGTTTGAGCGTGAGATATGCGAGGATACACCCTGTGACAGCGCCGCATACAATTGAGACAATCTTTTTTTTCAGGTCAGGTTCTTCCATCAGGAAGAATGAGATATTGACAAGCCAGAACGCCCAGCCTCGGTACCCGATCTCCTTGAGTGGCTCATCGAGAATCATGACAATCAGGTTCATTGCCACGATGAAAATCCAGATGAAGACTTTCAGCCCGTAGTGCTCCGGCTTTTTGAAGTTAAAAAACATGAACCAGTATCCTCCTTTAAATCTTATGCAGTTTTCCGACTCCTCGCGTCACCTGTCTTGACACAATTATACAATGTGTTAAAAGAAATTACATCCATCAAAGTGCGCAGTTTCCGTTACTCCAGGCGGAGATATTTGAACGCGGCTCCACATTTGCTGAGTTATCTCAACAATTGTGGAGCCGCGTTCCCCAGATAAGATTTTTTTCGTGGAGTTTCTGAATCAGTTCCGCACGATTGCGCACCTCGAATTTCCGATACAGGCTGCTGAGATGGGTCCGCACGGTTGCCGCAGATATGAACATCCGATCTGCGATCGCGGAAACGGGAAGGCCGTCCAAAACCAGCTTCAGGACTTCCAACTCCCGCCTGGTGATGTCATCACGGGAAAGCAGGCTGCCTGCATTGGCAGGCTGGGAGGTGTCGGCGTCCGACGGGACACTGCCGGGGGAGTCTTCCCGGATCTGAATGATGAAAATGTTCTGCATCTTGTACGTTTCATCACGCGTGGAGCAGAAAGAGGAGAAGCGTGTGGCATAGGTCGTGTGGCAGGGATCGGAACTCTTCGTAACGGTGCTGACAGTCTTCTGAAGCATCTGCGAATCCGGAATCATGGCTTGGATTTTTTCAATGAGCGATACCTTGGTCCCCCATGCACGCCGGCTCAGACTGTCGAAATTCCTAGTGGAAAAAATGCGCTGATAGTTGTTGTTCAGGATGCAAAAGCCGGCATTGTCCTGGTCAATCAGTTCATTCAGTGCCGCTTTTGAGAGATCTTGATCGACGTGATCTTTATAAAGCTTCATCCAGGGCTTGAGCGCGCGGCCGATCTCGTTGAGCAGACGGAGCTCCTCATCGGTGAAATCACCGGCTTCTTCTTTCTTGAATACCACAATGACATGCTGCATACTGCGCCAGGTCTGGGTGAAGGTGATCCAGCAGCGATAACCGACACCGTGAACGATCAAACCCTTTTTGAAGTACTGGCTTTCCCGGAAAGAGGGGATGTTTTCAAAGTCCTGAATACGCCAGACATATTTGCCGCCGTGGATGGAGAACTTGGTCATCTGGTCCATGTTCCGAACAAAGACATCGTCCTTTGCGTAGGACGCAGCAAAGACCTCAAAGTCCGCCTGATAAACGGAATCGCCGTAATACTCAAGCGGAATATAGCTTCCGTTTTTATCCTTATAATAGGTGATATAGGCAGCGCTGTATCCAAAAAACAGATACATGCCCTCCTGGACTTTTTTGGGAAAACTGTCGATATCCTTCGCAATGTAGTCTACAAAATCCAATATGCCGCCAATCATATCCTCGCCCCTCATGACTGTGCATCTGCCTTCAGCGGATGCAGCGCTATTTTTCGAAGCATGGTATCCTGTATCTCTGTAGATATCATATACTATCCTGTCCGAAAAAGCGATAATATTTTTAATTGATATGAGAAAAAGGCGCAAAAAACCTCCTGCCAGTTTGACAGGAGGCTGTGATCACGCTGGGTTGAGCGGTGCGTCCAGATAAGAGATTTCGAAGATCGCTGTGACAGCGTGACTGCCGTCATCATTGAAGCAGTCAACCTGCACCACACAGACGCGTCTGCCCTTGCGGATGACACGGGCTTCTGCCCGGAGGCTGTCACCGGCAACCGGTCGCAGATAGTGGATATTGGCAGACTGGGTAGTGATCAGGTGCCGTGCGTTGTCCGCCTCCACGGCAACATAAATTGACGCCATGTCCATCAGCGTTGCGATGGCCCCGCCGTGCGCGATTCCAGCGGGATTTCGCAGCTCCGGCCGCAGGCGCGACAGAAGAACGCAGTGTTCACTGTCTATATCCAGCACTTCCAGCCCGCAGTAGGCGTTCAGACCTCTGGAACAGCCCTCCTGAAGCTGCGAAAGTCTTTCGTTGTCCATCGGCATGACACACTCCTTTCCCGCGGATTACCCGTTGTGTTCGTGGTAGACGTCCAGGGCGTGGAGGCCGTTCGGGAGCAGCATGTTGGTGCTGTCCTCATAGACCATGTTCCCCTCGCTGTCATAGACGCGGCGCCAGGTCTGGGTGCTGATGCGCTCGCCCTGCTCGTCGGAGTCGGTGTAACGGTCGACCTCCGGCTTGATCTTGTAGCCGGGGCGGTCCGGATCCGCGGGCTCAATGACGCGGTCATAGGTGAACTCCCAGCCCTTGGAGTTGTCGAACTCGACGGGCATGAAGTCGTCGTCCTCGAGCGTGCCCCAGATCTCGAAGGTGATGGAGCTCTCGTCGTTGTTGAAGATGCCGACGAGCTTGATGGGGTATTCGCGGTTGTTGCGGAACTTGAAGTCCACCGTCCGTCCGCCCTCCGGGATGGTCACGGTGGCGTCGGTGCCGAGCTGCATGTAGTGGACCGGGAAGATATGGCACTCGCGCTCCACGGTCTCCATGAAGGCGAAGAGCGTCGCGGCGTAGAGCGTGCTGGAGACCTGGCAGGCGCCGCCGCCGACCTCGTCCACCTCCTCGCCGTCCACATAGGCCGGGGCAGGCAGGAAGCCGCCCTCCAGCGTGCGGGCGCCGACGACTTCGTTATACGAGAAGACATCGCCCGGGTAGAGGATCATGCCGTCGATCTTCGAGCAGCAGAGATTCAGGTTGTTGCGGCGGTTGTCGCCGGAGTTGGGGAAGAGGGTCGTGCAGGCGCCGAGCAGATCGCCGAAGAGCTTTGACCGCAGCTGCTCGCCGGTGACCTCGGGAACCGTGAGCTCCAGCGGGATCACGACCTCTTCGGCGGGGGCGGCGGAGCCCCAGCGGGAGGCGGCGTCCTCCGTGTCGAAGCTGCAGCCGATGACCTCGTCGATGACCTCATAGCGCCCGTCGTCGGAGTATTCCGCGTTGACGGGGGTCTTGTGCAGCTCGGTAAAGATCGCCTCGAAGTCCGGCTGCGCCGGCTCCTCCGCGAGACGGTCGAAGCTCAGCTCGGTCTCGCCGGCCTGCAGCGCGGCGATGATGGCTTCCTCCAGCCCTTCGCGGTCCAGCTTCAGACCGCCGTAGCCCTTGACGAGGTGAAGCTCGGCACTGTCATAGTCGACGGTGTATTCCTCCTCGCCCAGAAGTGCGTTCACGGCTTCCTCATTGGCCTCGATGAGCCCGACCAGGTAGTCGTGGTCCGCGGTTCCGGTGTCCTCCTGAATCTCACTGTGGGAGCGCAGGCTCTTCACATAGTTCACGGTCCGGTCGATCAGGCCGCCGTCACGGCCGAAGGAGAAGGCGAGATCGGCCATCTCCTCGGCGGAGCAGGCGATGCCCGCGCGCAGCGGCTCCACCTCGAAGCTCTGCCCGCCCAGCGTGGTGACGGTCAGCGGTGTGGAGATGCGCTTCTCCCAGCCCGCGTCGTTGATGGCCCTGACCGTCTCCTCTTTTGTCAGACCGCCGACCTCCGTCCCGTCGATGGACAGGTTCGGGTAGTTGGTGTCCAGTTTGGAAACGCGGTAGCCGAGAAACACGCCGGCGCCGAGCGCGAGGATCAGCACCGTCAGGACCAGTGCCAGAATGAACCGAAATATCTTCATAAAAACTCCCTTCAGGGCAGTATGGTTTCACAAAAGTCTTTCTATTATAACACTCCTTTTCCGTTTCGGCAAGGGGACATCTCCGGGGGCTTCGGAAGCAGCCGCGAAGTGAAATTCACAGTTTCTTCACAAAAGAAAAGAGAAGCGTTAACGATCATTTTCGCAATATGAGGTACAATAAAATTTACGAGACTGTAATTCCGGAGGGCTGGCCTATGGATGAGAAAAAACGGACCGACGACGCGCTGTTTGCGGCGCTGAACAAGTCCAAGAAGAAAAAGAAGAGAAAGACGGCCATCACGGCGCTGATCATTATCGCGATCATCGCGGTCGCGCTGCTGATCACCGTCAATGTGCTGCGCCGCCGCGTGGACGCGAGCATCGCGCGGGATCAGGACGAGGTTCTGCGCTATGACGCCGCCTACGGCGCCATCAGCACGCGCGTCAGCGCCTCCGGCATTATTGAGGATGTGGATACCGAGGTCGTCTCGGTCCCCGAAGGGGTCGAGATTGACGAGGTCGTCGTCCGCGCGGGCAATGTCCTGCACGAGGGCGACGTGGTCGCCACCCTGGATCTGACCACGGTGCTCAGCAGCATGGCCACGGTGCAGAGCGAGATCGAGGAGCTGGACAAGGAGCTCGCGGACGCGGGCAACGACAAGGTCGCCTCTTCCGTCCGGGCCGGCGCCGCGGGCCGCGTGAAGCGCATCTTTGTCGCGCCGCAGGACGATGTCGCCAGCTGCATGGTGGAAAACGGGGCGCTGGCCCTCATCTCCCTCGACGGGAAGATGGCGGTGGATTTTGAAAACAGCGCGCTCACTGCCGGACAGGCTGTTTCGGTGGAGCGCGAGGACGGCAGCGTCATCGCCGGGACGGTGGACAAAAACGTCGGCGGCACCGTTACGGTGCTCGTGACGGACAACGGCCCCCGGCTCGACGAGGCCGTGCGCATCCTGGATGCCGACGGAAACGAGCTCGGCGCCGGAGAGCTGTATATCCACAGCGTCTTCCGCGTAACGGGCTTCGCAGGCACGGTCTCCACCGTCTCCGCACGGGAGAACCAGCAGGTCTACGCCTCCAGCAGCATCTGCAGCCTCAGCAACACCTCCTATTCCGCCCGCTACAACAGCATCCTGAAGCAGCGCAAGGACAAGGAGGACACCTTGCTCGAGCTCCTCGGCCTCTACCAGGGCGGGGCGCTGCGCGCGCCGTTTGACGGGACGGTTCTGCGGGTGGACTATGACGCCGACGAGGCGGATACCGCGGCGCAGAGCGCCACGCCTTCGTACAGCAGCATGGACAGCTATTATTCCTACTTCATGGGCGGCACGACCACCGCGCCCACGACTGCCACAACGGCGGATACCAGCAATATTGCCGGCACCGCGGTGGTGACCATGGCGCGGGACGAGAGCATGCTGGTCAGGATCAGTGTGGACGAATCGGATATTCTCTCTCTCGAGAAGGGACAGATCGCCGAGGTGAGCATTGACTCCGTCGGCGCGGAGAAGCTCGGCGGCGTCGTCACCGAGGTCGACCGCACCGCGGACAGCACCTCGGGCGTGAGCTCGTATTCCGCGGAGGTGACCTTCGCCAAGGGCGCGGGCATGCTCAGCGGCATGACGGCCGATGTGGTCATCAACATCGAGGGGACGGAGAACGTCCTGATCGTCCCGACCGACGCCATCCACAAGACAAGCGCCGGTGCCTTTGTCTACACTTCCTATGATGAGGAGACCAAGCAGTACGGCGGCATGACACCGGTCGAGCTCGGTATCTCCAATGATGAATTCACCGAGATTCGAAGCGGTCTGGAAGAGGGAACCACCGTTTTCTATACCGAGAAAGAGGTCGACTTCTTCGCAATGATGATGGGCGGCCCGCGGGGCGGCGGATTCCGCGGCTGATCGGGGGCAGGCCATGATTGAACTGAGAGACGTTTCCAAGATCTATCAGGTCGGGGAAGAGCGTGTCCATGCTCTGGATCACGCGAATCTCCATGTCCGGCCGCACGAATTCGTAAGCATCATCGGACCCTCCGGGTCCGGGAAATCCACCCTGATGAATATCATCGGCTGCCTGGACATCGCCGACGCGGGGGAGTACCTGCTCGACGGCACGCCGATCGAGGCCTACTCCGAGAACGAGCTGGCGGAAGTGCGCAACCGGAAGATCGGCTTTGTGTTCCAGAGTTTCAACCTGATCCCGAAGCTGTCGGCGGAGGAGAATGTGGAGCTGCCGCTGATCTACCAGCGCGTGCGGAAGGCGGAGCGGCAGGAGCGCGTCCGTGAGGCGCTCGAGCACGTCGGTCTCGCCAACCGCGCCAAACATCTCCCCACGGAGCTCTCCGGCGGACAGCAGCAGCGCGTGGCCATCGCCCGTGCCCTGGTGACAAAGCCCTCTCTGATCCTCGCGGACGAGCCGACCGGCAACCTGGACTCCAAAACCAGCCGGGAGATTCTGGACATGTTCCGCGAGCTCCATGAGCGGGGGAACACCATTGTCCTGATTACCCACGACAACGACATCGCCCGCCAGGCGAAGCGGGTTGTGCATATTCTCGACGGGAGACTGACGGAGGTGACACTCTGATGCTATCCCTGAAAATGGCCCTGCGCAGCATCGGGGCCAACAAAATGCGCTCGGCACTCACCATGCTCGGCATCATCATCGGCGTCATGGCGCTGGTGGTGCTCGTCAGTCTGGTCGACAGCGCGACCGGCGCCATCACGGACGAGGTCTCCAGCCTCGGCAGCAGCCTGCTGACCGTCAACGTGACGGATGACAAGGGCGTCCCGGTACGGCTGGAGGATCTGCAGACCTGGGTGGACGAGGAACCGAGCATTGCGGCCGTCGCGCCCTATGCGACCGCCACCGCGACTGGAAAATACGGCACCGAGAGCGCCAGCTTCAATGTCTACGGTGTGACGGCGGATGAATACAAGATCCAGACCATGCAGCTGACGGCCGGCCGTTTCATCGCCTCCAGCGATGTGCGCAACAGCAGCCGCGTCTGCGTGATCCCGGAGAAGACCGCGGTTGACCTCATCGGCTACGCGGACTGCCTGGGAGAGGAGATCGCCCTCGACGGCGTGAAATACACCGTCATCGGAACCCTGGAGGATCAGGAGGAGTCTCTCGCCACCATCCTGACGGGCGGCGCGAAAGTCGCCTATATCCCGTACACCTCGCTGGTCCGCCTCTCCACGGGGACCGGGGTCAGCATCCCCACCTTCTACATCGGCGCGGCGGAGGGCTTTACGCTGGAGCAGGCGGAGAAGGTTATGAAGGACATCCTGCTCGAGCGTTTTGAGGGCGATGAAGACGCCTTCTACATCTCCTCCCAGAACCTGATTGAGGAGGCCATGAGCCAGATCAGCAACCTGCTGAACATCCTGCTGGGCGGCATTGCGGCCATCTCGCTCATTGTCGGCGGCATCGGCATCATGAACATCATGCTGGTCACCGTGACCGAGCGTACCCGCGAGATCGGCATCCGCAAAGCTATCGGCGCCAGCCGCGGCTCCATCCTGCGGCAGTTTCTCATCGAGGCCGTTGTGCTCTGCATGCTCGGCTGCGCGCTGGGCATCTTTGTCTCCTGGGGCATTCTGCAGATCATCTCCGCGATTACGGTGAGCGCCTCCATCTCCTTCCATCTGAACGGAAGGGTCGTGGTGTTGTCGGTGCTCTTCTGCTTCCTGATCGGCGTCATTTTCGGGCTCTATCCGGCGAACAAGGCGGCCAAGATGAAGCCCATCGACGCCCTGCATTACGGCGGCTGAGGAGGAAAGCATATGAAGAAAAAAGGAATCCGGCAATATATCCCCTGGATTGTACTCGGGCTGGTCGCCCTGCTGCTTGCCCTGCTGCCCACGCTCGCACGCAACGCGGCGGTCACCGCCAAAGCGACCGTCCTGACCGCAGCGGCGGAACGGGGCGAGATTGAGGAGACCCTCGCCGGCGGCGGCACGCTGACAGCGGAAGACGCCATTGAGGTGAAGCTGCCCTCCGGCGTGGAAGTGACGGAGTTTCTCGTGGAGAACGGGGAGCACGTCGAAGAGGGGCAGGCGCTGGCAACGGTCGACCGCGTGTCGCTGATGGCTGCCATCCTCTCCGCGCAGGAGAGTCTGGAGAGCGTGGCGGAGGATCTCCGTGACGCCGCAGCCTCCGCTTCCATCACCTCGCTGACGGCCAGCGCGCCGGGGCGGGTGAAGGCGGTCTACGCGCAGCAGGGGGACGATGTGCGCGCGGTTGTGCTGGAGCACGGCGCGCTCGCGGTCGTCTCGCTCGACGGCATGATGAAGACCGAGGTGGAGGCAGCACGGCCTGTCCGCGCGGGAGAAGCCGTCACCGTCCGTATGGAGGACGGAAGCGAATATCCCGGCCGTGTGGAGACGGAGCTGGAAGGGAAGATCACCGTGACGCTCACGGATGACGGCCCCGCCCACGGCGCCGCGGTTACGGTGCTGAATGAGGCCGGCGAGGAGCTCGGCACCGGCACCCTGCAGCCGCACAGCGCCTGGAACGTGCTCGCCACCGACGGCACCGTTTCCCGCGTTTACATTCAGGAAAACCGGAAGGTCTACAGCGGCAGCGCTCTTTTCAGCATCGGCGAGCTCAACGGCAGCGCGGAGTACCAGAGCCTCGCGGCCAAACACGGACGCTATGAGGAGCGCATGCAGGAGCTCTTTGCCCTCTACACGGACGGAACGGTCCGGGCCGAGTGCGCCGGCCTGATCTCCGGCATCGACGACAGCCTGGTCAAAAAGACTGCGGCGGCGGACCGGGAATACCGCGTCACGCTGCTCTCGGCGGAAACGCCGGCTTCAACGCCAAGCATTCCGGGGTTTGACCCATCCATGCTTGATCCGGAGTATCTTGCCATGCTCCCGCGCGTACTGGTGACCGCTGTCAATGGGACGCAGGTAACGGGGATCCCGCTTTCGGCGGACAGCGATCTCTCCAGCTTCTCTGGCTTGCTTAAAGTGTTGCAGGGAGAAGCAGTTCCCATGGATCTGTCACAAACAATGCTTCGTATCCAGGGAGAATCTTTCGAATACACGCCGGCGGCCGGCGATGTGGTGATCGTGGATAACTCCGCGGCTCCGAATGTTATCGTCTACGAATCTTCCGTCGACCTCAGCGGCGGCAGCGAAGAGAAGCCGAAGCCCTCCGGCGGCTCCGGCGGCGGGCTTCCCAATTTTCCGGACATGAGCGGCTTTGACTTCAGCGGTCTCATCGGGGGCTTCTCCTTCGCCATGCCCAGCGTCGGCACACAGGAAGAGGACGAGCTCTATGATCTGGAAGAGACCGTGATCCTCTCCCTCACGCCGGAGAATGTCATGACCGTCAGCATCAGCGTCGACGAGCTGGACATCCTGCGCTACAGCCTCGGCATGAAGGCGGATGTCACCGTGGACGCGCTCCCGGACCGCAGCTTTTCGGCGGAGGTGGTCGAGATCGGCGCCATGGGCGCCAATTCCGGCGGCAACAGCAAGTACACCGTCAAGCTCCGCCTCGACCGCGCGCCGGATATGCTCAACGGCATGAACGCCTCCGTGATCATCCATTCGGACAGTCATGAGGCGCTGCTGATCCCGGCGGCGGCCGTCCATGACCGGGGCAGCCGGAGCTATGTGTATGCCGCGCTGGACAACAAGACCGGCAGGCCCGCGACGGAGATCCCCGTGACCACCGGCCTTTCCGACGGCGAGCGGGTCGAGATCCTCAGCGGCCTGGAGGAGGGACAGCCTGTCTTCTACGAGTACTACCTGCCGGTGGAGACAGAACTGCCTTAAGCTTCAAAATATTGCACAAGAACAGGAGAGAGAACGACGCAAAGTTCTCTCTCCTGCATAAAAATGCATTCGGCAGGTTGACAAAAACCGCGCAAAGGGACTATAATCCCGGCAGATTCACCGGAAAGGAGATCCGTCAATGCGTCAGGACCGTTTCAGCTCCATGATGATGGCGATGCACATGTGCCGCATGTGCATGATGATGCGTGCCTGTTTTGACGCTGCGACCGGGGTTTCCGCCATCTGAGGATCTTCAGAACGAGACTGTGACAGAACCTGGAAGCAAGCATTCCGGGTTCTTTTTTTGTTGTCTCCAGAGGAGTTGTTGCAGGAATATGATTGAACTCAGCCACCTTTCCAAAACCTTTACCGCGCCGGACAAGAAGGTCGTTGCCCTGGAGGATGTGAACATCCGGGTCGATGCCGGACAGATCTACGGCATCGTCGGCTATTCCGGCGCCGGGAAGTCCACCCTGGTGCGCTGCATCAATCTGCTGGAAAAGCCGGACGCCGGCACGGTGCACGTGGACGGCTTCGGCGGCATCGAGATGCGGAAGGGCAGACCCTTTTACCTCCCGGAGGACGGCGGCAGCGCCGTTCCCCTGACGGAGAAGCATCTGAAGACGCTGCGCCGGGATCTGGGCATGATCTTCCAGCACTTCAACCTCCTGGACCGCAGCACGGTCTTCGAGAACGTCGCCTACCCGCTCAGGCACACCGGACGGAGCAGAGACGAGATCCGCACGCGGGTGCTCGAGCTTCTGGATCTGGTGGATCTGCGGGAGAAGGTCAACGCCTATCCCTCGGAGCTCTCCGGCGGACAGAAGCAGCGCGTGGCGATCGCAAGGGCCCTTGCGAACAACCCGCGCATCCTGCTCTCGGACGAGGCGACCTCGGCGCTGGACCCGGACGCGACGGAGGCGATCCTGCGGCTGCTGAAGGACCTCAACCGGAAGCTGAACCTGACCATCGTCCTCATTACGCATGAGATGGCGGTTGTCAAGACCATCTGCGATCGCGTCGCCGTGATGGAAGAGGGGCGTGTCGTCGAGGAAGGCGATGTCTACAGCGTCTTCTCTGAGCCGAAGCAGGCGATCACGAAGAAGTTCGTGCAGACCTCCTCCGGCATGGGACAGATCGAAACCCTGATCCGGGCCAACTCCTCCATCCTGAGCAGGGGAGACACCCTGATCCAGTGTACCTTCTCCAAGGACAGCGTCGGCGAGGCGCTGGTCTCGGATGTATCACGCAGGTTCGGCGTGAATATGAACATTATCCTCGGCAACGTGGAACTGCTGCATGGCAACCCGCTCGGCGGGCTGGTCGTCCTGGTGGGCGGCGAGCCGGAGAAACGGGCGGCGGCCATCGCGTATCTGCGTGATCACGACGTACGGGTGGAGGTGATTGAGCATGGCTGAAGAGCTGGCGCGTTTGATGCCCAATGTGATGGCCTACACGGAAAAGTTCGCGGAAAGCTGCAGGGCGACGGGACAGATGTTCCTGATCGCCGGCGCGCTGACCTTCGTCTTCGGCGGCTTCTTCGGGGTTCTTCTCACGGTGACCAGACCGGGCGGCATCGCGGAGAACAGGTGGCTTTACCGCGTGGTAGACCTCATCACGAATATCTTCCGTTCCATTCCCTTTGTGATTCTGCTGATCTTCCTCATCCCGCTGACCCGCCTCATTGTGGGAACCGCCATCGGTGTCAAAGGCGCGATCGTACCGCTGGTGTTCGGTGCCGTGCCCTTCTTCACCCGGCAGGTCGAGGTGGCGCTCGCGGGGGTCAGCCCCGGCAAGGTGGAAGCGGCCACCGCCATGGGCAGCAGCAAGCTCGGCATTATCTTCCGCGTTTACCTGCATGAGGCGGTGCCCGACCTCATCCGCGTCGTCACCGTCACGGCGATCAGCCTCATCGGTCTGACCACCATGGCCGGCGCGGTCGGCGCGGGCGGCATCGGCAGCTTCGCCATCAACTACGGACAGAACCTGCACCATCAGGACATCGTCAACGTCTGCGTCGTGGTTCTGCTGCTCTTTGTCTCCCTGCTGCAGACCGTCGGCAATACACTTTCCCGGCGCACCACCAACCGCGCCCTGTTTCATAGAAACATCAAGTAAAAAAATTCCGGAAAAGGAGAAAACAAAATGAAAAAGAAACTTATCGCCATTCTCTCCCTTCTGCTGATCGCCGCGCTGCTCGTCGGCTGCGGATCCTCCGCCGCCCCGGCCCAGGAAGCCGCTCCCGCGCAGGAAGCCGCCCCGGCCGAGGAAGCTGCACCGGCCGAAGAAGCCGCCCCGACCAAGGCTGAGCTTTACAGGACCATCCAGGAGGCCTTCCAGTCTGATCTCGTCGGCCAGTACCTGATCGCCAAGTACAGCGAGGCCTTCATCCCCGCCTTCGACTATGCCGTGACGGAGTATTCCAACGAAGAGCTGCTCGCCCTCATCGACGGCTACAAGTCTGAGGAAGCCGGCAAGACGGTTGTCACGGTCGGTGTCTGCGGCGCCTCCAACGACCATTGGAAGGCCTGCCAGTATGTGCTCGACCAGAACGAGGCGAACATCTACATCAAGCTCGTGGAATTCGACGCCTACAACCTCCCGAACGAAGCGCTCAACAGCGGCGACATCGACCTGAACTCCTTCCAGCACAAGGCCTACCTCGCCAACGAGGTCAACTCCCAGGGCTATGAGATCGAGACCATCTTCGATACCCTCATGGCGCCGCTGACCCTCTACTCCCGCCAGTTTGATTCCGTCGACGCGCTGAAGGCCGCGGCGGAGGCCTCCGCGGATCCCATCAAGATCGGCATCCCCGATGACGCAACCAACGGCGGCCGCGCCATCAAGCTGCTCGAGTCCGTCGGCCTCATCAGCGTCGATCCGGCAGCCGGCTGGGTGCCCGAGCTGAAGGACGTCACGGAGTATCTCTACAACATCGAGATCGTCCCGACCCAGGCCAACACCCTGCCCGCGACCCTCGATGACTTCGGCGGCGCCACCATCAACGGCACCTACGCCATCCCCACCGGCCTCGTTCCCTCTCAGGACGGCCTCGCCATCGAGAGCCAGGCCGATGCCACCGGCGATTCCGGCAACCCCTTCGTGAACGTCGTTGTCGCGCGTACTTCCGATCTGGCATAAACAAAAACAGCAGGCGCCCTCTTTTTTCAGGGCGCCTCTTTTGACGAAAGAAAGGAAAGGAACCATGAACGAACTGGAACAGGAACTCTGCCGCCGGGTTCGGGAGGACCACCCCTATGTGGTGGAACTGCGCCGGCACTTTCACCGGCATCCGGAACTCCCGAAGGAGGAGTTTGAGACCGCGGCGCGCATCGAGCAGGAGCTCGACACCATCGGGCTGAAGCACAGGCGCGCGGCCGTGACGGGTGTTGTTGCCGAGATTACCGGGACAAAGCCGGCGAATGGGGAAGCGCGCTGCATCGTTCTGCGCGCAGACACGGACGCCCTCCCTGTCACCCAGGAGAACGACGTGCCGTATAAGAGCCTGGTGCCCGGCGTGATGCACGCCTGCGGCCATGATGCCCACACGGCGGCCCTGATCGGCGCCGCGCGCGTGCTGGCGGGCAGCCGCGACCTCTTTTCCGGCAAGGTGATCTTCACCTGGCAGCCGGGGGAGGAGATCGGCTACGGCGCCCGGCCCATCATCGCCGAGGGAAACATCGATGAGGCGGGCCGCTCCTTCGGGCTGCACATGGCCTCCGAGGTCCCGGTCGGAAAAGTGGTGCTGATGCCCGGTCCGAACAACGCCAGCGTCGACTGGTTCCGCATCCGGGTCCACGGACTCGGCGCGCATGTATCCACCCCGCAGAAGGGCGTGGACGCCGCCTATCTCGCGGCGCAGATCGTCGTCGCGGTGCAGGCGCTGGTGACCCGCCTGACGAGCCCGATGGACAATGTCCTCATCGGCATCGGGAAGATCAGCGCCGGGACGGCCTATAACATCGTCGCCCAGGAGGCCGAGCTGGAGGGGACCATCCGCGTCCTGACCCCGGACCTGCGCCGGAAGACGAAGGCAAAGCTGGAAGCGCTCGCCAAACAGACGGCCGAGCTCTTCGGTGGCAGCGCCGAGCTGGAGTGGAGCGATAACACCTCCGCGCTCATCAACGACGAGGCCGCCACGCTGGAAGCGCAGAAGACCGCCTTCTCCCTCTTCGGGACGGAGAATGTCATCACCCGGCGCCTGCCGGCCCTCGGCGGCGACGACTTTGCCGAGTATATCCTCCGGGTCCCCGGCGTCTATGCCTACATCGGCTCCGGCAATCCGAAAAAGCCCGACACGCAGGTTGCCCATCACAACTCCCGCTTTGACATCGACGAGGACGCGCTGACCGTCGCGACCGCGCTGCATGTCTGCTACACGGTGGAATACCTCAACGGCCTCGTATAGGAACGCCGAAATCCAACAGACAGCGCCGCCCGAAAAGGACGGCGCTGTCCGCTCTCTCAGTTCTGTTTGAAGCGTTTACGGTACTGCGCGGGGGTATAGCCCGCGATGTCGCGGAAGCTCAGGATAAAGTAATTGACGGTGTTGAAGGCCAGCTGTTCGGCGATCTCCTTCACGCTCAGATCGGTGGACTCCAGCAGGACCTTCGCCCGCTCGACCTTGGCATAGCGGATATAGCTGCTGACGGACTGGCCGGTTTCCTTTTTGAATTTCTCCGTCAGGTAGTATTCGGTGTAGCCCACCAGTGCCGCGAGGTCCGCCGTGCGGATCTTCCGGTCCAGACTCAGCTCGATGTAGTCGCAGCACTTCCGGATGGCGTGGGAGTAATTGGGGTTTGAGCGCAGATGGTGCACGCGGTAGATGAAGTCGTGGTACATGGCGGCGGCGATCGCGCTGAGCTCGCCGGAGTCCCGACAGTTTTCCACAGCCTGGATATAGGAGTCTCCCAGGGAATAGGCGATCTCCGGTGAGAGCCCGCCCTCCATGGCGGCCCGGCTGACCAGCGTGGTGAAGACGACAATGCTGGTTTTCATCTGCCGCAGCGGATCCTGCCCCTGCACAGGCACGCCGGGACTCAGGCGTATGCTGCCCTGAAAGGCGTTCTGGTAGTTGATGTCCCCGTTGCGCACCATCTGCAGCATGGCGCGCTCGGCCAGCCAGACTTTCTCCCGATTGCGCTCACCGGCGGGGTCTGCCTGCACGCTCTCCCCGGACGCGCCGGCGGACAGCGCGTCCAGACCCAGCTGCTGCCCGGTGAGGGTGTTGTGGATCATGACCACATAGCGCGCGAAGATCGCGAAGGGGAGCACCGGCAGCGACGGCAGCCGCCGGTAGAGTTCCGCCGCCCATACGGCGTTCTCCCGGCTCTGCAGTACGGGGCTCAGCGCGCTGCGGAGCTGATTTTCTGTCGGCGCGGTATAGAACACCGGCCCGGTCACAAAGACCAGATGCCGTCCGCGTTCCGCCTCACAGCTGAGCGCCCACTGCATGCCGATCGGAGAACCGATGAGCTTTGGCCGGCTGCTGCCCGTGTCGGCGGCATAGGCGAGGGCCTGCTCCAGACCGCCCAGAATCCGGAATGCGTCTTCCAGCAGCACGCGGTCTTCTTCCGGACAGGAGGCGGCAACAAAGCGGCCGGTCCTGTCGAAGCACCAGACGTATACTTTTTCCCCTTCGGGAATCAGACTCTGCAGGAGCAGGAGATTCTGCTCACCGCGGGTGATTCCTTCCTCCAATGCCGTCACCTCCCGAAATCATGCGAAATGCGTCACTTTTTCCTGCCGATTGCATCTTAGCACGGCTTTTTTAGCCTGACAAGCACTTTGCCTGAATTTTTGTAATTTTACTCTTTTTTTTGGCTTTACGCTCTTCTCTCAAACTCTGTATAATGGCCGCAGAAAACAGGGGAGAGACCCTGATTGACGAAAGAAAAAGGAGCAGGTATCATGGCAAAGGAAAGAATCTCTCAGAGCGAAATCGACGGCGTGCATTACCGGCGCGCCAAACTGTGGCAGATCATTCTGGTCGCGTGCAACGCGCTCAACGGCATGGCGATCTATACGCTGATCGGGCAGGCCTCCTACGCCGCCAGCATCGGCTTTGGCATCTCAACCCTTCTGGTCGGCGGACTGCTGACTTTCACCCGCATTTTTGACGCCATCACCGACCCGCTGCTTGCCTTCCTCTATGACCGGGTCAACACCCGCTTCGGCAAGATCCGGCCTCTGATGCTGCTCGGCTGGGCAGTCCAGTCCTTCGGCATCATGGCGATGTTCTCCTGGACAGCCGGCAGGGGCTTCGGCGTGGGGATGTTCCTTGCGACCTACATGCTCTATGTCATCGGCTATACGATTGTGAACATGACCGCGCAGACCCTCGGGCCCCTGCTGACCAACGACCCGAAGCAGCGTCCGACTGTCGGCGTGTGGAACACGGTGTTCAACTACATCGTTCCCATGGCTTTCACGATTATTCTCAATACCGTGCTCCTGCCCAAATACGGTGAAATTGTCGTGACCGAAGCCGGCGGGTACGCAGTCAACTATTCTCAGGCTTATCTGACCGCTGCGGCAACCGTCACGGTCATCGTTTCCCTCATCGGTGTGATTCTGGTCTGCATCGGAATCTCCGCCTACGACAAACCCGAGAACTTCAGGGGTACCAATAAGGCGGACGAGCGGCTGAGATGGAAGGATATGTGGGCCGTTCTCTCCAAGAACAAGCCGCTGCAGGCCTACATCATTGCCGCGTCCTCCGATAAAATTGCCCAGCAGGCGGGCAGCGCGGCGATTGTCAGCACGATGCTCGGAGGCATTCTCATCGGTAACCTGTCCATTGCCACCTACATCTCTGTCGGCGGTATGCTGCCTTCGATCATCTTTGCCATCATCGGCGCGAGGTACTGCGGCAGGCACGGCAACAAGGAATCCATTGTGGCCTGGGCCAAATACTGCATCATCGCGAATCTCGTCATCATCGCTTTCTTCACACTTACCTGGTTTACGGTCGGCACCTACTCGATCGCGAAGCTGGGCATCACCATGATTCTCTATGTTCTCCTGACGCTGATCGGAAACGGCTTTATGATGGCCGGCACCACGGCCGGCACCGCTTTCATGGCCGACGTCATCGACTATGAGCTGGACCGCTCCGGCAAGTACATCCCTGCGGTCGTCTCCGGTACCTACAGTCTGGTGGACAAGATTGTCTCTTCCTTCTCCGCGCTGATTGCCACAGCCTGTGTTGCCATGATCGGCTACACAAGCACAATGCCGCAGCCCGGTGACAGCCCCACCGGCGCGATCTTCTGGGTCACCATGTTCCTGCGCTACGGTCTGGCCATCCTCGGATGGATCTGCACGCTCTGGGTCATGCGCAAGTGCAGTCTGGGCAAGGCCGAGATGGTCGAGGTGCAGAAGCGCATCGAGGCCAAAAAGGCGGAGGCCAAAGCGGAGCTGATCGAAGAAGAACTGCACAAAGGAGACCCCGTCAATGCGTAAGACCGTCAGAATTAACGAGGGCTGGCGCTTTCTGAAGGCCGCCATGCCTCCGGCAGCCGCCATTCGTTTCGCCGAACAGGGCGAGGCTGTCACGCTGCCCCACACCTGGAACGCCGTGGACGGGCAGGACGGCGGGAACGACTACCACCGCGGAAGCTGCTGGTATGTGCGCGAGCTGACCGCGGAGGAGACTGCGGGCGGGCGCCTCTTCCTCGAGGTTCTCGGCGCGGCGCACACCTGCCATGTTTATCTCAACGGCGAGCTGCTGGCAGAACACGAGGGCGGCTACTCCGCCTTCCGCGTGGAGCTGACGGAAAAGCTGCGGGAGAAGAACATCCTCTCTCTCTGCCTGAACAACGGGGACAACGACCGCGTCTATCCCCAGAAGGCCGACTTTACCTTCTACGGCGGCCTGTACCGGGATGTGAACCTGATCGCCGTGCCCGAGGAGCATTTCGAACTGCTCAAGGACGGCACACCCGGCATCAAAGTCACGCCGACGGTGGACCTGGAGAAGAAACAGGCTTTCATCACGGTGGAGACCTGGCAGAACGCGGCGGAAGTGACCGTTACCGTGAACGGAGAGAGCCGGACGGTACCCTCCGTGGAGGGAAGCGCGAAGGCGGAGTTCGTCATCGAGAACGCCCGTCTCTGGGACGGCGTGAACGACCCCTTCCTCTATACCGCATCGGCAAGGCTCGCAAGCGGGGATGAAGTCAGCGCGCGTTTCGGCTGCCGCCACTTCGCCGTCGACCCGGAAAAAGGCTTCTTCCTCAACGGGCGCAGTTACCCCCTGCGCGGCGTCAGCCGGCACCAGGATCTGAAGGGGAAAGGCAACGCCCTGTCTTACGAGGATCATGCCGCCGACATGGCCATCATCCGGGAGCTCGGCGCCAACACCCTGCGCCTGGCACATTACCAGCACGCGCAGGAATTCTACGACCTCTGCGACGAGAACGGCATTGTGGTCTGGGCGGAGATTCCGTACATCACCATGCACATGCAGAACGGCCGTCAGAACACGCTGGATCAGATGCGCGAGCTGATCTGTCAGTGCTATAACCACCCCTGCATTGCGGTCTGGGGCCTCTCGAACGAGATCACGGCAGCCAGCGCGGTGAATGAGGAACTGCTGGAGAACCACCGGGCACTGAACGAACTGTGCCACCGCATGGATCCCACACGCCTGACGACGATGGCGAACGTCTTTATGCTGGAGATCGACAGCCCCATCCTCGAGATTCCCGATATCAACAGCTATAACCTCTACTTCGGCTGGTACCTCGGCGAGCTGGAGCAGACGGATGAGTTTTTTGATGAGTACCACGCCAAATACCCCGACCGCGTCATCGGCTTTTCCGAATACGGCGCGGACGCCAACCCCGCCTTCCACAGCAGCCGTCCCGAGAAGGGCGACTACACCGAGGAGTATCAGGCGCTGTATCACGAGCATATGCTCAATATGATTGAAGAGCGGCCGTATCTCTGGGCGACCCATGTCTGGAACCTCTTTGATTTCGCGGCGGACGGCCGCGACGAGGGCGGCAAACACGGCGAGAACCAGAAGGGTCTCGTGACCTTCGACCGCACGCTCCGCAAGGACGCGTTCTACCTCTACAGGGCGGCCTGGAACAAAGCGGAGCCTTTCGTCCACCTCTGCGGCAAGCGCTATGAAAACCGCGCCGAGGAAGAGACGGAGATCAAGGTCTATTCCAACTGCGGCGAGGTCCGGCTCTATGTCGATGACATGCCGGTCGCGGTCCAGACCGGGAAGACCGTCTTCCGCTTCCGCATTCCGCTGCTGGGCGAGCATCTGATCCGCGCCGAGGGCGAGGGCTGTGCCGACAGCATGTGCATCCGCCGCGTCCGTGAGCCGGACGGGAGCTATGTCTTCAACAAGGCCGCTGCCTCCGTCACCAACTGGTTCGACGCCGACGAGATGGATCCGAGCTGCTTCTCGGTCAGCGACACGCTCGGCGATCTCCGTGCCCACCCGCAGGCGGGGCCTGTTGTCGAGGCCATGATGGCCAGGGGAGCAAGCGAGCGGGGCGATGTAGCCGACGCGGTGAAGGACAACCCGGCACTGCAGCGCATGATGGGCCGTATGACCATGCTGAGCCTTCTCAAGCAGGGCGGCGCGGACGAGGAAAGCATCAAACAGCTGAACCGTGTATTGCAGGGGATTAAGAAATGAAAACCTATGTACAGCAGATTATGCTGGGCAGTGTGACCTCGAAGGAGGCACAGGCCCGCGAAACGCTGCAGAAAATCAAGGCCGCCGGTTACGACGGCCTTGAGCTCAATTCCTTCATGATCCATCCGACCGGCCTGCTGGTACGGGCGATGACCCGCGCGGCGGGGATGCCCACCGGCAGGGGCGGCAGCCTCGACTGGCACGGGCTGTTAAAGGACGCCGGACTGGGCGTCGTGAGCCTGCACAGCGACCTCGGCGCCCTGGAACGGGACGCTGCCGCCGTCGCGGCGGAGGCAAAGAGCTTCGGGACGGACCGGGTGGTCATCACCGGCATGTACCGTTTTGATTACGCCGACGGGCCGGCCGTGCGCGAGCTGGCCGGGCGCCTGAACAAAGCCGGTGAGGCGATGAAAGCCGAGGGGGTCGAGCTCCTTTACCACAACCACAACGTAGAGCTTCTGCCGCTCGGGAACGGAAAGCGCGCCTATGACCTCCTGATCGACGGGACCGACCCGGCGACTGTCGGCTTCGAGTTCGACAGCTACTGGTTCACCGACGGCGGCGCGGACGCGAAGGCCTGGATGAGGCGGCTCGGAAGCCGGATGAAGCTCTGGCATGTGACCGACCGCGGCAGCCGTCAGAAAGGGCCTGCCATGACGCCGATCCTGAAGGCGGACAGCATGGAACTCGGAACGGGCAATATGGATCTCGACGGGCTGCTGGATATCGCCCGCGAAAACGGGGTCGGGAACGTGATTCTGGAGAGCCACAGGAACTGGATTGACCGCGATCCGGTCAGGAGCCTGGAAACAAGCGCGGTCTGGCTGAATGCGAGGAGATGAGACGCGTATGCTTATGAAAAATCGGCTGCCCGCAGGCTGGGCGGCCAAATGGATCGACCCCGAACTCCCGCATGACGCGGAGAGCGTTCAGCCTGCCTCGGTTCTGCGCAGGCGCTTCTCCGTCCGGGAGACTGCGGATGCCGTCCTGTACATCACCTGCCACGGCCTGTATGAGGCCAGCCTGAACGGACAGCGCGTGGGCAGCTTTGTGCTGGCGCCGGGTACCGGGGATTACCGCCGGCGGCTGACGGTACAGGCTTATGACGTCTCCGCGCTGCTGCGGGAAGGAGAGAACGAGCTCACGGTGACGCTGGGCGACGGCTGGTACCGCGGCAATGTCGGCATTGACGGGCTGCGCAACTACTACGGAACGGATCTGGCCCTGCTCTGCCAGCTGGAGATCGGCGGCGAGGCCGTCCTCTGCAGCGACGCGCGCTGGGAAGCCAGTCAGGCCGGCCCCGTGCGCGAGAACAGCCTCCAGCAGGGGGAGCGCTACGACGCCCGCCTCGAGGAAACCGGTGCATGGCACGGCGTCACGGTCCGCGATTTCGGTTACGCGAATCTCGCGCCGACCGAGAGCGTGCCCATCCTGGAGCAGGAGCGCTTCCCGGGCAGGATCTTCACCACGCCGAACGGCGAGACGGTGATCGACTTCGGCCAGAACCTGGCCGGATACACGCAGCTGCGTGTCCGCGCGAAGGCGGGACAGACGATCACGCTCCGGCACGGGGAGACGCTGGATGAAAACGGGAACTTCACGCAGAAGAACTTTGATCCGGGCGACCGCAACAAGAACGGCGGCATCCCGCAGAAGATCGAGTATATCTGCAAAGACGGCGAGAATGTCTACAAACCGCGCTTTGCCGTTTTTGGCTTCCGCTACGCGAAGGTGGATACGGAGATCGATCTCCGCGACGCGGCGTTTACCGCCATTGCCGTCTATTCCGAGATGCCGCAGACCGGCTTTTTCGAATGCGGAAACGCGGATGTCAACCGCCTGTTTCTCAACAGCCTCTGGAGCATGCGCTCCAACTTCTGCGACATCCCCACCGACTGCCCCACCCGGGAGCGCGCCGGCTGGACAGGGGACGCGGGCGTCTTTGCGCCGACGGCGGTCTTTCTGGCAGACTGTTATCCCGTCCTGCGCAAATGGCTGGGTGAATGCCGCCTGGCGCAGCGGGAAGACGGGCTGGTGGAGAACATCGCGCCGGTGAACAACAGGGGCGGGATGATCTCGAACATGCTGCAGGGCTCCTCCGGCTGGGGAGATGCCTGCATTCTGGTGCCCTGGGCACTGTATAACGCCTGCGGGAACAAGGAGATTCTGGAAGAAAACTATGATATGATGTGCCGCTGGCTCGGCTTTGTAGAACAGCGTGCGCAGAAAACCCGCCTGCACAACCGGAAGAATCCCTATCACAGATACCTGGTGGACGAGGGCTTCCATTTCGGTGAGTGGTGCCAGCCGGACGTGGACAACACGGAGGTCATGAAGACCGCCATGATGAAGGGCGCGCCCGAGGTTGCGACCGCGTATTATTACCGCTCCGCGTCTCTGCTCTCGCGGATTGCCGGGATCCTCGGCAGGCCGGAGGACGCAGCCAGGTACGCCGCCATTGCCGACGGCGCGAAGAAGGCCTATCGCTTTGCCTGCACCGACAACGGCGTGATCCGCTCGGAGCGCCAGTGCGAATATGTGCGCCCGATCGCCTTCGGCCTGCTGGACGGCGAAGAGGCACAGGCCGCGGCCGACGCGCTGAACGGCCTGGTTGTGAAGAACGGGTATCATCTGAACACCGGTTTCCTGTCCACGCCGGATCTCTGCCGGGTGCTGGCGGAAAACGGGCATACCGATACCGCGTACCGGCTGCTGCTGCAGGATGACTGCCCCGGCTGGCTGTATGAGGTGAAGAAGGGCGCGACCACGATCTGGGAGACCTGGGACGGCGTGCGGCCCGACGGCACGGTGCACGATTCCCTGAACCATTATTCCTACGGCGCGATCTCCGGCTGGCTTTTTGACGGCGTCTGCGGTATTGTACTGAGAGAGGGCAGACTGAGCATCCGGCCGCGGCCGGACCGGTCTCTGGACTTCGCGAAGGCGGAATGGCGCTCCCCGCTGGGCGTGATCCGCAGCAGCTGGGCCTATGAAGGAGAGAAGCTGTGTCTGGATATCAGCATTCCGGTTCCGGCGCGCATCGAGCTGCCGAACGGCGAGACGCATCAGGCGGACAAAGGAGAGCATCACTATGAAATACATCTGTAATCCGGTCAACATCAACTACCGCTATCAGTTCAACGCCGACCCGCGAAAAGGCGGCGAACTCCAGATCTGCCGCGAGGCGGCGGATCCTTCGATGATTCTGTTCAAAGGGCGCTACTACATCTTCGCCTCCATGACGCTGGGCGTCTGGGTGTCGGACGATCTGGTCAGCTGGGAAAATCACCGTCTGCCGAAGGAGCTTCCGCTCTACGACTACGCACCGGATGTGCGCGTGCTGGGGGACTGGGTGTACTTCTGCGCGTCCTCGCGGGAGTATAACTGCGACCGCTGGCGCACAAAGGATATCCTGAACGGACCGTACGAGAGGATCGAAGGCAATTTCCCGTTCTGGGACCCCAATCTGTTCGTCGATGTAGACGGCCGCGTCTATTTCTACTGGGGCTGTTCCAATGCGACGCCGATCTACGGCGTGGAGCTGGACCCGGAGAGCATGCAGCCTGTCGGTGAGAAGAAGGAGCTTGTCTTCGGCGATCCGTACCGTATCGGCTACGAGCGCGTGGGCGAAAACAATGCGACCCTCCCCGCTTCGGAGGAAGAGATCGAGGCAAAGTACCGGGCCTTTGTGAAGCGCCAGGGCGTGCCGGAGGAAGCTTTGCCTGCCGGGGTCAGACCGCTGATCCGCGGCATGTTTTCAAACCGGCCCTATATCGAAGGCGCGTGGATGGACAGGTTTGAGGGGAAATACTACCTCCAGTATGCGGCACCCGGAACGCAGTACAACACCTATTCCGACGGCGTCTATGTCGGGGACAGCCCGCTGGGCCCCTTCTGTCTGGCGGAGAACAATCCCTATTCCTACAAACCGGGCGGCTTTCTGCCCGGTGCCGGCCACGGCTCGACGATGCGGGATCTGCAGGGGAACTGGTGGCATACCGCGACCATGCGCATCTCAAAGAATCATGACTTTGAACGCCGGGTCGGGATCTGGCCGGCGGGCTTCGATCAGGACGGAGAGCTCTTCTGCAACCAGCGCTACGGCGACTGGCCGCTGCGCGTGTCCGGAGAGAAGGAGGACCCCTGGCGGAACCCGGACTGGATGCTTCTGAGCGTCGGAAAAGCCGCTTCCGCTTCCTCCTGCCTGCCGGGGCATGAACCGGAAAAGGCAGCGGAAGAAAATGTTCAGACCTGGTGGCGCGCGGCGTCAAACAGCTTGGATGAGTGGCTGTGCCTGGATCTCGGAACGGTATATGATGTGCATGCGGTACAGCTTAACTTCGCCGACGACAGAATTGACATTCCCTGCCCGGGTGAGATCCGCCCCGGATCCCAGGCGCGCTATATCGACGAGGCGGAGCATGTCACCCGGTGGAAGCTGGAGGGCAGCGCAGATGGTGAAAACTGGTTCGTGATTGAGGACAAGTCCTCCGCCGGGACCGACCTGAGCCATGATCTAGTTATCCGGGAAGAGGGCTTTGCCGCCCGGTATCTGCGTCTGAGCGAGATGGCAGTGCCCTTTGCGCAGGCGCCCTGCATCTCCGGTCTGCGTGTTTTTGGAAACGGCGAGGGGGCAAAACCAGCCGTTTCGGCTTTCACGGCGGAACGCACCAATGACCTGGACATGACGGTCAGCATTGCCGGGCAGGCGGACGCGCTCGGCTGGAATATCCTCTTTGGCTCAGGTCCGGAGAAGCTCTATCACAGCGATCTTGTCTTTTCCGCCGGCGATGTCCGGATCGGCGCGCTGATCGCGGGGCGGGAGTATTACGTCCGTGTGGACGCTTTCAATGAAAACGGTATCACCGAAGGGACGTGCGTAAAGCTGTAAAGCGGAGTCGAATCAGACGAAGCCACAAGAACGGGATGACCGCGAAAGATAAGGATAATGCCTGACAAATCCGGCCGGGAATGATACTGCAGCAGTATCACTCCCGGTCATTTTTGATGCCAGGATCCAAGCAAAAAGACGCGCAGATACCAACCGTTTCGGCGCTAGATACCAAATGTATCATTTGACATTGCGAAAATCGGGGAAATGGGGTATGATCAGCGTATAAAGAATACAGCATGGCGAGGAGAGCAGAACATGTCATTCACAAGCTTTACCGTGAGAGCCGCGTTCCAGTACGGGGACGATAAACGGGATAAGGGGCTCACAACACCGGCGGATATCGTCCGCTTTGACGATATCCGCTACGGTCCGGACTTCCGGTGGAACCTGCTGGATGTATACCGGCCGAAGGCGGAGGCGGGCATGCTGCCCGTGATCGTCAGCATCCACGGCGGCGGCTGGGTCTACGGGGATAAGGAGCGGTATCAGTATTACTGCATGAGTCTGGCGCAGCAGGGCTTCGCGGTGGTCAACTTCACCTACCGGCTGGCGCCGAAGTACAAGTTTCCCGACTCGCTGGAGGATACGAACCGGGTCTTCCACTGGGTGCTCGAGAACGCGGCACAGTACGGCTTTGATCCGGAGCGGGTTTACGCGGTGGGCGACAGCGCCGGCGCGCATATGCTGGGGCTCTACAGCTGCCTGTGTACCAACCCTGACTTCGCGAAGGAGTTTTCCTTCTCACCGCCGGAGGGCTTCGCGCCGCGGGCGGTCGCGCTCAACTGCGGCGTGTATCACATCTCCCTGACCGGGAAGAAGGATCTGACGACCCGCCTGATGGCGGACTATCTGCCGGAAAAGGGCTCGGAGCGGGAACTGCGCCTGATCAGCGTGATGGATCATCTGACGGAGCGCTTTCCGCCCGCGTTCGTGATGACGGCGGAGGGGGACTTCCTGGCGGAGGCGGCGCCGCCGCTGGCAGAGAGGCTGCGGGAGCTGGGCGTCCCGGTGGAATATCATTACTACGGCGACCGGGAGCACGTCCTCGGACACGTCTTCCACTGCAACATGAAGCTGGACGCAGCCGGACAGTGCAACCGCGACGAGTGTGACTTCTTTAAAGCCCATTAAGCAGACAGACGGAGACAGCGGAGACCCCGTTGATATTGCCTCCGATCAGGCAGGGGAAGTGTAATATGCAGACTTTGATAGAGCTCTTTGATGAAAGACCGCTGGAGAATGTGCTGGGGGTGGAGATGTTCCGCCCGGAGCGCGTGGTTTTTGTCTGCCCGCAGGCCCTGGCCCCCGATGAGCGGCGCAGGAAAAAGATGCAGGCCTATTTCCGTCACCGCGGAATCGATACAGAGATCGCGTTTGTGACGGCCCGGGTCTTCGATACGGAAGCCATGCTCCGCCTGCTCCGCAAGGTGGTGGGCAGTTATCCGGACTGCGCGCTGGATATCACCGGCGGAACCGACGCGGTGCTCTTCGCGGCGGGGCTGCTGTGCAGCGAGGTTTCGATACCGGTCTTTACCTACAGCCGGCGAAGAAACCGCTTCTTTAACATCCGGAACGCGGATTTCGCGGCAAACCTGCCCTGCAGCGTGAGTCTATCCGTGGAGGACTGCTTCCTGATGGCGGGCGGCTCCATGCGGCAGGGCCGGGTGGACAACAGCGTTCTGGACCGCTATATGGACGATATCGATCCCTTCTTTCAGATGTATCTGAGAAACCGAAGTCAGTGGAACAACATTGTCACCTACATTCAGCGCCTGTCACCCACGATTCCCGATCAGCCGATCTCTCTGGAGGCCGAGGGGAGCTATACCGTCAAGGGTGAGCGCGCTTCCCGCATCAGCGCGCCGGAAGCGGCGCTGCGGGAGCTTGAAGAGATCGGCTTTCTCCGCAATCTCTCCATTGAACCGGAGAAGTCTGTTTCCTTCCGATTTCGGGATGCGCACATCCGTTCCTGGCTGCGGGATGTCGGCAGCGTTCTGGAGCTCTATGTCTACAGGGTCTGCCGGGATACCGGGCTTTTCCGGGATGTGCGCCTCAGCGCGATCGTGGACTGGGAGGGGAGCGGAAAGCAGAACGCCGTTACCAATGAGCTGGATGTCATGTGTACGCGCGGCATTACACCCGTCTTTATCAGCTGCAAGACCTGTGACGTGAAGACGGAGGCGCTCAACGAACTGGCGGTTCTCCGAGACCGCTTCGGAGGGAATATCGCGAAAGCGGCGATCGTGACCGCCGAGAAAGGCGGCGCCGCCATGCGCAACCGTGCCGCGGAGCTGAACATCGCGGTCATGGATCTGCACGATCTTACCACCGGAGAGATTGACAGGCGCATCCGGGCCATGATGCAGTAAAAGAGAAACAGAGGAACGGTTCGCGGACCGTTCCTTTTCCATGCCTTGATTTCGGGCGGAAACATGGTATAATTTTCATGCTTTGGCTGGAATACCGAGGGAGGGGGTGAATCCATGGAGATGTCGGAACTGACCGCCTACGCGCTGGAAAAATACGGGATACAGGAAGAGCATAAATGGGCGGATTTTCCGGGCTACTCCGTGCTGGTTCACCCGCAGACGGGGAAATGGGTCGCGCTGCTGATGCGGCAGTGGGACGCGGAGAGCGGGTCCGAGATCGAATGCTGCGACCTCAAATGCGGGGAGCTGAGCCTGACGGAGCATTCCCGACCCTGGCTCTCGTCACCGATCCGCATGCGCGGACAGAAGTGGGTCGGGCTGCGTTTTGACGGCAGAACGGAGCCGGCGCTTGTCTTCCGGCTGCTTGACCGCGCTGTCAGTGCCGGCGAACAGCGGGGATATACCATTGTGCTCGGGAACACGCCCGCGTCCACGGGGGCGGTTTATCGGGATACCCCGCTGCCCTTTGCCGGGAGTACCTACAGACCGGCGAAAGAAGCCCTGCCGGAGCGGCTGCGGAAGATGCGGCGGCTGTATGAGTACGGCAGGGAGTCTCTGGAGGCGAAGGCGAACAACTTCTACCGTCAGGGCATCTTCATGCAGGATTATGAGGACGACGCGCCCTGGAAAGGGGACTTCCTCTGCTACTATCCGACCTACCACGATCTGACCGCCGAGCAGCTGCGGGGCTACTTCTCCTGGCGCGCCCGTGTGCGGAGAGGGGACTATCAGCCGATCGCGGCATCCGCGGCCTATCTCTATCTGTATGAACTGCTCAACGGGATCGGCGCCTCCTCCCCGGAGGACAGTCTGCGGAAGCTGCGGGATTTCGAGACGGGATACCTGGATGCCGGGATCGGGGATCAGCGCATGCGGCAGAATCTGCGGCGCTGGATGCGGGAGTTTGCCATCCTGCAGGGGATGCCGGCGGAGCTGGTTCAGACCTTTGCCGATCCGGAACAGCTGCAGAAGGACCGCGCGCTCGCGCTGCTGCGGGACCCGGAGCATGTCCCGGATGAGGAGCTCTTCCCGGCGCTCTGCCTGTTCGGAGGAAAGAAGTTTGCCCAGTCGCCGGTCCTCGCCGGCGACGCTGTGAGGGGCAGGCATCTGTTCTGCGAGGTGTGGCGGAAGGCTGCCGCACAGTACCGCTGGCAGGATAAAGATCTGTTTACGCTCTGCTTCGGCGTCCGGACGGCCCGCCAGTGGTACCCGCTGGCAAACGCCGTGTACTACCAGAAAAGCAGTCCGAAGGACGCGGAATACGTACTGGATGAGACCCGGGTCTATCGCTGCCGCGGAGGAAGCTGGCAGGTGGAGGCCTATGAAAAGGCACAGTTTGACCGGGAGCGTTTTCAGGGCCTGCTGCATCAGGCGGACGTGCTTCTGCGGCGCTATTTGAAAACCGGCCGCGGCATGAAGGAGAGAGAGGCCGACGCCTGGGCGGATCCTTATATCCGGGCGGTGATGGAAGAGGATCGGCGCGCCGCCATCGAAGCGGCCAGACCGAAGATCGAGATTGACCTCTCCGGTCTGGATCAGATCCGCAGGGACGCGCTGCAGACGAGAGACAGCCTGCTGACGGAAGACGATCTGGCGGAGCTGACAGAATACGAAAGAACCGAAGAGAGCGGCGAGGCGGAAGAGGCGGAGGATGCCGCGCTGCCTGCCGCGGAGGAAGAAGTACGGCCGGATCTTCCGCTGAGCGCGCTGCAGATCCGCGTTCTTCGCGCGCTTCTGCGCGGAGAGAGCGCGGCCGAACTGCTCAGAGCCAATTACCTCATGCCGTCCATCGCGGCGGACGCGATCAACGAGGCGCTCTTTGACGAGATCGGGGATACCGTTCTCGCCTGTGAGGACGACAGACTCTCCCTCGTGGAGGATTACCGGGAAGACCTGGAACAGTTGCTGGGAGGAAGCGCAGAATGACAGACAACAGGAAAGTGCCGAAGCGCATTTCACAGACCGTGCTGAATTCGCTGAAGGGCGGCGTGGTGCCGCGGATCGGCCTGCCGTATATCACGGTCGGGCGGAAAAACGAGATCGAGGCGCTGCTGCACGACGTGGATATCATCTCTGAGGGCGGCGCGTCCTTCCGCTTCATTGTCGGGCGCTACGGTTCCGGAAAGAGTTTCCTGCTGCAGACCATCCGCAATTACGTGATGGACCGCGGCTTCATTGTGGCGGACGCCGATCTCTCCCCGGAGCGGCGGCTGCAGGGCACGCGCGGACAGGGCCTGGCCACCTACCGGGAACTGATCGGCAACCTGTCTACAAAGACGAAACCCGAGGGCGGCGCGCTGACGCTGGTTCTGGACCGCTGGATCAGCGCGGTGCAGAGTGAAGCCGCGCAGGAGACCGGCCTGACGCCGGACGACCCCGCGCTCGCCGCCGCGACGGACCGGAAGATCTATGCGGTGACATCCTCCGTCAGCGAGCTGGTGCACGGCTTTGAATTCGCGAAGCTTCTCTCCGCCTACTATCACGCCTATGTCGAGGGAGACGACACGACGAAGGCAAAGGTCGTGCGCTGGTTCCGCGGGGAGTACACGCTCAAGAGCGAGGCAAAGGAAGCGCTGGGTGTCAACATGATCATCACCGATGACGACTGGTACGACTACCTGAAGCTCTTCGCGACCTTTTTCCGCCTCGCCGGATATGCCGGCATGATGATCATGATCGACGAGCTGGTGAATATCTATAAGATCCCCAACACCGTCACCCGTCAGTACAACTATGAGAAGATCCTGACCATGTACAACGACACGCTGCAGGGCAAGGCCCGCTACCTCGGGATTATCATGGGCGCGACCCCGCAGGCGCTGGAGGACAGACGCCGCGGCATCTACAGCTACGAGGCGCTGCGCTCGCGTCTGGCGGAAGGCCGCTTCTCCCGGCCTGGCGCGCGGGATCTCCTGGCCCCGGTGATCCGTCTGGAGCCGCTGACGGCGGAGGAGATGCTGGTGCTGTGCGAGAAGCTGGCAGATATGCACGCGGGGCTCTACGGCTATCCCCGCGGCGTCACCACGGAAGACCTCGTGAACTTTATCCGGATTGAGTACGGACGCATCGGCGCGGACCAGAACATCACCCCGCGCGAGGTCATCCGGGATTTTATCGAGCTGCTGGATCTGCTCTATCAGAATCCGGGGATGAACCTCGCGTCGCTGCTGGCGTCGGATGAATTCTCCTACGCGAAGTCGGAGGCGGTCTCCGATGAGACGGAGCAGGGCTTTGTGGAGTTTACGCTATGAACGTGTTTGAGCGCTACGCGCCTTTTATTCAGGATTACATCTACCGCTCCGGCTGGCAGAGTCTGCGGGGCGTGCAGAACGCGGCGGGCGAGGCCATCTTCGGCAGCGAGGAGAATGTGCTGCTGACCGCCTCCACCGCTTCGGGGAAGACGGAAGCGGCCTTTTTCCCGATTCTGACCCTGCTGGACGAGAATCCCTCTTCCACCGTCGGCGTGCTGTACATCGCGCCGCTCAAGGCGCTGATCAACGACCAGTTCGGCCGCCTCAACGAGCTCTGCGAGGAGGAGGGGATCGCGGTTACCCGCTGGCACGGCGACGCCGGGCAGACGAGGAAGCGGAAGCTCCTGCGCAGACCGTCCGGCATTCTGCAGATTACGCCGGAGTCTCTGGAGTCCCTGCTCATCAACAAACACATGGAGATCCCCTCCCTCTTCGGCGATCTGCGCTTCATCGTCATCGACGAGATTCACTCGCTCCTGCGCGCCGACCGCGGCCTGCAGACTTTCTGCCTGATCGAGCGGCTTTGCCGGCAGGCCGGCTGCAGTCCGAGAAGAATCGGGCTGTCCGCCACCATCGGCAATCCGGAAGACGCGGGGAAGTTCCTGTCCGCCGGGAGCGGGAGGGGAACGGTGATTCCGAAGTTTGACGGCGGGAAAGAAGTCTGGCGCCTGAGCATGGAGCATTTTTACAATTCCGACCCGCAGGCGGATGAGGGGAAGACCGCTGCTGCCGAGACGCCGCCGCTCGAGCCCGCCACCGACACGGCGCCAAAAGCCGCCGATCCGGGCCTGGGATATATCTTCGAGCACACCAGAGGAAAGAAGTGCCTGATCTTCACCAACTCCCGCGAGGAATGCGAAGCGGTCTGCCAGACGCTGCGGCAGTACTGCGAGGCCAACCACGAACCGGACCGTTTCCTGATCCACCACGGGAATCTCTCCGCCTCCTATCGGGAGAGCGCCGAGGAGGAAATGAAGGACGACGAGTCCCTCATGAGCGTCTGTGCCACGGCCACGCTGGAGCTGGGCATCGACATCGGCAGGCTGGAGCGCGCCTTCCACATTGATGCGCCGTTTACCGTCTCCGGCTTCCTGCAGCGCATGGGACGGACCGGGCGCCGCGGCGACCCCTCGGAGATGTGGTTCGTCATGCGGGAGGAGCACCAGGAGGCCCGGGCCATGCTGCCGGACAGCATTCCCTGGTACCTGATCCAGGGCATCGCTCTGGTCCAGCTGTATATCGAGGAGCGTTTTGTGGAACCGCCGCGGATGGACCGGCTGCCCTACAGCCTGCTCTACCACCAGACCATGAGCACGCTGGCCTCCTGCGGGGAGATGACACCCGGCGAGCTTGCCAGCCGCGTGCTGCCGCTGAGCAGCTTTCACCGGGTGACACAGGCGGACTTTCGTCAGCTGCTCCTGCACCTGATCGAGATCGACCACGTGAACCGCACCGAAAACGGCGGCCTGATCCTGGGGCTCGCCGGGGAGCGGGTGGTCAACAGCTACAAGTTCTACGCGGTCTTCCGGGAGAACGTCGAGTATACCGTCCGCGCCGGCTCCGAACAGCTCGGCACGATTGTCAAGCCCCCACCCGTCGGGGACAAGATCGCCATCGCGGGCAGGGTCTGGGTCGTGGAAGAGGTGGACCATGAGCGCAGGGATGTCAGTTGCAGCCTTGTCAAGGGGAATATCCCCGCCTACTTCGGCGATGTCGCCGGCGACATCCATACCCGCATTCTGGAACGCATGTATGGCGTGCTGGCAGAGGAGAAGAACTACCCCTACCTGATGCCGCACGCGGTCGCCCGCCTGGCGGACGCAAGGGAGCTCTTCCGCGGCGCCGGGATGGGAGAGCGCCCGCTGGTGCACCTCGGCGGTAATATGTGGGCACTGTTCCCCTGGCTGGGGAGCTACGCCTTTCTGGCGCTGGAACGCTTTCTGAAGCTCCGCTGCAGTCCCCGGCTCGGCATGAGGGGGCTGAATACGTCCAGACCCTACTACATGCAGTTTACCATGCAGGTGAGCGAAGAGGAGTTTTACGAGATCGTCTGTGAAGAGGCGGAGCGGTTTTTCGATCCCATGCAGCTGGTCTATCCCAAAGAAGTTCCGGTCTTCGAGAAGTATGATGAGTTTGTCCCGGCGGAGCTCGTGCAAAAGGGCTTTGCCTGCGGTGTGCTGGACATCGACGGCATGAAGCGGCGCGTCGCAACCTGGCGCAGGTACATAGAAGAATGAGGATGAACCTGACCTGACAAAAAAGTACCCGGTCTGAAAAAACAGATCGGGTACGGTTGTTTTATGGGGCTTGTTCAGCTGCGACGGTTTTTCAATTCGCCGAACATCGCGCCGCCGATGATGAGCACGGCGCCGAGCGTCTGCACCGGGGTCAGGCTCTCCTGCAGCAGCAGGGCGGAGAACAGCAGGGCGGATACGGGATCGATGTAGCTGATGAGCGCGACGGACTGCGCGGGCAGCTTCTGAAGCCCGGAGAAATAGAGCAGATAGGCGAGACCGGTATTGATGAGTCCGATGGCGGCGAGAAACGGCAGGTCTGAGGCCTGCGGCCGCGGAAGACCGACGGTGAGCAGCACATAGAGCAGCACAACGACAAAGGCGATGTCCAGCTCGAGCGCGGCGGTCTGCAGGCCGCCAGTGCGGACAATCCGCTTGTTGAAGACAATCAGGGAGGCATAGAACAGTGCGGAGACGATGGCGGTCAGCAGACCTTTCGCACTCATGCCGCCGGCGGCGATGCTGCCGCTGATGCACACGAGGCCGACGGCCACGGCCAGAACGGAAATCAGCTTTCTGCCGGTCAGCTTCTCGCGGAAGAGCAGCGGGGAAAACAGCAGGACGAGCATGGGCCCGACATAGTAGATCAGGGTGGCGAGACTCACATTCAGCAGACGGTATGCCTCAAACAGCGCGACCCAGTTCAGACCGAGCGCGATGCCTCCGCACAGGAGCTGGACCCGCTCGGCGCGGACAGCCTCCCGGTCAAAGCCGCCCCGCAGCAGCACGATGCCCGTCAGCAGCAGGCCGCCGATCAGCGTCCGCATCAGGACGATCTGACTGCTGGCGATCGAGATGCGCGCGACCAGCAGGCCGTTGGTGCCGAAGATCAGCATGGCCAGAATGTACATGCCGTACGACAGGCCCCGGGAACCTGGTTCCGCGCCGGTGTTCTTTGCGCCTTTCACGCGACCGCCTCCTTGAAAAAGTTCCGTTCTGTGAAAACGGGAACGGCAATCTGTCCTTTCCTCGTGCACAGTCTGAAAAGACAGATTGTGTGAAGACTCCGTTTTCCGGAGTGCTTCACACGATACGTCATTCCGTCATAAAAGTCAAGAGCCGAAAAAAGGAAACGGAAACCGGGACTTCTTTTTGCCGCAGCGGGCGTGCAGGGCGTCCAGCAGCTTCTGCTGCGCGGGAAGACGCTCCCTGCGCGGGTAAAGAGACGCGTATTCTTCCGAAAACCCTGCGGCATCTTCCGGCGTGAGCAGGTCAACCAGAGGAATGATCATCCCCTGAACCGCGAGCAGCATCCAGTAGGCGCTCTTCGGCACGGAAGCCGCCAGCGGCGCCGCACAGAGCGCGCGGAGCAGTTCGCGCACCCGGTCCGAATCCGGGGCATCTGCCGTAACCGTGTTCAGGAAAAACTCCAGATCCGACACAAAGCGGTCATGACAGGGATGGTCCCGGACGCCTCCCTTCGTGCCCAGCAGGCCGTCGGTCGGCGATTGGCTGCGCTCGGCGGATTCCACGTTTTTCAGGTATTCGGATATCAGAGACTGTGCCTGTTCCGTATAACGGTCAATGGCAGGCATAGGGATTCCTCCTTTCTGCGGTCCGGCAGCGGAAAAGAAACATGCTGTTGCATTCCGTGTCAGAGAAGATCAAAGAAAGCGGTTGCGCGGGCTTTCCGTCTTTGTTACAATAGAAGCATCTTAAAACAGGGGACGGAGAGGAGAGCTGCCGATGAAAAGAAGCCTCCGGGAATGGATTTTCCGCGTTGTTATTTTAATGCTGGGCCTTACGATCGCGCATCTGGGGGTTACCCTGTTCCTGCTGTCCAGCCTGGGATCGGATCCGTACAATGTGCTGATTCAGGGTCTGTTCCGGACGCTGGAGAACACAACGGGCTGGACATTCCTGACACACGGGCGTACTCATGTCGCGGTCAGCCTGCTGATTGTCCTGGTGCTGCTGATTGTGGACCGATCCTATATTCGGATCGGCACGGCGCTGTGCATGATTTTCGGAGGTCCGATCATCGACTTTTTCACGAAGCTGCTCTCTCCGCTGCTTCACGAAGGGCTTCCGTTTCCGCTGCGGGTCTGCATGCTGGTGCTGGGCTGCGTGATACTCGCGTACGGAATGACGGTGGTCATCCGCTCGGATGCCGGAACCGGCCCCAACGACCTTGTCGCGCTCGTGATCAGCGAAAAGACAGGCTGGAAGTTCAGCCTGGTTCGCATTGCGGTGGATGCCCTCTTCGCGGGCGCCGGCTTTGTCCTCGGCGGCATCGTCGGGCTCGGGACGCTGATCTGCATGTTCCTTGTCGGGCCGGTGGCCGGCTTTTTCCTGCCGATCAACGGGAGAATTGTGGAGAAGCTCATCGCCCGGTTCTGCCCGTAAATCTCCAAAAAGCTGAAAACACCTGTTGGGTAATATCTGCTCAACAGGTGTTTTTTTGCGCCGAAAGGGTCATCCGGATCAGGCTTCCGTCTCCGTTCCTTCCCGCTTCTCCTCAGCGGGAAGCCGCGCCGCTGCGGTGTCCGCGCGGTAGCGTTTCCAGGTATACAGGCAGAACGCGAGGGCGGCGGCAAGGAAGAACAGCGCGGCAATCCAGGCGATTACCGGGGACATGGAAGAACTTCCGTCTGTAACCCCGCGGATGATCTGATAGGCGAGATAGAACAGATACAGCGCGACCGCAAGACGCAGAAATGCGGAGGTTCCTGCCCGCGCGAGCTTCTGGGGATCGTGTTCGTACTGCCGTTCGTTTTTCTGCATCATGTCTGCCTCATCCTGAACCGTCGGGAGATCAGCCTGCCTTGCCGGTCTTGTGGTTGGAAACGACGTCGAAGACAACGGCGATAAGCAGAACGGAACCCTTTACGATGTACTGCCAGTTGTTATCCAGACCGATAATGGACATGCCCTGGTTGATGACACCGAGGAAGATAGCGCCGATGCAGATGCCGGCGACCGTTCCGGAACCGCCGTAAGCGGAGGCGCCGCCGATGAAGCAGGAACCGATGGCGTCCATCTCGAAAGAGGAACCGGTGTCACCGTTTACCGAGCCGATGCGCGCGGCCATCAGAAGTCCGGAGAGCGCGGCGAGGAAAGACATGGAGAGATAGGCCATGAAGTAGACCTTCTTGGTGTCAATACCGGAGAGCTTGGTCGCTTTCTCGTTGCCGCCGACCGCATAGAAGTAGCGGCCGAATGCCGTCTTGTTGGTAATGAAGGCGTAAATGATCACGACGGCCATAACCCAGAGCGCCATGACAGGGATTCCTTTATAATTGGCAAGCTTGGAGCAGTAGAAGATGACCAGGGCGGCAATCACGACATTTTTGGCAAATGCCGGCGCGAGCGGCTCCAGGGTGTAGCCTTTGCGGGCTTTGGAAGCGCGGTCAGTGAAAACGTTGATCAGAAGAAATACCGCCACGGCAATGCCGACGATCAGCGCGGACCACTTCTTGTTGTCATCCAGGCCGGGAATCTGAATATAGGAAGCGAAAATGTTCAGGAAGGTTTTGTTGGTGACGGCAATCGTCTTCGAATTCAGAATAACACGGCCGAGCCCGCGCCACAGGAACATGCCTGCCAGCGTGCAGATAAAAGGCGGAATATGAATGTTGCCGATCCAGAAGCCCTGCCAGACGCCGATCAGAGCGCCGACTGCGAGGCAGACAAGGATGACAAGAATCGCGTTCAGGTTTGTCGACTGCATGAGCTTGGCGGCGAGCGCGCCGATCAGACAGACCGTGGATCCGACGGAAAGGTCGATGTTACCGCCCGTCAGGATGCACAGCAGCATGCCGCAGGCAAGCACAAGCACATAAGCATTCTGCAGCAGCAGGTTGGACATGTTCTGCGGATAGAGAAGCCGGCCTTTGGTCAAAAACGCGAACAGCGCGAAAACGACAAAGAGCGCGATGACCATCGTGTATTTTTTGACTATAGCTTTAGCGTTCATCGATTCTTATTCTCCCTCATTCTCAGTCTTTTCCGATTTGAGTATTGCGGCCATGATCTTCTCCTGCGTTGCTTCGGCAACCGACATCTCCGCGACGATCCTGCCTTCGTTCATGACATAGATGCGGTCGCACATGCCGAGAATCTCCGGCAGCTCCGAGGAGATCATGACGACGGATTTGCCCTGTGCGACCAGATCGTTCATGATGCAGTAGATCTCATACTTGGCGCCGACGTCAATGCCGCGCGTCGGTTCGTCGAGGATCAGAACATCAGAATCCGCAAACATCCACTTCGCAAGCAGTACCTTTTGCTGGTTGCCGCCCGAAAGATTGCCGGCAGCCTGCTGTACAGAGGGTGTTTTTGTCTTCAGCTTCTCGCGGTACTCTTCCGCGACAATGTTTTCTTTCGTGCGGTCGATCACGCCGTTGTGACAGACTTTGTCCAGCCGGGCCATGGTGGTGTTGACGGCAATCGACTGCGGGAGAATCAGGCCGTTGCCCTTCCGGTCTTCCGTGACATAGGCGAGGCCGGCCTCAATGGCCTGCCGTTCGTTTTTGATATGCACTTCCTTGCCGTTCAGGAACAGCTGGCCGCTGATCCCCGTACCGTAGGCACGGCCGAAGATGGACATCGCCAGTTCCGTCCGTCCGGCGCCCTGAAGGCCGGAAAAACCGACAATTTCGCCTTTTCGAACATAGAACGAGATATCGTCGTCCACAACCTTCTCTGTATAGATCGGATGGTGAACAGTCCAGTTTTTAACCTCAAGTCCGATTTCGTCACTGATTTTATGTTCACGCCGGGGGAAACGGTCAGACAGCTCACGGCCGACCATGCCCTTGATGATGCGGTCTTCGTCGACATTTTTTTCGCGGTTGTTGATGGTTTCGATCGTCGCTCCGTCTCGCAGAACGGTAATGTTATCCGCCACGTACGCGACTTCGTTCAGCTTGTGAGAGATGATGATGGAGGTCAGCCCCTGCTTCTTAAACTCCAGAAGGAGATTGAGAAGCATCCGGGAGTCTTCTTCGTTGAGGGACGAAGTCGGCTCGTCCAGAATCAGCAGGCGGACCTTTTTGGCGAGCGCTTTTGCAATTTCAACCAGCTGCTGCTTGCCGGTTCCGATGTCTTTGATCAGGGTATGCTCGTTCTCTTTGAGACCGACCTGATCCAGATGGGTGCGCGCCTCATGATAGGTGCGGTCCCAGTCGATGCCGAAACGGCCTTTCCTCTCGTTGCCGAGGAACATATTCTCCCCGATGGAGAGCTCCGGGATCAGCGCCAGCTCCTGGTGGATAATGACAATGCCCTTCTCCTCGCTGTCGCGCAGGGTCTGGAAACGGCATTCCTCGCCTTCATAAATGATGTCGCCGGTATAGGTCCCGTACGGATAAGTTCCGCTGAGCACATTCATCAGTGTGGATTTGCCTGCGCCGTTTTCGCCGACAAGAGCGTGGATTTCGCCCCGCTCAACCTCAAAATTGACATTGTCAAGCGCCTTTACGCCAGGGAACTCTTTCGTGATGTTTTTCATCACGAGAATGTTTTCAGCCAAGTTCTAAACCCTCCTGTTTTGTGGTTTCCGGCTGTCAGCCGTATGAGGGAACGGAAATACAAAGAAAACCCGAGGGACGGGGACAAGCAAGCCCCGCCCCTTGGGTTTTAGAGATACTGCGAACTCAGATCATTCTGATCAGGGAGCTACGAGATAGCCGTCGGGGCCCATCTCATAGAGGCCGGTGGCAACCAGAAGATCGAGGTTGTCCTTGTCGATGGAGTAGGGGACCAGGAGGAAGGACGGGACAACGCCCATTCCGTTGTCATAGGTCTCGGTGTCGAAAGCGGCATCAGCAGCGAACTTGTCGCAGGTGCTGGCATCCGGGGTGTTGCCGGCGAGGATTTCCTGCGCGACAACCAGGGTAACACCGGCTTCGTCGGAGACGTTCTTGTAGACCGTCATGGTCTGAACACCGTCAACGATGTTCTTCAGGTTGGCAATGTCGCCGTCCTGACCGGTGACGATCGGAGCATTGTCGCCGGCATAGTCAGAGGTGATGGCCTGCGCAACGCCGAGAGCGGTGGAGTCGTTGGAGCAGAGCGCAACATCGAGAACGGTGCCGTCAGCATAGTAGGAAGCAAGGATGTTCTGGAAACGGTTCAGAGCATTCTCGGTGCTCCATGCGGGAGTGGCAACCTGCTCAAACTCGGTCTGGCCGGAAACAACGTTCAGAACGCCGCTGTCCAGATAGGGCTTCAGGGTGTCAACAGCGCCGTTGAAGAAGTAGGCGGCGTTGGTGTCGGCGGGATCGCCCGCGGTGAACTCAATGTTGTAGACCTTGTCGCCGGCATTCTCGAGATCGAGAGCGTCGATTACATACTGGGCCTGCAGAACACCGACGGTGTAGTTGTCGAAGGAGACATAGTAGGCGGTCTTCGCGTTGTTGATCAGACGGTCATAGGCGATGACCTGGATTCCGGCGGCTTCGGCATCGGCCAGAGTCTGGCTGAGGGAGTCGGAGTCGATGGCGGTGATGATCAGGACCTTGACGCCGTCGGCGATCATGTTGGCAATGTCGTTGTTCTGCTGAACAGCGTCGTTGTCGGAGTAGGTGAGCTCGACCTGATAGCCGGCTGCCTCAAACTGCTCCTTGAGGTAAGAACCGTCGCGGTTCCAGCGCTCAAGGGATTTGGTCGGCATCGAAATGCCTACCAGCTGAGCAGCTTCTGCAGCGGGCTCGGCAGCGGGTTCCGCCGCGGGAGCTTCAGCAGCAGGTGCTGCAGCAGGGGCTTCTGTCTGGCCGCCGCAGGCTGCCAGGGCGAAAAGCATGCACAGTGCAAGAAGTAACGCAAGATACTTTTTCATAAGGTCCTCCTTTGGAGTAATTTTCTTCGGCGGTAATGCCGCTTCAATAAACATATTTTACAAATAGAGCATATGGAAGTCAAGAGTATTTTAAATACTGAATGGAAGATTGTTGGTTTTGGCGGAAAACAATGGCCCAATTTGTGCAAAATGACAATAATCCGGAAAACTTCGATAAAATAACTTTCTGAAAGATGCCGGAAAACCATTGACTCTCTCAGAAAACATGATACAATTCGAAACAGAAGAAACGACAGAAGGGAGCAGAAATGAAAAAACCGGCAGCAGACCAGCAGATCGCGTCAAAAAGCAATGTCTACCGGACGCTGTATGATGTGCGGGGCTTCTGTTCCAAACAGGAGCTTGCGAAAAAATGCGGAATCAGTATGCCGACCCTGTATCAGAATCTGAATGATCTGATGGAACAGGGCCTGGTCTGCTATTCCGGAGAAGAGCGCTCTACCGGCGGCAGGAAGGCACAGGGCCTGGGCACCGTTTCGGATGCCAGAGTATCGGTCGGCCTGTCCATGACGGAGAAGAGTGTCCGGATGGTCGCGGCGGACCTGCGTCTGCAGGAACTCGCCTATCAGACGGTTCCTTTTGACACCTGTACAAAGCTCCGGGGAGATCCCTCCGAAATCGGAGAGATTCTCGAACGGTTTTTAAATGAATTTGATATCAGCCGCAAGAAACTGCTGGGGGTCGGAATCACCATACCCGGCATTATCTCCCCGGATCACACCCGGCTTCTGTTGGCGCCGACGCTTGGGCTGGAGAACATTCCCCTGAACAAGCTGATTCACAGCATCCCCTATCCGACGTATATTGATAATGACGGCACCTCCAGCGGGCATGCGGAAGGTTTTGTCCGGCGCAGTTTTCGAAATATGGCGTATCTGTCGCTGGAAAACGGCGTCGGCGGCGCAGTGCTGACAGAGGGAAGGCTGTATGAGGGCAACAGCGGGCGCAGCGGGGAATTCGGCCATATCTGTGTGGAACCCGGCGGCCTGCGTTGCAGCTGCGGCAGAAACGGCTGCCTGGAAGCCTACTGTTCACCGCTGCGCATCGAAAAAACCTTCGGGGTTGACCTGGAGACATTCTTTCAGGGTGTCGAAAACCACAATCCGGAGTATGAAGCCCTGCTCTCCGATATTCTGAGACATCTCGCGATCGGCGTGAACAACATGCACACCGTCCTGGACAGCGATGTGGTGCTTGGCGGGTTTTTCTCGGAATACCTCCAGCCCTATCTTCCGCTGCTCAGGCAGTATGTGATGGCGGGAAACCCCTTATCTTCCGATGCGGGTTTTCTCCAGCTGAGCGCGGTGCCGCATCATATCACGGCATTGGGGGCAGCGCTGTACTTTATCCGCGACTTTATCTTCTCGGTCTGACGCGGCTGAAGGACGGCATCAGAAAACAACAGAAAAAGAACCGCATTTTCTCCCGGGCAGACGCCCGGCGGAGAGTGCGGTTCTTTTTCTGTCGGATTCGGTTTTTACAGCAGATATTCCCGCAGGCCGGCCCTGTGCAGAGTCCAGACGCCCAGCAGCAGAAGAGCCTGTCCGACACAGTTGACGCCCTGTTCCGCCCAGTTCATGGCGGCGGAGCTGCCGTCGCGGGAGGCGAGATAGCCCATGCCCATGTAGCAGAGGAAGCAGAGCACAAAAACGGGGATCAGCCATTTCTTCTTCAGCTTCACGGCCAGCACGCTGAGCCCGGCGCAGATGGCGCCGAGACCCAGGATCATCATCCCGATAAAGAGGAAGGTCCCGGAGAAGACGGGCGGCGCGACGGCGAGCGCGGCTTTTTTCCGCCAGCCCAGCATGATCACGATCCCAAGCCCCGTGAGCAGCAGTCCCAGCGACTGGGTCGGCAGGAACATGGTGTTCAGCACGTGGAAGTCGCAGATCCCCGCGGCATAGAGGAGCTTCCAGGTCGCTTTGAGGAATCCGGCGATGAAGGCGTCGATGGTTCCGGCGGCGAGGCAGGCAAAGGCGTACTTGGCCATCTTGTTATAAAGATCGCGCATCAGCAGAACCGAGGCGAAACCGAACAGAAGGACGGGAATGTAATCCACCAGAGCCATGGGGACAGAAAACTCGTACATGGCTGCAGCCCCCTTTATCCTTTGCCCTTTTCCTTGGAGCGCTTATCGTTGATGATCTGCATTTCCTTCGCGGTGATTTCCGTGACCTGGTGCTCCTTTGCCCAAGCGACACAGCCTTTCAGTACGGTCGGCAGGAAGATGCGCGGAACGTTCAGCAGCATCTCCAGCGCGTCATCCGTGAAGTGGACGTCCGGGTCGGTGCGGTCTGCCGCGTAGCGGACGGAAGAGAGCGTGGCGTTGCGGATCGGGAGCAGCTCCGGAACCAGTCTAGGCGTCTTCGCGAACCAGAAGTTTTTGCTGTCGCGGTAGCCGTGGCAGATCAGCACATTGGGCCAGAGCCGGCCCTTGACGCCGTCGATGATGTTGTCGTAGTATTTGGGCTTCATCAGCACCTTGTCAATGCGGAGGATGAAGTGCGCGCCGTACTGGGTGGTGATGCCGTTGAAGCTGCGGTAGGGAGGCGGATAGCAGCCGTCTTCCAGCTGCCTGCCGATGTCTTCGGTGGCGTTTTCCAGATCGCTCATCCAGGTGCACTCCATCACCTGATAGGCCTCTGCCACGACTTTCGGCCGCGGGGTGGAAGGATCCGCCTCAATGCAGAGACCGTCTTCCAGGGTGAAGCCGAAGTTCTTCATCTTTTCCGCGGGGGTATCGCCGGGCCAGCCCTGGGCGACAATCTTCTTGTGATAGCCTCTGCCCTCCGGCATGAAGTTGATGGCGACCTGTTTGCGTCCGGCCAGCAGATGCTGTGCCGTATTGGAGGAGTTGCGCGCCTCGAGCACCATGGCGTAATACTCCTTGCCCGCGATATAATAAGGGAAGCAGAGAGAGTAGGAACCGACCGAGGTGCTGCCGTCTTCCGCCAGGGTGGAGATCATCACCGTCGGCATGGGGAAATAGGAACTGGTCTGGTAGAAATTGTCTACAATGCGAAGGTCTTTAAAACTGCTCATGTGGCTTACCTCTCTTTCGTTTTTGCAAATAATACAAAAATCTGTTTCAATTATAAACGTCTTTGTACACTGTGTCAAGAAAACAGACAGCATTTCCGACAGCCGCGGGGAAATGCACAGGAAACCGAAGGCCCGTCCCGGTAAACCAACGGTCGATTGCATTTCGGGGCCCTGTCTGGTATTGTAGCTGTGGAGGTGAGAACGATGCCAAAATTCGGAAGCTTCATTCGCAGTTTGAGAACAGAAAAAGGAATGACCCAGGCCGCCCTGGGGGAAAAGCTGCATGTGACGGACAAGGCAGTCTCCAAATGGGAGAGAGGCCTGTCCTATCCGGATATCAGCCTGTTTCCGAAGCTTGCGGATCTGCTCGGCGTTACGGTGAGCGACCTGCTTCGGGAAGGTGATGACGGCAAGGCGCCGTCAAGGCTGATCCGTTACTATCAGATGTCCCGGGATATCCGGACACCGATTCATATTATCATGGGCTGTACGGATCTGGTGGAGCGCTATGCGGACGATGCGCAGAAAAGGCAGCGTTACCTCGAGAGCATCCGCGTTTCCGCGCAGTTCCTGCTGGAGAGATGCGAACAGATCAGCAAGGCGGCAAACCTGGACGACAAGATGACGGCGGAGGATCTTTCAGCGTATTTCCTGAGACAGCCCGACAAACCGGAACTGCCGGTTTATGAGTTCAAAGGGAAGCGGATCCTCGTCGCGGAGGATATGGAGCTCAACCGCGAGATCGCCCGCGGACTGATCGAACAGACCGGCGCCGAGGCTGCCTTCGCGGAGGACGGGGCGGAATGCCTCCGCATGATCGAAGAAGCCCCGGCAGGCACCTACGACCTGATCCTGATGGACCTCTCCATGCCGAATATGAGCGGGATCGAGGCGACCGGAAGAATCCGGCAGCTGGAGGAGAAAGAAAAAGCGACCATCCCAATCATCGCGATGACGGCCAATGTGGACGAGAAGGACCGGGAGGCTGCCTATGCGGCCGGGATGGACGCCTTCGCGGCAAAGCCGGTCGAGCAGGAAAAGCTGTACGCGATGATGGAGGAGTTCCTTTGACGGAAAGCGCATGCCATGCGCAGAAAAACAGAAAACCGCCGCGGCAGGAGAGACTGATGTCTCCCGCGCCGCGGCGGTCTTTTTCTGCCCGGGCTTCAGGTCAGGAAGAAACAGTTGATCAGGGGAATGCCGTCAGCCGAAGCTGCGGCGGAATAGGCGCTGCTCTCATAGCGGTTAAAGCCGAAGCTGCCGTTAAAGACATAACCGCAGGCTCCGCTCCAGGGGAGATAATCCGCTCTGCCGAAGGCGATGCTGTTGAGGACATAATCGGTGAAGCGGCTGTCCGGATCCATCGCGAGGAAGTCTTCCCGGCTGTCTGCGTAAACGGTGCCGGAAGAGGTGGAGAAGCTGACCGGGTAATGCAGCCTGTCAGCCAGCGATTCCCAGTTGCGGTCGGCAAAGTCCTTCTGCACGTCCGCTAAAAAGTCACGGTCTGTCTGCGACAGTTCAAACGCCGGCTGATCATATTGGACCGGATTCTCTTCGCTGTCGTCATAGTGCCAGTACACCGGCACGCCGTCCGCTCCGATGTTGTAACTCGTGTTTTCCAGTGGCTCATCGTTCCAGAGAAGATCTCCGCACTCGGAGAAAAAGAGCGCCGGGCTTGCCACATCATGGATGTCGCAGTTGAGGAAGCGAATGCCGTCGGTCATGCTGCAGCTGACGGCGCCCCAGGAGCAGTCATAGATTTCGCAGTCCCGCACGGTCAGCCCCGTTCCCTGCCAGGTCTGGATGCCGAGAATGCCGCAGCCGTACAGGTCGCAGCCTTCCACGTACATGTCATGGCAGTCTTCAAAGTACAGCACGCCGCCGGCGCAGGTGCCCGGTTCCTGTGTGTGGCCAGCCGTGAAGCCGGCAAGGCTGATGCCGGAGCAGTTCCGGAAATAGAGGACATTCGCATAGCGGGGGATGGCGGCAATGACACAATCCTCCGCGGGTCCGCCCGCTGTCCGGATGGTCAGGTTATCCACGCCGCTGATGACCAGCTCAGGTCCGTCGTAATTCTCGTTCCAGTAGTAATAGGCGGTGCCGATGGAGCCGTAGTTGGAGGCGGTGCTGAGATCATAAAGCGGGGCGTCCAGGACGATGGTGCGGTTCGGCCCGATCGCGGCGAGGAACTCATCAACCGTGGAGACGTGAATCTCTCCGTCGGCTGCGGAAACCGTCGGCATGGGGGTCGGTACCGACGCCGTGACGGAGGCGGGGTCAATCTCCCGGTATTCCATGTTCCGCAGCGCGTCCGCGCCGAGCGTGTTGCCCTCGCTGTCTACGGCGTAGCGGGTGTTCCCGTCATACCAGTTTTCAAGGTATCCGTAGAAGAAGTTCGATTCAAAGGAGCAGCCGTCGACAACAGGGCTGTACTGCTCCAGATGGAAGGCGGCGGTCATGATGGTGTTTTTCTCAACGCGGTTGGAGAGAAAGACACAGTTTTTGGTATAGCTGGCGGTGAGGAAGTACTGACAGCTGTTGTCGTGGAGATAGTTCCCGCGGACGGCAAAACCGTCGGAGCTGCTGACGTGAATGACGCTGAGCGCGTTGCCCAGTTCCGCCTTCGTGCCGTTGTGATGAATTTCGCAGCCGTCGACATTGACGTTCCGGCAGGCGTGGCTGAAGACGGCATAGTTGCTGCATTCATAGATGCTGCTGTGCGTCACGCTGACATTCGTGCAGTTTTCCGCGTCCACACCGACAGTGCCGCAGCCGAACAGCCCGCAGCCGTCCACGACGATGTCGCTGCAGGAATCAAAGAAGAGCACGCCCCCCGCGCAGTAGCCCGGCAGTGTGGTATGTCCGGCGGTGAGGCCGGTGAGCTTCAGACCGCCGCAGTTTTCAAAGTGCAGGACATTGGCGTAGCGGGGAACCGCGGCGATGGTGACGGCATCCGTGCCCGCGCCGGTGAGGCTGAGGTCCTGAAGGCCGCTGATGACCAGCTCAAAGCTGTCGTTCCGATTGTCATCATAGACGGGGACCCAGTAGTAGGGGGCGGTTCCGGTGTCCTTGCCGTAGTCGGAAGCCGTGCTGAGGTCATAGGTCCCCGCTGCCAGGGAGATGGTCTGGTCGGAGGCAAGCGCGGCAAGGAATTCATCCACTGTGCTCACTTCCACCGCGCTTCCGGCGGGTTTCGGCTCTCCCGGTACGGCAGGGCTGCTCTGTTCGGGACCGGGAACTGCGGCAGCGCCGCATCCGGTCAGGATCAGAAGTGCCAGCAGGGCTGCCAGCAGTCTTGCTCCGTTTCGTCTGTTATTCATAATCTGCTCCCATCGTTTTTCTGATATTTTTTCCGGCAGAGAAAGCTGCCTGCGTCGTTTCTGACCTCACCATAGCACGGCAGACTGCGCTTGTCACGCCATTGCCCGCATTTTTAAGAAAAACTTATCCATTTCTACTTTCCGTCTTGCATTCATCGCGGAGAAAAGATATCATAAAGGCGGTTATACGAACCCTGACAAAAGCGCGGTCTTTTCATGGACACAGACACGGAAAGGAAGATGTGACAGATGGAACAGGTGATGAAAAGCACCCGCAGACAGTGCATGCTTGCCCTGTTCAGCGCGCAGCTTGTCGTGATCTGCGTCTTTATCGGCGTGACCATGAACCTGACGACTCTCTATGACGAGAATTTCGATCACATGGGGATTCGGACCTTCTGTATGTTTACGGTCAATTCCAATATTCTGGCTGCCATTTCCATGGCCATGATCATTCCCTATACGGTGGACGGCATCCGCAAGAACAATTATCACCTGCCGCGGTGGGTCACGGTTTTTGCCTTTGCGGGGGTCACGGCGGTGACGCTCACATTTCTCATCTCGCTCTTTATCCTCTCTCCGGTGAAAGGTTTCCACCTGATTTTCTCAGGGTCCCGTTTCTTCCTTCACGGCGTCTGCCCGATTCTGGCGTTCCTGGCATTCTGCTTCTTTATGAGTGAGCAGCGCGTAAGCTTTCAGGACGCGAACATTGCGGTATTCCCGGTGCTGATCTATGCCATCGTGTACTTCGTCATGGTTGTTGTCATCGGCGAGGAGAAGGGCGGATGGAATGATTTTTACGGCTTTGCCACACGCATTCCGCTGTGGATTTCGGTGGTCCTGGTCATGCCCCTCACCTTTGGCATTTCCAGCATGATCCGTTTCCTTCACAACCGCAGTTATCGGAAGAGAAAAGAAGAGGAAGCCGCCGGCTTCGAGGAGGCGTTCCATAACGCCGACCTCCGCAGCGTCGTGAAAAACATGGCCAGAGAACAGAGCGCCGTGATTCGGAACCTGGATATCCTGATTCCAAAGCGCGTGATCTCGATTATGCTGGAACACAGTGACAGCGGCTGCACGCTGGACGAACTGTGCGAACTCTATTTAAAGGAGTACCTGGGAACGGACAGCAAGGGCAGTCAGGAGGACATGTGGACATGAGCCGGTATGAGTTTGAGGAAGCGCGGGAGGCAATCCCGCCGGGAAGGTACCGTCATTTCAAGGGCGGGGAGTATGAGGTGCTCGCCGTTGCCCGTCATTCCGAGACGGAGGAGCCTCTGGTTGTCTACCGCGCGCTCTACGGCGACGGCGGTGTATGGGTGCGGCCTGCGGAGATGTGGAACGAGACGGTGACCCGGGACGGGAAGACGTTCCGGCGTTTTACAAAGGTCGAGGAGAGAGACTGAAGGCGGAAGCTCAGGAAAGGCAGCATAAGCGATAAAAAGAGAATCCGGCGGGGTCCCTGTGCGGGACACGCGTCGGATTCTCTTTTTCATGATTATTCCGTTCATCGGGAGATCCGAAACGGTCCGGAAACTTCCGAAAGGGCGGAGGCGTTAATCCGGATAATCGTCCAGATCATCCACCAGATCGCCGCGAATATCCAGAATTCTGTCGAAATCAAGGGTTTCACGGACGCCGCTGACATCCCTGACGGACATCAGCACGATCTTCCGGTTTACGGTATCGACTTTCCTGACCCGGTCTGTCACTTCGATGTACTTTCCGCCGGCTTTCTGCTCATCCGGCAGGAAAACGGTGAAGATGATCAGGGGGGTCTCTCCCGCGCCGACAGCTTCGCTGATCAGCTCCAGCTTCTGGCCGAGCCGGTCAAGCTGGCCGTCGGAGAGTTCGATCTGCCGATCGGTTACGCGGGCCTCTTCCGCCACCATATCCTCATAGCCGGAGAGCGCCTTATAGGAGCTGAACTGCGCGGCCCGGGCATAGAGACTCATCCGGGGATGCGTTTCCGACTGATGATGGGGCAGGTCGATAATGTCCGCATAGACCACCCGCGGGTCCGCTTCCTTTGACCTTACTTCTCTGGGCATTTTGGCACCTTCTTCTCTCGGGTAAAACCCGTCTCCCCGCTGCGGTGGCCGCCGATCTGCCGGTTCCGTTCTATGGTGGTTGCGCCTTCCTGAAGACTGGTTCCTTTGAGAAGAGCGTTTTTCCCGTATTTGCTCTGGATTTTCAGCGTTGCCTGCTGAAGCCGCTTTTCCCGTTCGCTGCTCGCCTTTTCCGCTGCCTGAGCGGCTTTCTCCTCCGTGCTCTCCATCAGCGTGAACAGGTCGAACTGCCCTTCCACAACACCCTTGCGCGTTTCCGGCGGAATCCGGTCTTCCCTGATGACGCCCGCCGCAACGATGGTGACGCGCCGTACAAGGAGATCGGGATCGATAATGCGGTCATAGAGCTCCAGCATGGTCTTCATGATTTTTTCGGTGCTGCTGGTATAGGCCGGCAGATTCCCGGTGCCGTGGGCATGTCCGGGATGGGGCCGGCCATAATAGTCCGGGGTGACAGTGCCGGTGTATTCTTTTCCGGTCTTTCTCACCCGGTAGACGGAATCTTTACAGGTTTTTCCCTGACGGACGGTGATCAGGCTTTCGCGGTCATAGCCAATGGTCAGCGTAATCTGCCTGGTGACCAGACCTTTTTTCACCAGATCCAGAACCAGAAGCTCCGTCATCTCCCGGACGATGATGCGCGCTTTTTCGGTGTCATAGGGCTCCGCGAGAACCTGACCGGAAGTGAGGCTGTTGCTCTCCGGCCGGTAAGCTTTCACGGTCGCGATATCGGTCGGTTCCCAGCCCCAGGCGTGATCAATCAGCAGCTCCGCGTTGATGCCGAGAGCGGAATAGAGACAGTCTTCATTTTGAACGCTCATGCGGGCGATGTCGCCCATGGTGAAGCAGCCGAGCGCTTCCAGCCGTCTCGCGGTGCCGGATCCGACACGCCAGAAGTCTGTGAGCGGCTGATGACACCAGAGCAGTTCGCGGTACTTCCTTTCGTCCAGTTCCGCAATCCGGACACCGTCCCGGTCCGCCGGCATGTGTTTGGCGACGATGTCCATCGCGATTTTGGCCAGATACATGTTTGTGCCGATTCCGGCGGTTGCGGTAATGCCGGTCTGAAACAGCACATCGCGGATCATGGTCATCGCAAGCTCATGGGCGCTCATCCTGTCCCGGTCCAGATAATGCGTGGCGTCGATGAAGACTTCGTCAATGGAATAGACGTGAATGTCATCGGGGCTGATGTACTGCATATAGATGGAGAAGATCTTCGTGCTGATCTGCTCATACAGCTTCATCTGAGGAGGAGCGACAATATAGGAGAGTTCCAGCGCCGGATCCGCCGCGAGCGCTTCCGCGTCAAAAGACGAAGAGCCGAAGTGATACCCGCCGTCACTGTCCTGCACGGCGCGTCCCGTTTTGACGGCAGCCCTGAGACGTTCGGCGTTGACTTCCTTCACTCTCTGGACGACCTCAAACAGCCGTGCGCGCCCCGCAATGCCGTGAGCCTTCAGAGACGGCGAGACCGCGAGGCAGATTGTTTTCTCTGTTCTTGAGGCGTCCGCCACAACCAGGTTGGTCGTCAGAGGATTGCATCCGCGGTTTGCGCATTCCACGGAAGCATAAAAACTCTTGAGGTCAATCGCAATGTAGGTACTCACTGCATTTTCCCGTTCAAGGCGGCGACGCGTCAGCAGGCGGAAGCGGCAGGGCAGACGGACGGTTCCGGTGCCGTTTTCCTCGCCGCGCGGAGCTGTTCGATCAGTTCGTCGCAGACTTCGTCCATATCACCGACGATGCCGTAATCGCAGTAATTGAAGATCTGCGCGTCGGGGTTTTTGTCGACGGCAATAAAGAGATCCGCGTCGACGCCGGCTGTGTGGTTAACCGCGCCGGAGACGCCGAAGCTGATATAGAGCTTTGTCTTCACCATCACGCCGGACTGGCCGATCTGCAGCTTGTACGGCAGAATCCCGCGGTCGTAAAGAGGTCTTGTGCATCCGATCTTTCCGCCGAGGAGCTTTGCCAGAACACGGTAGCGCTCCAAATGCTCGGCGTCCTTCAGGCCGTTGCCGACACAGACGATGCAGTCGGCGTTGGCAATGTCCATCTCCGGGTCTGTGTCATCCGGAATGAAATCCACATGCCGGCAGCGGATTCTTGCCGGATCAAAGCTGATTTCCTCTTCGATCAGCGCAATGTTCTCCTTCTTCCCCGCAGGGGCGTACTTGAAGGTGCCCGGACGGATCGTGCCGACCTGCGGACGCAGGACGGGGACGGTGATGACGGCCATAATCTTTCCGCCGACCGCCGGCTCAATGAACTGAATGTCACCGGTCTCGGGGTCATATTCCAGCTGCATGGCGTCCGAGGTGCAGCCGGTGTCCAGCTGTACGGCAAAACGCGGAGCGAAGTCACGGCCGTTGACGGTGCCGCCGACGAAAATGGCGGAGGGTCTGTACTTCCTGGAGAGAACGGTGAAGGCGTTGGCATAGGCGTCGGTGTTGAAGTACTCGTATCCGGTGCCGTTGACATGGATGATGCCGTCGATTCCGCAGGCTTTGACTTTTTCGACTTCTTCCGCAGGAAGATCCCCGAGGATCACGGCAAGCAGCTGGTCGCCGGTCTCATCGCAGAGCCTGCGCAGCTCGCAGCAGAGTTCCAGACCCACCGGAGCGGCGGTTTTCCCGTCGTGCTCGATGTAAACCCACATATTCTTATAGTCAGATTTCTGCATTTCCGGGCCCCCTTACAGTGTTCCTTTTTCCGTCAGCACTTCGACCAGTCTGGAGACATCGGTCCTCACACTGCCGGTGCTGATGATCTGGCCGGGTTCCGGCAGTTCCGGCGGATAGATCTTCGGCACGATGGTTCCAGAGCCGGGAACACCGATTTTCTGCAGGTCCAGCCCGTCAATGTCGTTTTCGGAATAGACCGTGATTTCCGCCTTTTTGGAGGCAAGATAGGCTTCCAGATTGGGCAGACGGCCGAAAAAGTTGTCCTTCTCCACGGTGATCAGGCACGGCAGCGTTGCTTCCACGATTTCTTTGCCGGTTTCCAGCGTGCGGGTGGCACGGATTTTTCCGTCGGCAATCTCATCAATGCGAAGACAGCAGGAAATCTGGGAGGCGTCGAAGCGTTCCGCCAGCTGAGAGGCCATCTGACCGGTGGCGCCGTCCAAAGACTCTTTGCCGCAGAAGATGAGGTCGAACTTGCCTTTCATGTTTGCGGCCATCACAATCGAATAGCTTGTCGAGAGGGTGTCGGCGCCGCCGAAGGGCCGGCCGCTGATCAGGACGGCATCGTCGCCGCCGACAGCCAGACACTCGCGCAGTGTGCTTTCCGCCATGGGAGGACCCATGGTAATCAGGGTGATCTCTCCGCCGTAGCGCTCCTTGACCTGCACGGCGGCTTCCAGCGCGTTCAGATCCAGCGGGTTGGTCAGGGTCGGCACACCGGCACGGATCAGATTGCCGGTCTCCGGATCCATTTTTACCAGATCAATGTCCGGAATCTGCTTGACACAAACAAGTATTCTCAGCATGTGTGTTCTCCTTCCTGTTCCCCGTCTCTTTTCAGAGCGCGAACGAGCTGTCGCAGACCTTGCCGGGGTTCAGAATACAGTCGGGATCAAAGACCGCCTTGATCTGTCCCATCAGACGGAATACGTCGTCTCCCACGGATTCCCTCAGATAGACCATCTTCGCGTGACCGATGGAGTGCTCGCCGGACACCTGGCCTTCCAGCTCGGCGCACTTGGTATAGGCGCTGTCCATGATGATCTTGACCCTGCGCTTGAATTCCTCTTCTTCCAGCTCGTTGGAGCAGCAGTATATATGCAGGTTGCCGTCCCCGGCATGCCCGAAGTTCCGGATGCGGATGCCGTTTTCGTCACCCAGTGAACGGATATAGATCAGAAATGCCGGGATCTTGTCCACGGGCACGACCACGTCCATCTCGTCGATCAGCCGGGTGTCGGCCTCGATGGCGGTCAGAAAGCTGGAACGGGCGGCCCAGGCGGATTTTTTGCTGGAGGAGGTGGCGACAACCAGGACGTCCAGCGCGTCCGCTTCTTCGGCGATCTGCCCGAGCCGGATCATCTTCTGGTCCAGCTCGTCTTCGTCATTGCCCGTAAACGTAACAAGAATACTGGCGCCGACATCTTCATTGCGCACCCGTTCGGGGAAAATGGGATTGCCGGTAAAGGCGGCGGAGGAGGTTACAATATCCGCGTCCATAAATTCAATGGACTGAGGATCCAGATTTGCCAGCTTGATCTTCGGGACAAAATGGATACAGGACTCCACATCGCGGAAGGGAACCAGGCAGGATACATCACAGATGGGCTGGGGAATGAGCTTCATGGTCATCTCCGTGATGATGCCCAGCGTGCCCTCGGAACCAATCATCAGGTGCAGCAGGCTGTAACCGGAGCTGGTCTTGCACACGGTCTTGCCCAGCTT